>CALZGZ010000352.1 GCA_945787105.1 uncultured Gammaproteobacteria bacterium
CCGGATGAAACGCGGTAAAGTGCATCGGCACATCGGGCCCCAAGCGGTCTACCACCCATTGCGTCATTTCCTCGATCTCCTGTTGTGAATCGTTCTCGCCTGGGATCAATAAGGTTGTCAGCTCGAACCACACATCGGTTTCGTGTTTGAGGTACTCCAATGTTTCCAGAACCGGCTTCAACTCGCCACCGCAGATCTTTTTATAGAACCTTTCGGTGAAAGCCTTTAGATCCACATCCGCGGCATCCATATACCGGTAGAATTCCTCGCGCGGTTCGGGACACACATAACCAGCGGTGACGGCTACGGTCTTGATGTTTTGCTCGTGACAGGCTTGTGCGATGTCGATGGCATACTCGTGAAAGATCACCGGATCATTGTAGGTGAACGCAACGCTACGGCAATCCAGCTGTTTGGCAACGTCAGCGATACGTTGCGGGGAGGCGCTGTCTGCCAGCGTGTCGGTCTGACGGGATTTGCTGATATCCCAGTTCTGACAGAATTTACAGGCTAAATTACAACCGGCGGTACCAAAAGACAGGACGCTGGTTCCGGGAAAAAAGTGGTTGAGGGGTTTCTTCTCGATAGGATCCACACAGAATCCGCTGGACCGCCCATAGGTCGTAAGGACAATCTGGTCTCCCTGGCGCATGCGTACGAAACACAAACCGTGTTGTCCTTCGCGTAAATGGCAAAAACGAGGACACAGGTCGCATTGCACCCGTCCATCCTCGAGGACATGCCAGTATTTGGTCGCAACCGTGTCGCTCACCGTTTCCATCATGTTAGCAAATGGGGGCTTTACGCGATGACATCAAGGGTCTTGAATTCGAGAAGGACAGCGTTCATGGGACCAGCCCGCATCTCTCACCAGGCGCCCCGGCCCTGGCTGGTTCTCGCACACCTGCGCTTGGCCTTCACTCGACCCATAGCCCGTTATGGGTCTCGCTCCAGGCGCGGCACTTGTCCCCGCACAGCAGGGGGCTCAGCCGCACGAGTCCTGCGCCAGCATCCGAGATGCTAGTGAGAAATGCGGGCTAGCACTAAGATGTTAGTATATCGCTAATCACCCACCGAGGTCTGCAATGACAGAGATTCGACAACCCGCGGTGGCGGGCACGTTCTACACCGATGACCCCTCGTTGCTGCGAAACCAGGTGGAGGATTTTTTGCGTGATGCAAAACCCGCCCACCACACGCCTAAGGCCCTCATCGCTCCCCACGCCGGCTATGTCTATTCCGGGCCTGTAGCGGGTTCGGCCTACGCCGCGGTCACATCGCTACGGGACCGTATTACGCGCGTAGTCTTGCTGGGTCCAGCCCACCGTGTGGCGGTAAGCGGCGTTGCGGCTAGCTCGGCGCGTGCGTTCGCGTCACCGCTGGGGGAGGTTCCGGTAGACCAAGACACCGTCGCACGGCTCGTTAACGACCTGGATTTTCTGCTCTACATGGACGAGGCCCACGCACTGGAACACAGTCTCGAAGTCCATCTGCCGTTCTTGCAGATCGTACTGGATGAGTTCGTGTTGCTTCCGTTCGCGGTCGGGAGTGCCGATCCAACGCAGATTGAGCGGCTGCTCGAAAGGCTATGGGGGGGACCCGAGACGCTGATTGTTATAAGTTCTGATCTCAGCCACTACCATGACTACAACACCGCCCAGAAACTTGATCGGTTTACCACCGGCCGAATTGAACAATTCGATCCAGCCAGCCTCACCGGGGAACATGCCTGTGGTCAGATTCCCGTCCGCGGGTTATTGCAATCCGCGACCCACCACCGTTTGCAGGTCGAAACCCTGGATACCCGTAATTCCGGCGACACCGCAGGCCCCCGGGATCGAGTAGTGGGTTACGGCGCATATTCTTTCTACGAAGCGCTCCCGGAACGCTCACTACCGGAGACTGAACGCAACCGGCTCACCGGACTTGCTCAGCAGTCCATTAAACATGGATTGGACCATGGCAGTCCGTTGCCAGTTATCGTCGAGGATTGGCCAGAATCTTTGCAGTCAGTACAGGCCAGTTTTATAACGCTCAAGAAAAATGGCGACCTGCGTGGTTGTATCGGCAGCCTCGAGGCGACCAGAGCATTAGTCGAAGATGTCGCACACAATGCCTATGCCGCCGCGTTTCGTGACCCCCGATTTTCCAAGGTGGATCACGATGAGTTCCTTGAACTGCACATTCATATCTCGATTTTATCGACTCCGGAACCGATCACCTTTGGCTCACAACAAGAACTGATTGATCAACTGCGGCCCGGGATCGATGGTTTGATACTAACGGAAGGAACTCGCCGTGGAACGTTTTTACCAAGCGTGTGGGACAACATTCCCGAACGCAACAGGTTCCTGCAACAGCTCAAAAGCAAAGCCGGTTTAGATCCGAACTACTGGTCACCGACCGTGAGAGTAGCACGGTATACGACGGAATCTTGGTAGTTGGCAGCAAAGATTCGACCCAATGTCGGGCGGGTTATGCGCGGATAATCTTTTTGCCTTCGATCCAGTTAATCAGGGGCCGCCACTGTTTGATATCCTGCTCCACCGCTGATGGCCCCATTTCAAAGATACCGACACCACGCGCCGCGGCGCGCACATAATTCTGCGTATCCCGCAGCGTGGTCACGAAGGGTATATCTAGACTTTTGAGAAATTTTTCGAGGTCATGATATACCAGCGTGTTTTCTCGTACCCGGTTAGCCACTACTCCGACCAGCTTTTTGCTTTGCTGCAAATGACCTTGCACCAGCAGGTCACCAATAAAATGCGCCGCCGCGCGGATATCGATTGGAGAAGGCAACACCGGAATGACCACTGCCTGGGTCAGCTTCATCAGTTCGACGACCTTATCGGTCTTGGATCGGGCCGGGGCGTCATAAATGACCCGTTTGGTACCATTGGGCAAGGTAATGTGGCCACTCAAGGCCGACAGTCCGTGTATCTTGGCGTAGTTATCTGGCCTCGCATCGAGCCATTCGGTTGAGGATTGTTGCGGATCCACGTCTACGAGGGCGGTGGGAACCCCCCAAACGCCATAATAGGTAGCAAGATTGGTGGCGATGGTTGTTTTTCCGCAGCCGCCTTTAGGGTTAACCACTAGAATCGACCGCATTGTTATCTCCTGGGGCCACGTGGCCTTTTAATGGTCATGAGCCTTTAGGATAACCCGTATCGTGGCGGTTATGCCACCTTGCGGGGAGGCTAGCCCGGGCAACATTGCACCAAGGATCCCGGCAGCTGGCGACGGGACTTGTCCTGCGCGTAGTTCCCCTGCTGTTCCCCTGCTGCGCGGGCACAAGGCGGGGACAAGCTGCCTGCTGTGCGGGGACAAGCGCCGCGCTGGAGCGATGAAAAAACGGGGTCAGAGCCTGTGACTCCGACCCCGTTTTTTCTGTTGAGTGAAGCGCAAGTACGGGCGTGCAAGATCGAGCCAGGGCCGGGATAGGTGCATGCTCGGGCACCAAGCGTCACACCGAGCATTCACGAAATTTGTTATTCCAAACAATATCTTAGCTCTTCTTTTCACGGCCTTGGTGCGATATACGGGTTAGCGCAATATGCGGGCTAAAGATAATTGAGAAACAAGCCGATGAACACCGCGGCGCCAAACCAAGTGTTATTGAGAAACGCCTTGAAACAGCTTGCCTCCTCGCGGTTGCGTATTAGCATTTGCTGATAAACTGCGAACCCGCTGGCGGTGATCAATCCCCCGTAGTAATACGTGTCCAGGTTCAAGCGGTTTCCGATATAGAAAAGAACGATAAGGGTCAGCAACTGGAATATTGCGATCAGCGCTCGATCGTAGCGACCAAAAAGGATAGCGGTAGACTTGACACCGATACGCAGATCGTCTGAGCGATCCACCATCGCGTAGATCGTGTCATAGGCCAGTACCCAAGAAATGTTCGCCGTTACCAACCACCACGCAATCGCCGGTACGTTATTAGTCTGCGCCGCGAACGCCTTGGGAATACCCCAGGAAAATGCTATACCAAGGATGAATTGAGGGTGATAGATGTATCGCTTGGTGAACGGATAGACAGTCGCCATGACAACACCCACTACCGATAACGCGATGGTGAATCTATTCAACGTCATCACCAGGACCAAAGCCAGGGTGCACAGCGCGGTGAACAAAAACAGGGCCTCCTTGGAGGACACCCGACCGGCTGCAATCGGCCGGTCACGGGTCCGCGCCACGAATGGGTCGAATTCCCGGTCGGCGTAATCATTAATCACACATCCGGCAGAGCGCATGAGGAACACGCCGCTTAGAAACACGAGCAAAATCCAGGGTTGTGGACGGCCCTGAGCAGCCACCCACAGCCCCCACAGGCTGGGCCACAACAGCAATAAGTTGCCGATGGGCCGATCGATGCGCATGAGCAAGGCGTATTGCTGAATGCGATCACTGATATCGCTAAACATTCACATAGCCCTCGCCGTGACCCACCCATCGCGCTATCAGCGCCCGGGGGTTGCCGGGGTGCTCGTCCAAAAGCAAGCGTCCGATTTGCTCGACCTGTGGTAACAAGCCATGGTCGCGGACCAGATCGGCAATCACAAGATTCATCAAACCCGTCTGTCGGGTGCCCAATACCTCGCCTGGACCTCGTAATTCCAAATCCTTGCGTGCGATTTTGAACCCGTCGGTGGTGTCGCGCAGCGTGGCTAACCGGGTCTTGGCA
>CALZGZ010000353.1 GCA_945787105.1 uncultured Gammaproteobacteria bacterium
GTCCGTTGGATAGGGGTGAAACAGTGCGATCGAAATACCTGGCTTGGGTAGCGAGCGTTGGTTCTCTAAATTGTGGTTCTATGTTCGCGCTGTTTTTGCTTCACTCGACAAGTCTCGGCCAAGAGCGGAACAACAGACGGTGCTTCGCTACCTTCCGCTTAATACACTCCGGACATTTGCGCATTCAATGCGAATGAGTGCAAACTGTCGCGAGCGGATTAATACTCCCCGATTTTGCCGAAGTAATTTTCCCCAGTTTTTGTGAAGTGTAATTCTGGAGGGGTGTGGGATTACGGTTCAATAACGTTGGTTGTATGACATGCACAAAGATAAATAGAACAACACGCCAGATCCCAATCCAATGGAAATACTCTCCGCGCTTGTCTACGTGGCCGTGGCGGCTGTTCTCATATTCGACTATACGAACGGCTTCCACGATGCGTCGAATATCATAGCCACACCGATCGCTTCAAGGGCGCTGACACCGATACAGGCAGTGGTGATCGTCGCGACCTTTGAGTTTCTCGGACCTGTCCTCGGCGGCACGGCGGTGGCCAACACGATCGGCAAATTCATCAATCTGGATGACATTGCGGCCGTCCTCTCGGTTACGATCATCCTATGTGGCTTGAGCGGGGCCATCTTCTGGAACCTGATTACCTGGTGGTTTGGTATTCCCTCTTCGTCCTCCCACGCCCTCGTCGGGGGCTTGACCGGGGCGGTGGTGGTCGCCGTGGGCGTGGACCATGTGCTCTGGGGTTTCTCTGAGCTTGCCCAGTGGCACTTTACTGGCGTGACGAAGGTGTTGCTGGCCCTAGTGTTATCGCCGGTCATCGGTTTCTGGGCCGGATTCTTGATTCACCGCGTGGTCTTCTTTCTGATGCGCGCGGCAAAGCCGACCGTCAACAAGTTCTTTAAGCGCATTCAGCTCTTCTCCTGCGCCGGTCTGGCCTTTTCCCACGGCGCCAACGACGCTCAAAAGAGCATGGGTATTATCACCCTCGTGCTCCTGAACGGCGGCTTCATCACTGAGTTTCACGTGCCGTTGTGGGTTATCCTGTCCTGTGCTTCGGCGATTACCCTCGGCATCCTCTCTGGCGGATGGCGCATCGTGCGCACAGTTGGATTTGGCATCTTCAAAGTACGTCCTATCCATGCTTTCGACGCACAACTTACGTCGGCGGCGATCATTTTCAGTGCATCCGTGGTCGGTGCGCCGGTGTCGACAACGCACGTGGTGAGCTCATCGCTGATGGGCATCGGTGCCTCGGAGCGGCCGAAGGCGGTGCGCTGGACAAAGGCCAAAGATATTGTCAGTACCTGGATCATTACCATACCATGCGCCGGTACGGTATCGGTGGCGACCTATCTTGTGGTAAATACCTTCATCGGCTTGCGCTGAGGGCAAGGAGCCATTCAAGCATTTGTGCGTAATCTGACTATTTGAGAGGAATACCCTATGAGCCGCAGCTCCGATTCTGTTGTCACCAAACTTGTCGACCGCGTGTTTCCCCGCATGCCCGACTTCTATGGTTTGATCACCCGGCAATGCGATCTGACCGTCAAGTCCATGGACGTATTCGTGACGTTTATGGAAACCGGCAATATGGAGGTCGCCAACCAAGTGCTGACTCTGGAGAAGGAGGGTGACGAGCTTAAGCTGAGGCATATGGGGATTTTGAACCGCGCCTTTGCGACGCCTATGGATCGTGAGGACATCTATCGTGCGATCGTGACCATCGACGAGATCCTCAACTATGCGAAGAGTGCGGTGAGCGAAGTGGAAATCTTGGAGATCAAGCCCACCGAGCATATGGCGGAGATGGCGCGCTTGATCCGTGACGGCTCCGTCGCCCTACGCGACGGCTACGCGAAGCTCTCGACCAAGCCGATGGATGCCGAGGCGAATGCGGTTAAGGCACGCAAATCGGAACGAAACACGGAAAAGGTGTATCGAGCGGCCCTGGCCGAGCTTTTCGACGCTGATGAGCATCTTGAAGCCTTAAGCAAGAAGGTCGAGGGTGCCGAGGTGCATGCGATGCAGTACGTCATCGAGGTGTTTAAATACCGCGAGGTCTACCGCCATCTCTCCAACACCGCAGACCGTGTAGAGCACGCTGGCGGCGTGCTCCGCGATATCGTTGTGCAGGTCGCATGATACGATTCCGTTATCGAAAACCTCGTCATCGTCACCACGGGTCATAGCGCAGGAAACTTTTACGTTTTTCGTCGAATAGAATCAGCGAGCGCCACGCATACGCCATGAACTTGAAGCTATCGACAGCAGTGGGTCAGACTGCTATTTCCACTGAGTCCGATATTCCATGTAGATAATGCGGGCATGTGGGAGGTGATACACCGCCACCTATGCCTAACGAGTGAAAATACTCTGACGATGCCAGTTCGTTGGGTTATCGTTGGTTCTCGATCATCTCATGCGCATGGCCCAAAAACGAACCGCTTTTTTGTTTGCTCGAATATCGGGTTAGGGGCAATGAATGGAACAAAACCGCAGAACGTCTCGATGGCAGCAACGGGCCGTTTCCAGCGTATTACTTTTAGGTTGAGGTTTAGCGCTCGGAGTCGACGCTACCACGCATGCGTTTGATCTGTCCACGACGGCGCTTTTCATCGAGACGGCGCTTCTTAGCGGCGGGTGACGGCCTGGTCTTGCGCCGCGGCTTGGGCGCCTTGGCGGCTCTTTGAATCCAGTGCACCAATCTTTGTATAGCATCTTGGCGGTTTCGCTCCTGGGTACGATAGCGGCGTGCGTCGATTAGTAATATTCCGTCGCGGGAGACGCGTTTTCCGGCCAGACGGATGAGCCGTTCGCGCACGGCCTCGGGCAGCGACGGCGAACGGGTGACATCGAATCGCAGCTTGGCCGCGGTGGCGACCTTGTTCAGTTTTTGGCCGCCCGGTCCCGAGGCACGTACAAACTGTAACTCAATCTCGCTTTCGTCGATGTGGATGTGTTTGGTGACTCGGATCATGTGCGCGAAAACGTGTAACGCCAATACTGTCACACTACCATACGGATACGCTGTTTTCTGTCCATACCAACCAAGGCCTGCCCTGAGCGTAGCCGAGGGATTCGAACTAGGGTTGGTCCTACCGACCACAGCGAGGCATCTAGCCGTAGCAGATAATGGCTACAATTTTGACCCGGTAAGATCTCTACCTGCGACGACGCACACGACAAGCCCCGCTACGCGTGTCAGGATGACAGCGAACAAAACCTACTCTGAGCGAAGTCCACCGGGCCCTTGGGGTTATATGGACCAGAGATTATGCGCGCTGACATCATCGGTGCGGCACACCGATCAGATACCTAAGTGTTTGATCTGTCGATCATCCTGTCGCACCCGCGCACGATGAATTGTCGCGGTGATAGGTTCGGCACCGGTTTTTCTCTACTATTAGCGTGATTGATCCCCGACGCGGGAGGCGAGTCGCCGTGGATGATTGGAAGTCGCACAGATATCCCACCATTTTGGGCGTGATCGGGGCTTTGATTGCGGCGGTGGTATTAGGATTTCTACTCGCGGAGGGTCTGACCGAAGAGTCGTTTTGGTACGCATGGTGGCCACATCTGTCCATGCAGGAGATCGTGTCGCTGATTCGGTCTTTTGGCCCATGGGGTGTGGTGGCTTCGATTTCAGTCATGGTGGCGCATTCCTTCGTACCGTTTCCAGCTGAACTTGTCGCCATCGCCAACGGTATGGTCTATGGCCCGTTCTGGGGGACTGTGGTGACTTGGACTGGAGCGATGCTGGGTGCTTTTCTGGCTTTCGGGCTTGCCCGGCTGCTGGGACGGCCGTTCGTGCGCCGCGTATTATCGAAAGAAAATAACCGACGCATGGATGAGTGGACGCGTACCCATGCCGGGGGCGCGCTGCTTTTCAGCCGCTTCATTCCGGTGATCGCGTTCAACTTGATCAACTACGCGGCCGGTCTGATGAACGTTTCTTGGTGGACATTCGCGTGGACAACCGGACTAGGAATTTTGCCATTGACCGCGCTCATGGTTGTGATGGGCGATAATATTGACTCAGTCCCTTGGCCCATCTGGTTGTTGCTACTTACCGGCGGTCTGGTGTTATGGTTGCTGACACACCGTGTGTTACGGTGGGTGGCCCATGGTGATACCGCGACCGACGCAGGTGACCGAACATCGCCGATCGAACTCAATGGGGAATAGCATTTGCGGCATACAGAAATTCACATGCAGCTGGTATTTATTTCGGCGATTGGAAACGGCGACGTCACGATGAGGCATAGGCATACGTATTCTTATCCGCGTTTTACATTATGCCGACTACGTTGATCGTGTTGTGTGTGTTAAGCCTGGCGCTGTGGTTTTGGTTTGACTCCATGCAGGCACGGGAGAAAGCGGTATCCGGGGCGCGCCTTTATTGTCGGCGGAACGATGTCCAGTTCCTGGATGACACAGTGGCGTTGGGATGGTTGGGATTGCGGCGCAGGGGCGGTGTGTTACATTTCTTACGCGTTTATGCGTTTGAATATGCCACTTCCGGGGCCACGAGACACCACGGCGTGGTCGCTATTTTTGGTCGGCAACTGCTGCAGATTCGATTGGATTCATGAATCACCAACGATCAGAACCGTTACGCTTGCCCGCGGTCCTGACCTGTTAGTTGCGTTCGAGGCGAAATTCGCCCGTCGTGGTCAACGGCCGATGACGGTTCCGAACATGCCCCTTATTTTGTTCATCAAACCCCGCTGTGTCGTCATCGTGGCCACCAATTCAGTGATGTTGGCTCTATTAGCGAGTGTGTTAACGATAGATGGGAGAATTGTCTGTAGACCATTGTTAGCGAGTTCTGACTCTATTCCCACACGCGCTCCGATGGCTGATGCATCGATGTTGTCTATCAGCATGGATATCAAGCTGATTTCAGATGCCGTAGCGAATTCAAATTTATTGGTGCGGTCCTTCAAAACAGACAAAGTCTCGCTACTGGTCGCGGCCAGAAAACCCGCAGCCTGATGCGGGGTGAAACCGATATCTTGCAGGTCATTCAGCATCATGCCTGCTTTGCCATTGATAAGGGTTCTGATTACCTCAGTCATGATATTTTTCCTCCTCAGCGAGAAATACTTACGTTACCTAGTGCGATCATATTTAAAGCCTTAAGCCAAGGAGGGGCAACCGCTAACCCCCGGATTTAACAATGGTTTTAAACTGTGGTTTTTTGCAAAACGCACTTATTTGCCATATAGATAGATAACATAAGAATTGAACAGATAGATGGTGAACAAAAAGATGCTCGCCCATCCCACCGTCTTCAAGACGCGGGTCTTGGTTCGATAAAGCAGCGCCACAATGGCGACCCCGGTCATCATCATGGCAGAGATCGCGGACACCGCATGAGTGGGCGAGACATGAGCCAGTAACGGTCCTGGCATATACAAGATATCGTCCACGGTCAGGATCAAGATATTGAACAGGTTACTGCCGAAGAGATTTCCGATCGCCATATCCAAAGCGTTGAGACGCAACGCCGCCACGGTCACCACTAGTTCCGGTAACGAGGTGACAAATGCCACCAGAAGTGTCCCCACAAAGCTCTCGTACCAACCCATCTGGTGGGCGATGTGCTTGGCGATAAACGGCAGCCAGCTCCCAGCCACCACTACCAAGGTTGCTGCCGCGAGATAACGGATCGTCAACTGACGCAGCGTGAACTCGGGGAAACGGTCTGCTTCTGCCTCCGCGAACGCCGCAAGTTGTTTGCGTTCGTAGCGAAATACCGTGCTCATTGCGACGGCATAAAGAACTACGATTAAGACACTGTAAACGCCAATGTGACCCACGGTCATGGTGAAGCCGCTCGACGCAAGCACGATATTGAATCCCGCGAAACCGATCAGCATGACACCAAAGCCTGCGGACAAGATGTGACCTTGTCTGGCCCGGGTGTAGACCGATTCATCGCGGTGTAGGAAGTCCAGCACAACAATAATAAGGAGATTGAACACACAACTGCCCAAGACATCACCGACGGCGATGTCGGGGACGTTGGCAATCGTGACCGAGCTCACGCCTGTTACCAGCTCCGGCAGAGATGTGACGGAAGCCAATAGGACCAAGCCGATCCAGGTGCCTCCGAGCCCAGTCTTATCGGCGATGGCGTCACCATATTGCGATAACTTGATGCCGGCGTAGCCGATCACCAAGACGCAGATCAAAAACTGTAGCCAAACCACGGTGGATTATTGGTCCCGCGTCGCATCGTGCCGGAGCGCGACACAAACAGGGGGCCGGCGACACTTCGGCTGGCCGGCGATGGCGTTCCATTTTTGTTGTCGCTCACGTATAAACCCTTTATTTACAATAAGTTATATAAATCATCGTTCAAATACAGCAAAATACCGATAAATTGTTGCACTGCAACAAAAAGCCTGTTATGCTGCACCGCAACATAGTGAAACCATTGAATTTATCAGGAGCAATACCATGGCAAACATTGATCTTACCAAGCAAGCCGACGACGTGTTGGGGATTATCAAAGAAGTGAACCAGTTGACCTTGGCGAACGTCGAGCGTCTCGTGGACCTCAATATCGAGAGCGTTCGCAAGTATGCCGATGCGGTGCTGGGGAGCTGGAAAGACGCTCTCGCCATCTCTGATCTGGAGAGCGGTCAGAAGTACATAGCGAAGCAGGGCAAGGTTGCACAGGAAGTGGTGAAAAATCTGGCCGACGATGCCAAGGTAGTGGCGGAAATTGGACAAGGGTATGCCAGTGATGTGCAGAAAGTCGTCGCCGAGAACGTCGCGAACGTAACCAAGAAAGTCGCCTAGACAGCGTAAGCGCTAACCCAGAGGCCACCGGAAACCGGCGGCCTCTTTGGTTATCACCGCGGCCGTAGCTGATGGTGATTGTGCGCCACATTTAACACCGCGTATCCCAAAAGCCGGACCGTGTACCGCAAGCCGGGTGCGACGCGTCCAATGCGAGAAGGTGACCCCATGTCTTTGACACTACAGTACCGGTTTGTCCTAACATTGTTACTGTTTATGTTCAGCAATACGCCAGTGTGGGCGTGAAGCATTGGTTCCTAACCCTGCGCGGCATGCGCTTTTGAAGTTACGCGCAATCAACAACCCAAAACCCAACTCCCCAGCTTTCCACCTGCCAGTTACGGCTCATTATCATCCAGATTCGCTAGGCGAGTGCGGTAAATAATCCGTTCCCACCAGGTAACATGGCGCAAACACGGATCGTCCACTCGTATCACGTGCCGCTTGCCGCGGCGCGTCTGGGCGACAACTTTACCGTCCGGCGTCTGTTCTACGATTCGCCAGAATTTCTTCACTGTGTAACTATACTGGTCTCCCTGTGTTGCCGGCGTAATGCTCTTCGCGCGCACTCCCGGATGGTTGCTGTGCTTGGTTACCTGGTATACCACCGGATCACCCGGATTGTATGTCCGCTTAACCAATGACCAATCTCTGATTTGCTAATTTAAATATATGTGAAAGCCATTTGAGCATCGACTGTTGCACAAATTGTCCTGAATTGTCTATGGCCATCAGAGGCTTATTGGGCGGCTAACGCCATATTGAATCACCCGGATTGCGTTGATTGCCGGCGGATGACCGGTTGCGGGACGGGCTCCGAAGGGCGGTTCCCGATGGAATGGCGGCAGGGGTTGCCTGGTTGATGCCCCCGATTCAGCTGCAATAATTCTTTTGTGCTCAGTATCTTGTCAGGTTTTCTTGTACAGCGCTCGATTGTTGCTTTCTGCGCAACACCCCGGCCTCCACTTGTTTGGACGCGTCGAATCATTTATACAGGCAGACCTTGTTCGGGAAATCACAGTTATGGCGACCGGCGGTTACTTATCGAGAATTTTCAGCAGCTCCCCAGTGAAACCTATGCAACATCACATGGAAAAAGTGGTGGCGTGTGTTTCCAAACTACAGCCTTTCTTTGATGCGGTTGTAACAGGGGACTGGGATCAGGCAGGGGAGATTCAGCAAGCCATTAGTGGCTTGGAGAACGAAGCCGACGACCTTAAGAGGGATATCCGCCTGCATTTACCAAAGGGGATCTTCATGCCGGTGTCGCGCATAGATCTCCTCGAGATGTTGCGCATTCAGGACATGGTCGCCAACAAGGCCAAGGACATAGCGGGTCTTATGCTCGGTCGCAAGATGGACATCCCACCCGCGATATCGGACGAGATGGTCGAGTTTGTGAATCTTTCGGTGGAAGCAACCAGTCAGGCGCGCACCGCCATCAATGAGTTGGATGAGCTTTTCGAGACCGGGTTTCGCGGCGCCGAAGTCGAATTGGTCGAGTCAATGATAAAACGGCTGGATGTCATCGAGAAGCAAAATGATGAACAACAAGTCAAATTGCGCGCAAGTTTGTTTGTGCTCGAAGAGGCCCTCAATCCCGTTCAGGTAATGTTTCTCTACAAAATCATCGATTGGATCGGGGAGATTGCCGATCTCGCGCAGCGCGTCGGCAGCCGTCTCGAATATTTGCTGGCCAGATAAAAGCCAACTGACCTATCCCGTGGAATTCTCCACCACCTATCTTGTCTTGGCGGCCGTATTCGGTCTTTTCATGGCTTGGGGGATCGGGGCGAACGATGTTGCGAACGCGATGGCCACTTCGGTGGGTTCCCGTGCGTTGACAATCCATCAGGCGGTACTCATCGCGGCCGTGTTCGAATTCCTTGGGGCGTTTTTGGCCGGCGGCGAGGTGACCGCCACCATACGCAAAGGGATCATTGATGTCTCGGTAGTGGCCGAAACACCCGAGTATCTTGTCATAGGTATGCTCGCCTCGCTGCTGGCGGCTGGCACATGGCTATTGGTTGCCTCGACCTTTGGTTGGCCGGTGTCCACAACCCATTCCATAATCGGCTCGATCGTGGGTTTTGCGATTGCCGGTATCGGTGTGGATGCGATCAATTGGGGCAAAATTGGTTTTATTGTCAGCAGCTGGGTGGTTTCGCCGCTGCTGGCGGGGTCGATCGCGTTCCTGCTGTTCAGGAGTGTCCAGAAATTGATTCTCAGTACCGAGGATCCGTTTGGGAATTCCAAACGTTACGTACCCATGTATATATTCTTGGTAGGGTTCATTATCGCGTTGGTAACGTTGTTCAAGGGTCTTAAACACGTCGGGCTGGGATATTCCGCCGGACAGAATTACCTAATGGCGCTGATCGTGGGTCTGATTGTGATGGGAGTGGGCAAGTTCTTTGTTAACCGCGTGCGACCCGACCCATCGCTCGATATGAAGTTTCATTTCGCTAATGTGGAGAAGGTTTTCGGTGTGCTGATGATCTTTACTGCCTGTGCGATGGCATTCGCACATGGTTCCAACGATGTCGCCAACGCCGTGGGACCAGTAGCCGCTGTGGTGGGAATAGTGCAAAGCGGTGGACAAGTAATTGGACAGAAAACAGCGCTCTCCGTGTGGATACTGTTGCTCGGGGGCGTAGGTATCGTACTGGGTTTGTTAATGTACGGAACCCGCGTGATTACCACCGTCGGAAACAGTATCACCGAGCTGACACCCAGCCGCGGTTTCGCGGCGACCCTGGCGGCGGCAACCACTGTGGTCATGGCCTCCGGAACGGGCTTGCCCATCTCCACAACCCACACGCTGGTGGGTGCGGTGCTAGGCGTGGGTATGGCGCGCGGTATCGGTGCTCTGAACCTGAACGTGGTGCGCAATATCTTTATGTCATGGATCATCACGCTCCCCGCGGGCGCGATTCTGGCGATCATATTCTTCTTTACATTCAAGCTTTTTTTGACCTAGTAGCCACGCTAACCAAGCGCCAGTCCGGCGCATCCTTCTCATCTGTCTTTCCGGGTCGTTCCAGGGTCATATGGGTCAACGAATCGACGGTTTCAGCGTTATAATCAGTACGCTCCCAAGGAGGCAAATCAATGCCCGGCTTGACCAAAGTGCTACTAGCGGTGGTGTTATCGACGTTTGTGACGACCAATATCGCCGCGGCGGGGGGGTATTATGGTGGGCACTACCGCGGCTATCACGGCGGCTATAACCAGCATGGACATCACCAATATGACAGTGGTGACGTCGGCCTGGCATTAGGATTCGGGCTTTTATTTGGCACCGTGTTAGGCCATGCCATGAGCCAACCCCGCTATGATTACTACGATGCACCCAGGCGTTATCCACCGCATCGCTACCACCGGCATTACTATGAATACGATCAACCGCGCGTCGTGTATCGCGAGGTCGTGCCGTCGTACCGCACCACCGCGCCGAGTAGTGGTTGTCTGCAGGAGCGTGAATATCAGACCACCGTCGTCATCGACGGTAAAGAGGTCGAGGCTTATGGTACCGCCTGTCTGCAACCCGACGGCTCTTGGCGGCGTGGCGCCGCAAAGCTAGTCTCGAATTACTAGCGCGTAATTTGCACCGCGGCGTCCCGCTGTCCGCCCCTGCGCTTGTCTCCGCCTTGTCCCCGCACAGCAGGGAAGCAGCAGGGGAACAGCAGGGGAACTACGCGCAGGGCAAGTCCCATCGCCATCATCTAGGATCGTTGGTGTAAGATACGGATCTGTTTAAAACCGCGTAATAATCGGCACCAATAATCAACGACGCTCCCAATAGATGGCGCAAAAAGCGATTGTTTTCTATGACGGCGGGTGTCCGCTTTGCCGCCGCGAGATTGCGCATTACCGGCGCGTGGACCGCAGCGGGCGGATTCATTGGGTGGATATCACCCGCGACCAGGAAGCCTTGGCGGCTCATGGTCTGGCGTTTGGCGATGCAATGGCGCGCTTGCACGTCTTGGATAGGGAGGGCATTTGGCAGACTGGAGTGCGCGCGTTCATAGCCATCTGGACGGAACTGCCGCGTTACCGTTGGATGGCGCAAGGACTGCAGAAGCTAAAGTTATTGGCTTTGCTAGAGCGGGTGTATACGCCGTTTGCAAAGTGGCGCTATGGGCGGCGCTGCGCGGAACATCCCGGTCAGTAATATTAAAGACCGGCAGCGTCAAGGCCATCATGCGCATTCACACCCTGCAACGTCAGCAGGTCGTTCCCCAACCCATCGACAAGGTATTCCCATTTTTTACCAAGCCGGAAAATCTTGCATTGATCACCCCAAAGTCACTGTCATTTCGCGTGCTCACGCCAAGTCCAGTGACGATAGAGCAGGGTCGTATCATCGACTACACCATCAAGTTGATTGGCGTGCCCGTGCGTTGGCGGAGCATGATTACTACGTATAATCCGCCCTGGTGTTTCGTTGATGAACAGATGAAGGGGCCTTATTCGTTCTGGCATCACATGCACACCTTCGAACGCCGCGGCGAGTCCACGGTGATTCATGATGCGGTGCGTTACGCGTTGCCGCTGTTCCTAGTGTGGCCGCTTCGCGATGCGGTACACCGCCTATATATTCACCCCGCTCTCGATCACATCTTCGAGTATCGTCGTAACGTCATCCAACAAACTTTTGGTGCCGATGAAGCAGCGCCGGAGAACGCGCTGCTGGCATCGCGGTTGTCAGATCAAGGACAAGTTGCATGAGGGTCGCGCTCATCGGCGCAACCGGCGTGTGTGGAATCATCGCGCCGCGAGCCCCGTGCCGTTCAATCCATGCGCCCAGTAAGCAGTAACAGTGCCCGAAACAGTCCGTTGGTCATGTTTGCGAACGCGTCGTAATTCAGCTTCTCGGGCGTGTCCTCGCTGCTGTGATAGTACGGGTATCGGTAAAATGCCGTATCGGTGATCATGAACGCATCGTAATCTTGATGCCAAAAAGAGCGGTGGTCACTCCAAGAAATCCCAGGGATCGCCGCGAATGTGGCCACGTGTTCGACGGGAAAATCCGTTGATGCCCGGAATGCACGCACGAGTGCTCGCATCACGTGGCGGGAACCGAAATTACTGACGAATGCGATAAAGTTTCCTCGATCTGGATAGAAGAACCTAAATAGCGGTGGGTAGCGTTGGGAACCCGGGGTATTTGAATAACTGCCTATGGTTTCGAGCGCAACCATGAATTGTATGTCATCGTTGCGTTTTCGTGCGTTACGCGCGTAGACCGCACTACCTTGCTGTTCGGTGGCATAAAAAGGCGGCTCCTCATTGGTGAACGCCGCAAAACGCACGCTCTTTTCGGGCTCAACGCGGACGAATAGCCGCGATAGCTCCAGCAGTGCGGCGACACCGCTGCCATTGTCGTTGGCCCCCGGACTGCCATACACCGAATCGTAATGGGCGCCGATCAGGATAATTTGCTCGGGAAATCGAACGCCGGTACGCGTCACCTCCAGGTTGGTGCTGCGCACTCCGTTGACCGAGTAGTCCTGGGTCACAATCTCATAGCCCTGACCGCGCCATGTCGCTTCGATGTACTCCTGCGCCGCGCGCAGCGCCTGTGGCCGAAACACGTTGCGCTCGCCGATGGTTCCGGCCAGGTGCAAGATATGTTGCCGGAGTTGCTTCGCTGTGATTTCGCTGGTCATGGAAACTGTAACATCAGATGCGGTTGCAGAAATCGTGGCACCCAGGAGAGTAGTCGCCACGACAAACAGACCTTGTCGCGGCATGCGGTGCACAGTTAAAAGAAATAATAAACAAATTACAAAATTCATGTTCGTCCCAAGGTTCTCCCCGATTGAATTCGTTGCCACAATGTAGCACTGTCAGATTGCTTACATTGCTCGGACTGGTACATGAAGGATGTCGGCCCGTGGTGTGCCTCGCCGCTACATCGAGCAGGCATATCTGCATTCCTGCGAATTTGCTCATGGCCGGCCCCGGGCCGGCGGATTTGGCTCGGTCGACGAAAATGCTAAGACGCATCAACAAAATGCTTACTGTGCCTGCAAGATATGGTCATTTTCATCACCAGGCGGTTTCGGTACCGCATGACATCGTGTAGTTTATGGCCATGGCCCAACCAAGCAAAGACAGTTCCGCCATCACCGCCGCGCTGATCCTGATCGGCAATGAGTTGTTGTCTGGGCGCACCCAAGACGCGAATCTGAGTCATTTGGCGCAGCGGCTCGGCGAAGTCGGTATCAGCTTAGTGGAGGCCCGGGTGATTCCCGACATCGAAGAAACAATCATCGCTACTGTCAACGAACTACGCAAACGCGTGAGCTATGTGTTCACTACCGGCGGGATCGGTCCCACCCACGATGACATCACTGCCGAATGCGTTGCCAAGGCGTTCAATGTGCCGCTTATCCGACATCCTGAGGCGAAACGCCGGCTGATTGATTATTTTGAAACCCGCGGCGTCGAGGTAAACGAGGCGCGGCTGCGCATGGCCAATACACCGGAAGGCGCCGAACTCATAGCAAACCAGATATCGGTTGCGCCGGGATTTTATATCGATAACGTTTACGTTATGGCTGGTGTCCCTAAGGTGATGCGGGTGATGGTGGAGGAGATATTGCCGCGGCTTGAACACGGTGCGCCCATCACCAGTGCCACCGTGGTGTGTGATTTGCCGGAAGGCACGGTAGCGATGGGTCTGCGGGAAATTCAACTCAAGTATACGGACCTGAGTATCGGCAGTTATCCCGGCAGAGCCAACACCGGATACCAGGTTTCGTTAGTGGTGCGCGGTGCGGATTCCGAACAAGTTTCCGCAGCGGCCGTAGACATTGGGTCGTTAGTGCAAGAACTGGGTGGCCGTGTCGAACAGAGTTGACCCGGATAATCGGGCGCAGGGGAACGCGTTCGAAGCAGGGACGCCGCTTTCGGTTCCCAGTATAATTCCCGTATATTGACCCAAGGCATCCCGCATGGCTATACAGCATGCGGGTTAGCGCACGCATATCGGCTGTGACGCCGGCTTGGCTCGGGCGCAACCATTCGATAAAACTTCACGTGGAATAAGGTGATGAGATGGCGGAAAAGCGGATCATAACTTCAGAATCAGTAACAGAAGGACATCCTGACAAGATGTGCGACCAGATTAGCGATGCCATTCTCGACGAGGCCCTCAGACAAGATATGAATAGCAGGGTAGCCATTGAGGCGGCAGCAAAGAACGGCGGCGTAATGGTGTTTGGTGAAATGACAACAAAGGGATGGGTCGACGTTCCGCATATCACCAGAGATGTCATTAAACAGATCGGATACACGGATTCCCATTACGGTATCGAATGGGAGACCTGTTCGGTGTGGACGCAGATAACCGAGCAGTCACCGGATATATCGATAGGCGTGA
>CALZGZ010000354.1 GCA_945787105.1 uncultured Gammaproteobacteria bacterium
ACGATCTTCCGCCCAAGGCGGATTTTTTTCCGTCGATCACGTAGCCATCGACGTTGCCTAATGAGGCTGCTTGATGCTCCGTAAAGCATGTCGCGATAGTGCAGGTCATCTAGCTGACCACCCTGTTGACTCACCGCTTCCTTTACGCATGCGTGGATGAATCTACATGTCCCCCCGCTCCGGGGCGGCGAGTCGCCCTCGATGCGGGTTAATGGGAGATGCAAAACCGGCAGAATAAGATATATCCGACCGGTCTCACTACGCGTTTGACGGACCCCACGCGCACAACCAGCCACCCAGGCCACAGCCACTTGACGGCCAGCCACACGCATTGTGAGATCGCATCAAAATGAACACCGCATAATGCGGCGGAAGGTGCGAGTGAAAACATCCACCCGCTTGATGAAGGACGTGCCGGAAAGCTAACAACGCAAACCCGACTCAATGAAAACAGCAGATCCCGCCAGGCTCATCGCCCAAGTCCCCTTTTCAGCGAGGCCAGGGACCTTCGATGACCGATTTGCTCTTTGGAACCAGAGCGCCGACGGTCATCACACGGCTACAAAATCGTTCGCGTCGCCGCCCAAAACTTGTGACGACGGTTGCCAATTTACGCCGTCTGTACGACACCGGCAATGGCTATATCGTCTAACTCGTTTTGACCTTATAGGTTCTCAGAAAGGAATTAACTTAGGATACGTCATCCAAATCAACTGGAACAGTGAAATTGGCTCCAAACGATTTCGAACACGTTTTCTACAACGGAAATAAGTTGGTAGTCTTTCGCGTCGAATTACGCGAAATTACCGGCACATTACTTGATCTCTGACAGTCTCATAAGTGAGTTATAGGTATGCGAATTGACGAACAAGCTCAACAATGCGTAGCGTTTCTTTCTGTGGAGGGTGACGCCACAGCAGAGGGGAAAAGTTTCAGAGTCGTGGGGACAACATTTTTCATTGGAGAAGATCTCGGAAATGATCGCTGGATCCAATATGCGGTTACGGCGCGTCATGTAATCGACGGTTCAAGATCTCACGGTCCGCTACGCATACGCTGCGTATCGCGGGATAGAGCCAAAAGAAAGATATTTGAATTGCCACAAGAACGTTGGTGGGCACATCCGTCGACCGACATAGCGCTGACACCAATTTCTATTCCGCTCGAAGATTACGACCTACGTTTTCTGCCCACAACCCTATTTTCTGATGATGCATGGATGCGAGAATGGGATATCGGGGTTGGTGACCACCTTGCTGTACCTGGATTGCTGACGAACTACGTTGGTAAAGAACGCGACGAACCGGGTGTTCGTTTTGGTCGCGTAACTCTTATTCCCGACCACCCACTGTGCATTGACCCTCAGGGAGGTTTACCAGGTTTTGAGACTGATTCGATACTTGCGGAGTTTGCCGCGTGGCCTGGGCAAAGTGGTAGCCCAGCATTTATCTATTTCTCCGTCGACAGGGACCTTTTCGCTGGGAACAAAATAAATTGGAAGATTCCAAGTACCAGATTGTTAGGTCTGGTTCATGGCCATTACGTCGTGCGACAGCCGCTTCGACAGAAAGGGGATGAATTTCCCGACGCACACGTGCCACTGAATTCCGGCATCGCGATTCTTATTCCTGCGACTAAAATAGTAGAGATTCTCGAAAGTGATGACGCCAACGACCATCGCGAGAGATGTAGAAATATTCTCCGCGAGGATGGTCTACTTGATTGAGCTTCAAGTCCAAGTGACCGGAACGAATTCATTAATGATACATGGTCCATATCGCGTCAGGTTGCTGCTATCAGCATCCGTCTTTCAGAGTTGCGAAACGCTGACAACGATCTGCTATACCGTCTAATTCAGTTTGACGCTATTACGGCCCAAAGTTGAAGGTATTTCGAGCCGCCATCCCTCCATCACCCCAAATAATTACGTTAAATCCGTCGTAACTCCGCGTCGTTATTGAGTTTATTGAACCATGAAAATCGCGTCACTACGGAAGCTGCGTCTCCGCAGTGACGCGTGCGTATCGTATAGCGTCAAGATCAAGAGCGGTTATGGCTGCATTGTGTCGATCGACGGGAGAAGACTGGAGTCAAGACCTCGATGCCACGCGCCGCATTCATCAATCTAGTTATTGCCGTGGCTGTTTGGAGTGGTTGTTGTTAGATGTGGAGGACTTCTGTTCTGTAAAGGCCTTACGTAACGTACTCAAGACGTCCTTGAGTACATCTTCGTGCACATGCAGACCTTCTCCACTTAGCCTAAAATATTTACTTTTGCATCCGCCTACAAATGACGCGACAAAATTCTTCTGCTCCGATTCCACGTTTCCCACGAAAACCGCTGCGACGAGGCTATTCTTTGTTTGTTCCCCTAATTCTGAATAGTCTAATTCCTCCAAGTCTTTATTGGTTTTTCCCATATCACCCAGGACACTAATGGTGTTTTCTTGAACCGTTCTACTGCTTTGATCATCCTGCTTGAACACGCGTCGTATAATGACAAGATTTGTATCTATGTAACAAAATTGGAATAAGGTGCTGGCAAAGCTTAACTCGCTCGTATCTCTCTCGATGTCTTTAACCCGAAAAAAACAGTACCATATGTTAGGCACATATCGGAAAGAGCCCTTTACATAAACTAAAATGTCGTAACCTCCACCATATAGTAAGGGCAGGTTGCTTCCAGTAGAAAACTCGTCACCTATCAAGATCGCGACAAGTGAAACAGCGTCGGCCACGGCCGCTGGAAATCTTTCTGTGGTTTCTATTTCTCTATTAGAGTTATTAAGATGTTCACTGCCTCGAATAACTTTCCCAAATTCCTCAGAGCCAGATCCCCTACAGACATAGTGCGGCGGAGCGTGAGTGCGAAAATTGTTCCATTCATATTCAACAAGATAGCCAGTCTTTTCGAATATCACCCAACCAAGGAGCGTTAAATCGTGTTTTGGGTATTCAGCGTCGATATATGCGAATGCATTAATCAAATCCTGTTTCTGTAAAGCATCTTTTTCTCTTAGACATGCGCGGAGATCGGTGATTATTGGTGAAGAAAAGACAGCGCTACCCGTCCAGCCAATCGCGCACTTAGGATGTACTATAAAAGCTTTTCGTCTTAATCCGCTTACGATGCGTCGCCATTCAGTAGGAAGGACAGGAGTAGGATCTTCGATTGTAGGCAACCGGTGGTGCTGCTGCTCTTTCCCTATACGGGAGAGCATTACATCACCAATGACGAAAGGATATCCAAGATGGTTGAATGCGGCGATCAGGGTCAACCGAATCGCTCCGGAGATTTGTCATGTGCTACACAGTATATAGATCTCAGTATTATTAGAT
Source organism: uncultured Gammaproteobacteria bacterium (assembly GCA_945787105.1). Classification (GTDB taxonomy): domain Bacteria; phylum Pseudomonadota; class Gammaproteobacteria; order Arenicellales; family JAANXG01; genus CALZGZ01. The sequence continues at coordinate 3,340 of CALZGZ010000354.1, forward strand.
AAGTCTTCACGATACTATAGCTCTGGCGACATGCATCGGAGAACGCTTCGCCCGATGTCCTTACATATTGTTTGGTGCGAATGGCTCCGCAGTTCCACTGCCCATTAACGTCTATCTGAGGCGCTTTATTACGTCTTTGAATTGAGGAAAATTTTCTGATTGCCGCCGCGGTTGGCGCCTTCGCTGCCCGACTTTTGCCGGAGTGAGTCGTACATCCATGTACGATTCGCTCGGTAGCGCAACGGATATCCCGCGTGTTTAAAGGAAGAATCAGTAAGTTACTGATTCCATTTCTGACTTTAAATGAGGTGGTCGCAGGTTCGATTCCTGCACGGCTCACCAGAAATTAACGAACTCTGAGCGTTTCGATCTTTGGCCTGTCTACTATTCTTCAGTGACCTTAGTGTAATTCTAAACGTGACACACAGTTTTATGTTCACGCGCTCGCATGTAGTAATGTGACCACGCGTTCCCAGATTGTGCAATCATTCTCGTTCAAATTGGACATGATTTGACACCCATGGTAGTCAAATTTGGATGCCGATCTTCACCGAGTAGGACACGAATGAGCATTCCGCCCTCGGTGGACCTGAGTTGGTTTGAGGACTTCGGGGCACGGCAGCGATGAGCACCGGTTGGAGTCGGAAGGCGCTGCGTGTCCAAATCGCGAGGCTGCAAGCCGAGCTTAAGGCGCTTGATCGCCAACGGGTGACAGTGCAGGACGAACTCCGTCGGCTCCACGCCGAGCTCGCGACGTTCGAAGAGGCCCGCTCCGGCGACGTATCCTGTGCGCATGGTTCCAGAACACCAGCGCCTGCAGGCGCCGCCGAGAAGGTTACTCTCTTCCGCTCCCTCTTCCGCGGTCGCAACGACCTCTATCCCAAACTTTGGGTGAATGCCAAATCCGGCCGCACCGGCTATGCACCCGCCTGCGGCAACGAGTGGGTTCGAGGGGTCTGCGAAAAGCCGAGGGTCCGATGCGGGGAATGCCCGAATCAGGCCTTCCTTACCGTTTCCGATCGAGTGGTCGCGGACCACCTTCAAGGCCGACACATTATCGGTGCTTACCCTCTACTAGTTGACGAGACGTGCTGGTTTGTTGCGGCAGATTTCGACAAGGCCGACTGGATCGCCGACGCGAGCGCGTTCCGTGAAACGTGCGAGTTGGCTGGAGTGCCTGTTTACATCGAACGCTCTCGATCGGGCAATGGCGCCCACGCTTGGCTCTTCTTCGAAAGTCCAGTTTCCGCTGCTACGGCCAGGCGCATGGTCTGCTTCCTTCTGACACAGGCCATGTCCAGGCGACACGATCTGAGCATGTCGTCATATGACCGCCTCTTCCCAAATCAGGACACGATGCCTGCGGGCGGATTTGGCAACCTCATTGCGCTTCCGCTGCAGCACGAGCCGAGGAGTCGAGGGAACACGGTCTTTGTCGACGAAGCATTTCGTCCGTACCCAGACCAATGGGAGCACCTTGCGAATGTTGAGCGAATATCCGCCATCGAAGCCGAACGAATCGCGTCGGACGCCTTACGCAGTGGGCAGGTGGTCGGGGTTCGGTCGGTTGAACTGGATGACGTGGCTGCCGCTGTCCCTTGGCGCCTTGCCCCCTCAAGACGAGCGAAGCCCCCGATGCCGGCGATCGACGAACCCCTGCCGAAACAGGTGCGTGCGACTCTTGCGCAGCGTCTCTTCGTCAGCAAAGGGGGATTGCCCTCATCGGTGCTGAATACGCTCCGGCGGATCGCCGCCTTCGAGAACCCGGAGTTCTACAAAAAGCAGAGCATGAGGCTCTCGACGGCGCTGACGCCACGCGTGATCGCGTGCGCCGAAGACTTCCCCCAGCATGTCGCGATTCCCCGAGGGTGCGTCGACGACGCTAATGCGTTGTTCCGATCGCTGGGTTCGACACTCGAAATCGACGACCAGCGACAGAATGGCAAATCAATCGATCATACATTTCGAGGCACGCTCACTGATCTTCAGGATAATGCTGTTCAAGCGATGCTGGACCACGACATCGGGATCCTGGTGGCCCCACCAGGAATCGGCAAGACCGTGGCCGGCATCTACCTGATCGCAAAACGGGCGCGAAACACCTTGGTGCTCGTGCATCGCCAGCCACTTCTGGATCAGTGGATCGCACAGCTCGCGTTGTTCCTCGATGTCGATCCGAAATCAATCGGCCGACTCGGCGGTGGGAAGCGCAGCGTCAGCGGCGTGATCGATGTTGCCATGTTCCAGAGTGTCGTGCGCAGGGAAGCTGTTGCCGACCTTGTTGCTGGCTACGGTCACGTCATCGTGGACGAATGTCACCACGTGCCGGCCGTCTCCTTCGAGCGCGTGCTGTCAGAGGTCAGAGCCAGGTATGTGAGTGGTCTCACTGCCACGCCAAAGCGCCGCGACGGTCAGCATCCAATTCTGAAGATGCAGCTTGGGCTGCCGCGCTACGTGGTGGACCCACGATCGCGGTCAGCGGCGCAGGGGTTCCAGCATCGGCTCATCCTGCGCAAGACCGATTTCGACTTGCCTGAGGACGGAACAAAGTACCCGATTCAGCGTATCTATCAGCTACTTGCCGCAGATCAGCGACGAAATGACAACATACTGAACGACATTATTTGCGCGCTGCAGGAGGGCCGCTCGCCGATTGTTCTTACTGAGCGCAAGGACCACCTGGACTTCCTTGCCGAGCGCCTTCGTGGCTTCACGCGGCACCTAGTCGTGCTGAAGGGCGGCGCCTCGGGAAAGAAGCGCCGGGAGACTTTGGCTGCCTTGGAGGCAATTCCCGGAACCGAGGAGCGGCTCGTGCTCGCGACGGGCCGGTATATCGGGGAGGGATTCGACGACGCACGGCTCGATACGTTGTTCCTGACTATGCCGGTTTCGTGGCGAGGAACTCTCATCCAGTACACCGGACGCCTGCACCGATCGCATCCCGGCAAAGTAGAAGTACGGATCTACGACTACGTCGACGATCGCGTTCCTGTCCTCGCCAGAATGTACGAGCGTCGCCTCGCCGGTTACCGTTCCATTGGTTACGTGCCCGACGCGTTCACGCAGTGACCAGAGCTTGAGATCCCGACCGGGCGACGCTGGCCGCCAGGTACAACGACCGCCCATGCAGCGCGTCATCTTAACACTTCCGCACGCGGTATCCGCTGTCGCTTGGCCGCGACCATTTGCACAGTGTTCGCGAGATACGTAAAGCACCCGTATAATCTCACTTTAGCCGACGATATCCACGGCTTTGAGCGTGATGGCACGGCAAATGGCTACGCAACTCTCGATTGACAAAGAGCAAATCGCCCGTTTTTGTCGCCAGTATCATATCCGGCGGCTCTCTCTATTCGGCTCCATCTTGCGTGCGGATTTCAATCCGGAGAGCGACGTGGACTTGCTCGTCGAATTCGAACCTGGGCACGTGCCTGGGCTGTTTGGCATTGCCCGCATGGAACGAGAATTGTCGAACCTGTTCGATGGACGCCGGGTGGATCTCCGTACGGCAGAGGATCTGAGCAAATATTTCCGAGATACGGTGCTGCAAGAAGCGGATTTGCAATATGCGCAAGGATGACATCGTCCGGCTCCGTCACATGCGGGATGCTGCGCGCGAAGCTGTTGCTTTTATCCAGGGGAAAAATCGTGTCGATCTGAATGATGACCGGATGCTCGCATTTGCACTAGTAAAGGCGATAGAGATCGTCGGCGAAGCGGCTAATCAGGTGTCGGCAACAACGCGTGACGAGCTACCCGAGATTCCATGGGCGGACATCGTCGGAATGCGCCACCGTCTGATTCACGCGTACTTCGATATCAATCTCGATATCCTTTGGCAGACCATCCAGCGTGACTTGCCTCCCCTGATTACCGCATTGGATGATGCGTTAGCGGAGGAACACGACTGACGGCCAATGCTGAGGATGATCGATTTGAGGGTGAGTAGTGATGTTCGGCGGCTATCTTAGGTCAACTGAAGGAAACGAAGTGGCTGCAATGTTGCCGGACTTTTGCCGGAGTGAGTCGTACATCCATGTACGATTCGCTCGGTAACGCAACGGACATCCCGCGTGTTTAAAGGAAAAATCAGTAACCTACTGATTCCATTTGTGACTTTTAGTCAGGTGGTCGCAGGTTCGATTCCTGCACGGCCCACCAAATCTGCGTGTTTTACTAAACGCAAATCTTAGCTCTCGCAAAGCGAGACATTTTTTCTTCCTAACCTCAACAT
>CALZGZ010000355.1 GCA_945787105.1 uncultured Gammaproteobacteria bacterium
AGTCAACAACTGAAGTAACGCATCTGCATCCTGAGGGCGTCTGTGTTGCTCCAATTCTACTGCCCAGTCTATGGCCTCCAGAATCTCATGGCTGTACTTGCGACCGTGAGTTTTGGATACCGGCACCAGGTTCTCACCATCGAGACGCTGCCGTGCCGAGGGTGGGGCTTTTCCAGTGATGCACATGCGCATCGTCATACCAACGGAATAAAGGTCGGACCAGGGCCCCATCGCTCCCTCCTCGTATTGCTCCGGCGGCGCATATCCATGGGTAAGGGTTTGCACACCAGTAGATTGTTCACCGGGCCTCAGGTGTTGTACCGCACCGAAGTCAAGTAACAACGGGTGGCCGGAAGCGCGTAATAGAATATTTGCGGGTTTAATGTCGAGATGCAGAAAATCGAAGGAGTGTAGTTCTCGCAGGCCTTCAAGAATCTTTGGAAATACCGCAAGCAAGAATTGCTGCCCGAGCCGGCCTTTGGTGCGCTTTATGAACCAGCGCAGATCACGGCCTTGTTCGAAGTCCATGACCATGAACACCGTACCATTTGACCGGAAAAAATTTGAAACATGAACGATATTGGGGTGTTCCAGCTTGGATAAGGCCATGCCTTCGCTGAAGAAGCGTTTCAACCCCAGTTGGAATTGACGTAGCGTGTCGGAATTAATCGGCGCGACCCGCCCTCCTGGTATACGATCAACCAGATCATGGGGAAAGTACTCCTTGATAACAACCTTGGCTTTGGTACGGATATGGTAGGCGAGATAAACAAAACTAAAGCCACCGCCCCCGATCACGCGCTCGATCCGGTAGCTATCTAGAAGGTATCCTCGAGAAAGCGTTTGCTTGGTGGCCGCCATACTTTGGACTATCTATCTAATCGGAGCCGATAAAGGCTGGATTTCGCAGGTATACTCTCATCAGAAGTTTCTGACTAGTTATCATTTAAGATCGTATATCTGTATTTTTCAAAAAGTAAAGGAGAACCCGCTAGACCATGCCACACAGTATGACCGCCTTTGCCCAGGCTAGGGATGATACCGAATGTGGAGAGATTAGTTGTGAGTTGCGTACGGTTAATCATCGTTATCTGGAAATCAATCCGCGTTTACCCGAGGAATTACGCCAATTTGAGCCCGCGATTCGTGATCTTCTTGCCAAGCGGATCAAACGGGGCCGGGTGGACTGTACCATGCGGATCCAACCCCAGTTTGGCAATTCCCAGCAACTGGCTATGGATGACGCGTTGGTTGCGGCGCTGATCAGCTTGGCCTCCGATGTGCGGCAGCAAGGTGGGGACGTCGAACCTATCCGCGTTGTGGATATTCTCCGCTGGCCAGGGGTAATGAAAACGCCGCAGATCGACAGCGAGCAGTTGCAGGCGGCCGTTATCGACGTGGTGTCAAATGCATTGCGGGACGTACTTGACACGCGCACGCGGGAAGGTGCGCGGTTGGCGGATCTGGTGTTGGAGCGGGTTACCGCGGCACGGGCACTCGTTAAGCGTGTGAAGGAAGTGCTGCCCGAGATTAATCAGACGTTTAGACAGCGACTGGAAGAGCGACTTTCCGAACTGCGTGAACAACTCGACCCCAGCCGTGTGGAACAGGAGATCGTATTGTTCTTACAAAAGATCGATGTCTCGGAAGAACTCGATCGTCTCGAGATACACCTCGACGAGGTTCAATCGGTGCTGTCTGGAAACCAACTGATTGGCAGACGTCTGGATTTCCTAATGCAAGAATTACACCGCGAGGCGAACACGCTGGGCGCGAAGTCGGTGGACGCCGCGACAACGCAGGCCTCGGTGGAACTAAAGGTGTTGATCGAACAGATGCGTGAACAAGTGCAAAACATCGAATAAAATAGGGTTTCGTTTGCCGGTTTGGCAATCGCGACCACCGTTGAGCTAACCACCCGAGAACTACAGTGTCCCGCGGAAGGCTATTTATTATTTCCGCGCCCTCCGGCGCGGGCAAGACCACGCTAGCAAAAGCGTTGGTGAACTCTGTGCCCAATACGGCGCTATCGGTGTCTCACACCACCCGTTCGCGTCGGGCGGGAGAATTAGATGGTGTTGATTATCATTTTGTTGATAGGGAGAAATTTCAAAACATGTTGCGCGAGGGTAAGTTTCTGGAATACGCGATGGTATTCAGTAACTATTATGGCACGTCACACGCGACCGTCGAGCAGCAGTTGTTGCAGGGCAACAATGTGTTACTGGATATCGACTGGCAAGGGGCGCGGGAGGTCAGGCAGAAAGTGCCGGCGGTGTGCAGCATATTTGTTCTGCCGCCGTCCCGGAATGAGTTGGAAAAACGGCTGCGGGACCGCGGCCAGGATTCGGAAACGGTGATCGCGGATCGAATGCGGGAAGCATCCGAGGAGATGCGTCACTACGATGAATATGAGTACCTGGTGGTGAACGATGATTTTGACCAGGCCGTGGCAGATCTACGTGCCATCATCACCGGGAATGAGCAGCGACGGCGCCCAGTGAGCGCCGATCTGACTAATTTGTTGCGTGGAAGCGCTTGATCGTGTATTGGAGAACAAGGCATATGTATATTCAAATTATAGCGAGGTAGGTAATGGCGAGAATTACCGTAGAAGATTGTTTGCAGCATGTCGACAACCGATTCCAGCTAGTGCTGGTAGCGACCAAACGCGCGCGGCAACTTGCATTGGGGTCCTTACCGTTGGTAGAGGTCGAAAACGATAAACCCACCGTAATAGCTTTACGCGAAATCGCAGAAGGTTTGGTTACCAAGTTGATTTTAGAAGATGATGCTCCAATTTTGGACTTGAGCGAAGAGCAGGAAGACATCGAGCAGATTGACGAGACCCAGCAAGATGCAGATACCGGCGTTACGGACGAAACGCCTGCGTAATGCGGGTATTCGGATCAGTCCGCGGGTTCCTCGGAAACCCGCCAGCGCCCTGTGCGACAAACTCAGCGAGTACCTCGACGACCAGGCCATCGAGGACGTGTATCACGCGTATCTATTTAGTGCACAAGCGCACCAAGGTCAGCGACGACTTAGCGGCGAACCTTACATCAACCATCCCATAGCAGTCGCGGAAATTCTCTCAGAACTAAGACTAGACAGCCGCAGTATTATTGCTGCGATTTTGCACGACGTTATCGAGGACACCTCCACCCCCACGGAGACGGTGGCCCGGGAGTTTGGTGAAGAAGTGGCCTACCTGGTTGATGGCGTGAGCAAAATAAGTCAGATCGAATTTGACAGCAAGGAGCATGCCGAGGCAGAGAACTTGCGGAAGATGCTGCTGGCGATGTCCCGGGATATTCGCGTGATACTCATTAAACTTGCAGACCGCATGCACAACATGAGAACCCTGGATGCCCTGCCGACCCCTAAACAAAGATCAATCGCCAGGCAAACACTAGATATCTACGCGCCCATCGCCAATCGACTCGGCCTGCATCAGTGGAGTCGAGAGTTGCAGGACTTGAGTTTTCATCATACTTATCCAAACCGATACCGGGCGATTGCCAAAGCACTGAAGAAACGCGAAGGAAATCGCAAGGCGGTGGTGAAGAAACTTCGTGTCAGCCTTGAGCGGGAACTCCATCAGTCCGGTCTCCAAGCGATGGTTTTGGGACGTAAAAAGAGTGTGTACAGCATCTACAAGAAGATGTCGCGGAAACACCGATCATTCGATGAACTTCATGATATTTACGGATTTCGCATTATTGTGAACTCGGTAGATGATTGTTACCGGGCCTTGGGGGTCATCCATAATTTGTACAAGCCTATTCCTGGTCGGTTTACAGATTACATCGCAATACCGAAGGCCAACGGGTATCAATCACTTCACACCGTTGTGTTTGGGGCTTTTGGTGAATCCTTAGAGGTGCAGATTCGTACCGAAGACATGAACCGAATCGCCGAAGCGGGAGTTGCGGCCCATTGGATATATAAGTCTGGCGCCGATTCCGGTGTCAAGCCTCCGCAATTGGCCCGTCAGTGGCTGCTGGATTTGCTCGACACCCAACAACAGACGGGCAATCCCGGCGAATTTTTGGAGCACCTGAAGATTGACCTGTTTCCTGATGAAGTCTATGTGTTCACGCCAAAAGGTGATATCAAGAAACTACCGCGCGGTGCCACGGCGCTTGATTTTGCTTATGCGGTGCATACCGATATCGGTAACTGTTGCGCTGGTGCGCGTATAAATCGTGAACTAGTCTCGCTACCCACCGTGCTCAATAACGGTGATCATGTCGCAATCATCACCTCGGATACGGCCCATCCGACGGCGGCTTGGTTGAACTATGCGGTGACCAGTAAATCGCGCGCTACCATCCGTAATTATCTCAAGAGTCAGCAGCGCTATGAGGCCGTGAACCTCGGTAAACGCTTGCTTGATCGAGCAATCAAGACCCGCAGATTCGGGCGTAAAAAGTTGACCGATGAGCAACGCAGAATGCTGCTCGACACGCTAGGCGTGGACAACTGGGATGACCTGTTATCCGACATTGGATCGGGAAAACGTTTGGCAGATATGGTCGCAAAACAGTTGTTACCGCCACCGACCCACAAAGATAAAGAAGTCACGAGCGAGAACGATCAACCTTTGGCGATACGTGGATCTGAAGGGATGCTGATCAATTATGCGCGCTGCTGTAACCCCATTCCCGGCGACCCTATTGTTGGATACTTTACTACCGGCCGCGGCATCGTGATCCATACTACCGATTGTCCCAACGCCAAAGGCTACGGTAAGCAGCCTGACAAGTGGATTCCGGTGGAATGGGATGGGGAAGTTTCCGGTAATTTCCCGGTTAATCTTAGAGTCGAGGTTCACAACCAGCGCGGCGTGCTGGCGCGCATTGCCAGCGTCATCGCCGAACAGGATTCCAACATAAACAATGTCAACGTTGATGAACGTGATGGTCAATTTCCTATCATCCATTTTCTCATTGAGGTTGCGGACCGGGTACATCTGGCACAGATTCTCCGCCGAATACGCGCGGAGCCTTCCGTGATCAGGGTCTCTCGTGCCAAGGGTTAGCCCGCATACTGTAACGAGGCGGTAAAAAGGGGAGCTGATGTTGTTTGGGATTGAGAATTCGATCAATGTCCGGTGTGACACTTTGTACCCGAGTATGCGTCTATTTCGGCGCTGGCTCGGTGTCGAACGTCTGAACTTGCGGTTCACTCAACGCATAGCTACGGCTATGTATTTCGCTCCAGCGCGACGTCCAAACGGTCGACCCTGCGCTTGTCCCCGCACAGCAGGGGAACTGCGCGCAGGACAAATCCCATTGCCACCACCCGGGATCGGCGGTGCACTATGTGGCTAGGATAGGGAAACTGACTCATGGCACGTCGAAAAATCGTTACCACGCGTAATGCGCCCAGCGCTATCGGGACTTACTCGCAGGCGGTGAAGGTCGGCAACACGGTGTACGTCTCCGGTCAAATTCCCTTGGATCCGGAAACCATGAGCCTTGTGGGTGGCGATTTTCGTTCCCAGGTTGTTCAAGTGTTCGATAATCTGAAAGCGGTATCCCAGGCGGCGGGGGGCTCTTTGCGCGATGTGGTCAAACTCAATGTGTTTGTTACGGACATGTCGAATTTCGCCATCGTGAACGAAGTAATGGGAGAGTATTTTCAAAGGTCGTATCCGGCGCGAGCGGTGATTGGTGTCGCCTCCTTACCCAAGAATGCAAAGGTGGAAATGGATGCGGTTCTAGAACTTCCCGAAGAAGAGGATGTTGGTCCGTGATCGTGGCCCGAAAATATACCAGCTACTAAGTAGCTAAAGACCTGTTCTTTTGCCCGTTAGCGCGCAGGTTGCACCAAGGCGCCCGCCCCTATTCATGGTACGCAGCGGCGGCATCCATCCGCAGCGTTTGGTCCAGGGAATGATAACATTCGACTCTATAGGTGGCTTGGCAAGGATAGGGGCGGGGCTATCCCGGCGCTGGCCTGGTCTCGAATCTCTGGACTTGCGCTTCACTCAATCCATAGCTACGGCCATGCATTTCGTTTCAGCGCGGCGTCCAGCCGCCCGCCCTTGCGGCCACGTGCGGGACAAGTCCGTTCGCCATCATCCGCAATCCTTGGCGCAATATGCGGGCTAGATCTCCCGTCACGCCCACTTCTCGGGCCCGGCTTGACCCGGCGGCGGCGCCAGTTACCGTTATCAAGGGAGTTGGTCGGCAACTGGCCGTTAAGCTGGCACGCCTGGGGATTCATAGCGTTCAGGACCTGCTGTTTCACTTGCCGTGTCGCTACCAGGACCGCACCCGGGTTACCCCCATCGGTGCTGCGCGGCTCGGGACCGAGGTCGTCGTAGTCGGGCAGATTGAGCACACCGGGATTGCTTACGGGCGTCGGCGCAGCATGTTGTGTCGTATCAGTGATGGCACCGGCTCGTTGACCATGCGGTTGTTTCATTTCAGCGCATCGCAGCAGGAGCGTCTCGTCCGAGGCAGATGGTTGCGATGCTTTGGCGAGATCCGGCGGGGTCCGGTGACCATCGAATTGGTGCATCCCGAGTACGAAGTGACCAGTCAAAAACCGCAAGTAGACACAACTGAGGGATTGACGCCGATCTACCCCGCCACTGAAGGGGTCGGTCAGGGCCAATTGCGCCGCATAACCGGTGAGTCGTTGAGCCGCTCCCTCGATCGCGTGGTCGAACTGCTTCCCGAATCCGTATTAAGCGTATTGGACTATCCGACCCTGCAGACCGCCTTGCACTATGTTCATCGTCCACCGTCAGGCGCTGACACCGAACGACTACATGCCGGCATAGATCCGGCGCAGCAACGGCTGGCCTTTGAGGAACTGCTCGCCCATCATCTGAGTTTGCGGCTCGCGCGTCAGCAACGCCGAGCCCATTCGGCGCCGGCGATGCGCGACGACAGCGGGTTGCTGGATGCATTTTGGGGCGAACTGAACTTTGTTCCGACCCATGCTCAGCAAAAAGCATGCGCCGAAATATTGGCAGACCTCCACAAACCGATACCTATGCTGCGATTATTACAGGGTGATGTGGGCTCAGGTAAGACGGTGGTTGCAGGGGCGGCGGTTACCCGTGTTCTCGACAACCGTTATCAAGCTGCGGTCATGGCGCCGACCGAGCTTCTTGCGGAACAACATTTCCGTACCTTTTCGCGCTGGTTCAGCCCCTTAGACACCGAAGTTGGCTGGTTGTCCAGCCGCGTCAGCGGTCGCCAGCGCCGCCAAGTACTTGATGCACTAGGCACGGGTGAAATCCAAGTAGTAATTGGTACCCACGCGTTGTTCCAACAAGGCGTTGAGTTTCAACGCCTGGGCCTGATTGTGGTTGATGAACAACATCGCTTCGGTGTCGACCAGCGCCTCGCATTGCGGGATAAAGGCACTACGAGCGACTGTGTCCCACATCAGCTGGTGATGACCGCAACGCCTATCCCGCGTACCCTGGCGATGACGTTCTACGCCGACCTCGACGTGTCGAGTATCGAGGAATTACCACCGGGCCGGCAGCCGGTGGAGACGGTGGTGGTGCGGGAAGCACGGCGCGGGGAGGTGGTGGCGCGCGTGGAGGCTGCATGCCGCCAAGGCCGGCAGGCATACTGGGTATGTCCCATCATTGACGAGTCCGAAGTGCTGGAGGTGCAGGCAGCGACCGAGATGGAGGCGGCGTTAATAGAGTTACTACCGAATCTGCGAATTGGATTGGTGCACGGACGTATGAAACCGCAGCAAAAGGAAGCGGCGATGGAACGGTTCCGTAATGGGGAGGTGGATTTGTTGGTCGCCACCACCGTCATCGAAGTCGGTGTCGACGTCCCCAACGCCAGCTTGATGGTCATCGAAAACGCCGAGCGCTTGGGCCTTGCGCAACTCCATCAGTTGCGGGGGCGTGTCGGACGGGGTAGCGATCAGGCGTGTTGCGTGTTGATGTACCGGTCGCCGCTCGGCACTCATGCCAAGACCCGGTTAGCCACGCTGCGCGATACCACCGACGGATTTCAGATCGCGCGCAAGGATTTGGAATTACGAGGTCCGGGCGAGGTATTGGGCACCCGACAGACGGGTTTGATGAATCTTATGATTGCCGATTTGGTCCGCGACCAGGGCTTGTTACCAAAGGTCGAGCAAATTGGTCGCTTACTTTTGGACCAGTACCCCGGCAACACCCGGGCGCTGATAGCGCGATGGGTGGGTCAGGGCGAGGGCTACGTGAATGTCTAGCGTGGTCGTTGACCGTATCCAGCAGTATGCCTTGCTCATGCGCATCGATCGGCCCATCGGCACCTTGTTGCTGTTATGGCCCAGCCTGTGGGGGCTGTGGATCGCTGCCCAGGGACGTCCACAACCCTGGATATTGCTAGTGTTTTTAAGCGGCGTTTTCCTCATGCGCTCTGCCGGATGTGTGATTAACGATTACGCCGACCGGGCGTTCGATCCATTCGTGGCGCGAACCCGTGACCGGCCGCTTGCGGCCGGTCGGGTGTCCTCCAAGGAGGCGTTGTTTTTGTTCACCGCGCTGTGCACCGTGGCGTTGGTCCTGGTGTTGACATTGAATAGATTCACCATCGCGTTATCGGTAGTGGGGGTCGCCATGGCGACCGTCTATCCGTACACCAAGCGATACATCTATCACCCCCAATTCATCCTTGGGATAGCATTTTCCTGGGGTATTCCCATGGCTTTCGCGGCGCAGACCAATAACGTACCGGCGATTGCGTGGTGGTTGGTCACCGCGAATATTGCATGGGTACTGGCCTACGACACGATCTACGCAATGGTGGATCGCTCAGACGATCTGCGTATCGGTGTCAAGTCCACTGCTATTCTTTTCGGTCGCTACGATCGAGTACTGATCGCGATATTCCAGCTGCTGACCCTGGTCGTTCTTTTCTATGTCGGAAACCGCTTGAACCTGGACGCGTATTACTACGGGGGATTGATCGTCGCCAGCGCGTTCGCAGTTTATCAGCAAATGCTAATACTCAACCGTGAGGAGGCAAGCTGTTTCAAAGCATTTCTCAATAACGCTTGGTTTGGTGCCGCGGTGTTCATTGGCTTGGTTCTCAGTTATCTGTAGCCCGCATGGCGCACCAAGACGCCCCGCCCCTATGCTTGCCAACCAATCTGGAGAATTGAAATTCACCATTTCCACGACGATTCGCTTACGCCCTCTGCGGGTCACAGATGCATTGGGGCGGGGTTATCATCACCCTGGCTCGATCTCGAACGCCTGGACTTAGGATTTACGCAATAGAAAGAAGGGGTCGCAGTCACCGACTCCAGCCCCTCGTTTCATCGTTCCAGCGCGTGGCTTGTCCCCGCACAGCAGGGGGCTTGTCCCTGCCTTGTCCCCGCACAGCAGGGGAACCGCAGGGGAACCGCAGGGGAACCGCAGGGGAACTACGCGCAGGACAAGTCCCGTCGCCAGCTTCCGGGATCATTGGGGCGCTACGGGCTAGATTCCCGGCATGGTGGCATCACCGCTACAATACGGGTTATCCTAATGGCTCATGACCATTAAAAGGCCACGTGGCCCCAGGAGATAACAATGCGGTCGATTCTAGTGGTTAACCCTAAAGGCGGCTGCGGAAAAACAACCATCGCCACTAATCTCGCTACCTATTATGGCGTTTGGGGGGTTCCTACCGCCCTCGTAGACGTGGATCCGCAACAATCCTCCATGGAATGGCTCGATGCGAGGCCCGATAACTACACCAAGATACACGGACTGTCGGCCTTGAGTGGTCACATCACGTTGCCCAATGGTACCAAACGGGTGATCTATGACGCCCCGGCCCGATCCAAGACCGATAAGGTTGTCGAATTGATGAAGCTGGCCCAGGCAGTCGTCATTCCGGTGCTGCCTTCTCCCATCGATATCCGCGCGGCGGCGCATTTTATTGGTGACCTACTGGTGAAAGGTCATTTGCAGCAAAGCAAAAAGCTGGTCGGAGTAGTGGCTAACCGGGTGCGAGAAAATACGTTGGTATACCATGACCTAGAAAAATTTCTCAAAAGTCTAGATATCCCCTACGTTACTACGCTGCGGGATACTCAGAATTATGTGCGCGCGGCGGCACGTGGTGTCGGTATCTTCGAAATGGGACCATCAGCGGTGGAGCAGGATATCAAGCAGTGGCGGCCCTTGATTAACTGGATCGAAGGCAAAAAGATAATCCGCAAATAACCCGTTCGACACCACGACATGGGGTCGAATCTTTGCAGCCAGCTACCAAGATTCCGTCGTGTACCGCGCGACCCGCACGGTCGGTGACCAGTAGTTCGGATCTAAACCGGCCTTGCGTTTGAGCTGTTGCAGGAAGCGGTTGCGTTCGGGAACGTTCTCCCACACGCTGGGTAAAAACGTTCCACGTCGAGTTCCTTCGGTTAGTAACAAACCGTCGATCCCGGGCCGCAGTTGATCAATCAGTTCTTGTTGTGATCCAAAGGTGATCGGTTCCGGACTCGACAAAATCGAGATCTGAATTTGCAGTTCAAGGAACTCGTCATTATCCACGTTGGAAAATCGGGGATCACGAAACGCGGCCGCATAAGCATTGTGTGTGACATCTTCGACTAATGCCCTGGTCGCCTCGAGGCTGCCGACACAACCGCGCAGGTCGCCATTTTTCTTGAGGGTTATAAAACTGGCCTGTACTGACTGCAAAGATGCTGGCCAATCCTCAATGGTGACTGGCAACGGACCGCCATGGTCCAATCCGTGTTTAATGGACTGCTGAGCAAGTTTGGTGAGTTGACCGCGTTCAGACTCCGGTAGTGAGTGTTTTGGGAGGGCTTCGTAAAACGAATATGCGCCGTAACCCACTACTCGATCCCGAGGGCCTGCGGTGTCACCAGAATTACGGGTATCCAGGGTTTCGACCCGCAAACGGTGGCGGGTCGCGGATCGCAATAACCCGCAGACTGGAATCTGACCACAGGCATGTTCCCCGGTGAGGTTGGCTGGATCTAATTGTTCAATTCGGCCGGTGGTATACCGATCAAGCTTCTGCGCAGCGTCGTAATCATGGTAGTGGCTGAGATCAGAACTTATAACGATAAGCGTCTCGGGTCCCCCCCACAGGCTTTCGAGCAGCCGCTCAATTTGCGCTGGATCGGCACTCCCGACCGCGAACGGAAGCAATACGAATTCATCCAATACGACCTGCAAGAACGGCAGATGGACTTCGAGACTGTGTTCCAGCGCGTGGGCCTCGTCCATGTAGAACAGAAAATCAAGCTCGTTAACGAGCCGGGCGACGGTGTCTTGGTCTACCGGGACCTCCCCCAGCGGTGACGCGAACGCACGCGCCGAGCTCGCCGCAATGCCACTTACCGCCACGCGGTGGGCTGGACCCAGTAAGACTACGCGAGTGATACGGTCCCGTAGTGATGTAACCGCGGCGTAGGCCGAACCCGCCACAGGCCCGGAATAGATGTAGCCGGCATGGGGGGCGATGAGGGCCTTAGGGATGTGGTGGGTGGGTCTTGCATCGCGCAAAAATTCCTCCACCTGGTTTCGCAGCAAGGAGGGGTCATCAATGTAGAACGTGCCCGCCACCGCGGGTTGTCGAATCTCTGTCATTGCAGACCTCGGTGGGTGATTAGCGATATACTACCATCTTAATTCTAGCCCGCATTTCTGACCAGGATCTCCGATGCTGGCGCAGGGCTGGTGCGGCTGAGCCCCCTGCTGTGCAAGGACAAGGCGGGGACAAGCGCCGCGCCGGGAGCGAGACCCATAGGCGGGCTATGGGTCGAGTGAACGCCAAGCGCAGGTGTACGAGAACCAGCCAGGACCGGGATAGGCGTGACCGTCGTAACACCTTGTCATTCGTGTTCGGCATAAAGCCTTATGTTCTATCGCGTATTCGGAATTTGGCGCCGCCTGGTGAGAGATGCGGGCGGGTCCCATTAACGCCGTTCCGCTTGAACTAAAGACCCTTGATGTTATTGCGTAAAGCCCCCATTTACTAACATGATGGAAACGCTGAGCGATACGGTTGCGACTAAATACTGGCATGCCCTCGATGATGGGCGGGTGCAATGCGACCTATGTCCCCGTTTTTGCCATTTGCGCGAGGGACAACACGGTTTGTGTTTCGTACGCATGCGCCAGGGAGACCAGATTGTCCTCACGACCTACGG
>CALZGZ010000356.1 GCA_945787105.1 uncultured Gammaproteobacteria bacterium
AGCGGCCGAGGTCGGCACGCGCAGCAGTGAAACTCTCATGGATTTTCTTCGCCAGTTTGCTGTGGGCCTGAACTTCCTTGAAGACCTCTTCAGCGGCCTTGCCGAAACTGTCGTAGATGTCTTCGTTGAACGCCCGCAGCTTGACGCCGTGATCATTGATCAGACGGTTTAGGTAGACACCGTTGTTGGCGTTGGTTTCGGCCATCTGCCGGGAGTTTTCCTCGTTACAAGCCGCTTCGAGGATGGCCTGATCGGTCTTCGACAGCTTATCCCACCACTTCTTGTTGAAGCCCATCGTCAGCTGCGAAGCCGGCTCGTGCATACCCGGATAGTAGTAGTACTTGGCGGCTTCGTAGAATTTCATGAAGTAGTCGTTATACGGCCCTACCCATTCGGTCGCCTGCACGGCGCCGGAAACCAGGTTTTCATAAATCTGGCTGCCCGGCAGGGACACCGGCGAGGCGCCCAGTTTGGCCAGAACGTCGCCGCCCAGGCCCGGAATACGCATCTTCAAGCCCTTGAAGTCGGAGGCCGAGTTCATTTCCTTGTTGAACCAACCACCCATCTGCACGCCGGTGTTGCCGCAGGGGAAGCCCTTGACACCGAACTCGGCACCCAGTTCGTCGTGCAGCTGCTGGCCGCCGCCGTACTTCATCCAGGCGTCCATTTCGACGTAGACCAGGCCGAAGGGCACGGCGGTGAAATAGGCCCAGCCCGGGTGCTTGCCTTTCCAGTAGTAGTCGGCGGCGATGTAGGCCTGAGAGTTGCCGGAAGCGACTTCGTCGAACGAGTCGAAGGCGCCGACGCGCTCACCTGAGGCGAAGTACTTAACCTGAATCCGGCCTTCCGTCAGTTCCGGAATACGCGCGGCGAGGCGCTGGGCGCTTAGGCCGAGGCCCGGAAAGTCACGCGGCCAGGTGGAGACGATGATCAACTCCTTCCTGCCCTGTGCGATGGCGGGTGCCGCCAG
The DNA here is from genome assembly GCA_945787105.1 of uncultured Gammaproteobacteria bacterium. Lineage (GTDB taxonomy): Bacteria > Pseudomonadota > Gammaproteobacteria > Arenicellales > JAANXG01 > CALZGZ01. The sequence goes on from CALZGZ010000356.1 coordinate 971, forward strand.
GGTCGCGGCGCCCGCGGCGCCCGCGGCGCCCGCGATCGCAGTGTTTTTCAAAAATTCTCGTCTTTTCATATCTGCCTCATTTGGTAGTTAAAATTTGTTATATCGCTAAAAACTTATGATACAGCTAGACTTTTTGATGCAGCCGATTCATACGACCAAAAGACCAAGTTCCAAGCAAACGGGTAAGAAGTATAAACCCCCTATCTTTTGAAGGAAACGGGATCGGAGACGCCCATCCAGGGCTACCCGCAATGTCGTGGGGATTGGGAAATCATCGTTGGCGCAAGATCTCCCGGTTTCTGTAGTGTCAGGCGGCACTTTGGTATTCGCAGTGATATGTGTTTCGAGGATTCACCGCACTTAAGCACGAGTGTGTCCGCACGATGTGCCATTAACAAGCATCGCCTCCCTGCGTTGGTATTGAATTAAATTTGTCCCCGTTAACTGGTTAGTTTATACAATACGATCACGCACAGCGTTTCGTCGGCATCATGCTACAGACTTCAAAATCTACGCGTGGAATGGTTGTCGCGCCACACCATCTCGCCTCTCAAGCGGGTCTTCGTGTCCTCCAAGAAGGTGGTAATGCGATTGAGGCCATAGTAGCAGCTGCATCGACCATCTCCGTGGTTTATCCGCATATGAATTCCCTCGGCGGTGATAATTTCTGGCTGATTAGTGACGGGGGCATACCCATTGGAATCGATGCCTGCGGCGCAGTGGCTAGTTCTGTTGATCGAGATTTCTACAAAGACAAAGGATTCAGCTCTATCCCTTCACGGGGACCGCTGGCGGCTAACACGGTGGCAGGGACTGTGTCTGGCTGGCATAACGCACTCGACATCAGCAGTGAGTGGGGTGGCGCACTCCCGGTGTCACGACTCCTCGAAGATGCCGTCTATTACGCGTACAACGGGTTCCCGGTCACGGTTGCTCAGCACGTCAACACCGCACAAAAGCTGCGCGAGCTGAAGGATATCCCGGGTTTTGCGGAGACCTTTCTGGTCGCGGGTAGTGTGCCCCCAGTGGGCATGATCTTTAAGAATCCTCGACTCGGAGATACCTTAGAGAAACTCGGCAAGATCGGGCTCGATACTTTCTACCGCGGTGAACTGGCGAAAGCGCTAGCCGCTGACTTGGTGCGCGTCGGGTGTCCAATTACCATCGATGATCTAATGGATCACCGTTCCATCCGCGTCACTCCACTCGAGATAACTTTAGCACCAGGCACCATTTACAACATGCCTCCTCCAACACAGGGGTTGGCATCGTTGATGATTCTCGCAATTTTTGAGCAATTGAATTGCCCGTCTGCCGAGAGTTTCGAATTTATTCACGGCATGGTCGAAGCCACTAAGAAAGCGTTCCAGGTGCGTGATGAGCACGTGACCGATCCAGCTTATATGGACGTGGATCCGAACGAGTTTCTTGAACAAGGCATTATTAGTTCTATGGCTTCAACAATAAACATGTCAAAAGCCAGCGCCAGCGATGCCAATTCTAATGCAGGCGACACAGTTTGGTTGGGCGCTATCGACGACCAAGGCCGTTCTGTCAGTTTCATTCAAAGCATCTATTGGGAGTTCGGTTCCGGAGTGGTGCTACAGGATTCCGGGGTGGTTTGGCAAAACCGCGGAACTTTTCTATCGCTAGACGCAGCGGCTCGCAATACGATAACACCGCGACGCAAACCATTTCATACTATTCAACCAGCGCTGGCGCGATTAAACGACGGACGTATCATCGTTTATGGGACGATGGGCGGCGAGGGGCAGCCGCAAACCCAGGCAGCGATTTTTGCCCGCCACGTCATGTTTGGTCAGGCGTTGCAGGCTGCGGTCACCGCGCCACGTTGGCTTCTAGGCCGCACTTGGGGCGCGCCGAAGTCCAATTTGAGAATTGAGAATCGCTTCAATCCGACGGTTATCAATGCCCTCACTGAAGCCGGTCACGATCTAGAGTTAGTGGCGCCCTTCGATGACATAATGGGGCATGCCGGCGCCATCGTACGCGACCAAACGGGCCTTCTCATGGGTGCTGCGGACCCACGCTGTGACGGCGTGGTCGCCGCGTTCTGAGTCGAGGATTGTGATCGGTATTTGACCTATGGCGCGGTGTGATCGAATCCCAGTCACTCCGCGCCCCGATGGGCCTTGGTCTCTAATCGCCATGCCACTCTCAGTGTGACGACTCAGTGACGAAGACCTTGGTCGTACGCTTTGTGTAAACGCATTTTCTGTGGCGTTTGTCTCATTACCGCATCAATTTATTACCGCAATACAAGTTTCACAAAATATTCTTGACTAGTTCAATCTGAATTTTGCAGCAAGGATTTATTTTGAATATCCATATGACGCCTCGTAACTAGGTGAGCGCCTAACCCGGTGCGGATTCGGTCGCGCGCGCGTGAACCTGCGCTTCGCTCAACCCACAGCTACGGCTATGTGTTTCGCACTAGCGCGGTATCCAGTGGCCCGCCCCTTTGGCCGTCTTCCTGGATTCTTGGGGCAATTATGCTGACTAGTGCGTAAACACCAGCTCTGCACCTCTCAGGGGTGGACATCCCAGGGACAAGGCTTGAAACTGCAAGCGCGACCAGCTCTTGGGCATCCGATTGGAAGTCCCTGACGCTTGAGCAATGACGTCGCTCATCTGGACCATAGTCTTGGCGAGCGATCGAGCAATCGGTCTTTCATCTATATTTGGAGTGACGATGTTCGACAATTTTGACGCAGCACTGCTAGCCCGGTTGCAGTTTGCATTTACCGTGTCGTTTCATATTGTTTTTCCCGCGTTCTCGATTGGCTTAGCCAGCTATCTCGCGGTACTGGAAGGTCTGTGGCTGTGGCGTAAGGACGATGCCTTCCTGACTATTTTCAACTATTGGAAAAAGATCTTTGCCGTCGCTTTTGGCATGGGTGTGGTGTCGGGTATCGTTATGAGCTATCAGTTCGGCACCAATTGGAGCGTATTCTCTGATAAAGCCGGGCCGGTCATCGGCCCGCTGATGGGCTACGAAGTGTTGACGGCGTTTTTCCTCGAAGCGGGATTTCTTGGCGTGATGTTGTTCGGACTCAACCGTGTCGGACCGAGATTACACTTCTTTGCGACGTCGATGGTCGCGTTTGGTACTTTGCTATCGGCATTTTGGATTTTGTCGGTCAATAGTTGGATGCAGACTCCAACAGGGTATGGCATTAATGACGTGGGTCAGTTTGTGCCGCTAGACTGGTGGGAGGTTATATTCAATCCTTCGTTTCCTTATCGCCTCGTACACATGGTGTTGGCTGCCTACCTAACCACCGCGTTCGTAGTCGGTGGCGTCGGCGCTTGGCATTTATTGAAAAACCGGGACAACCGCAGTGCACAGGTGATGTTTTCGATGGCAATGTGGATGGCGACGATTGTGGCCCCTGTTCAGATCCTGGCCGGCGATTTTCACGGCCTTAATACCCTGGATCATCAACCCGCAAAGATCGCGGCCATGGAAGGCCATTACGAAACCCGGCATGGCGCTCCGCTGATCTTATTTGGACTGCCCAACGACGAAACCGAGACTGTCCAATACGCGCTGGAAATACCCAAGTTAGGCTCGATGATTCTCACACATGCGTGGGATGGTGAAGTTAAAGGCCTGAAGGAGTGGCCGAAGAACCAACGCCCTCCAGTGGCAATTGTATTTTTCAGCTTTAGAGTCATGGTGGGAATAGGATTTGCCATGGCGGCGGTGGGACTTTGGAGTGCTTGGCGGCGGCTGCGGGGTGATCTGTACAACAGCCGCAACCTTTATCGCGCGGCGGTGCTGATGACGCCGGCTGGTTTCATCGCAGTGCTGGCCGGATGGATCACCACCGAAGTTGGCCGGCAGCCCTATACGGTCTATGGCCTGTTGTCCACGGCGGACTCCATATCTCCAATCGCGGCACCCGCTGTGGGTGGATCGCTCATCGCCTTTATCATCGTCTACTTCGCGGTGTTCACGGCGGGGGGATTCTACATTTTGCGATTAATGGGCAAAGATCCAGACACGGCTCTGGCTACCGTCGACATTGGACCATCCCGCACCGCCGGCATTACGCCCGGGCCGGCCACCCGTGGCGAAAGCGTCCTACCAACCTCAAACAGCTGACGAATACATAATGGAATTCGATCTTGCATTCATCTGGGCGGCTTTAATTGCTTTTGCGGTGCTGGCCTACGTGATTCTCGATGGGTTTGATCTCGGCGTGGGCATGCTATTTCTGTTTTTCAAGCGCGAGCAGGACCGCGATCTTATGATGAACACGGTCACCCCGGTGTGGGATGGTAATGAGACTTGGTTGGTGCTCGGTGGTGGGGGGCTATTCGCCGTGTTTCCGCTCGCTTATGCGACGATCATGCCGGCCCTCTATGCGCCATTGATCGCCATGTTGCTGGGTTTGGTGTTTCGCGGTGTAGCGTTCGAGTTCCGATGGCGCACCCGGCGCGCAAAGTTTTTATGGGACTGGGCATTCGCTGGGGGCTCATTCATTGCCACTTTCGCGCAGGGTATCGCGCTCGGTGCACTGGTACAGGGAATCGAGGTCATTAACCGCGCCTACGCCGGCGGCTGGTGGGATTGGCTGACGCCATTCAGTCTACTAACTGGAGCGGCGTTGGTCATCGGCTATACATTGCTAGGTGCGACCTGGCTAAACATGAAGACCGATGGTTACGTGCAGCAGCGGGCGCGAGGTTATGCCCGGGTAACAGGTGCCGCGACGTTGGGGTTGATCGGCGCGGTCAGCCTGTGGACGCCGTTCTTGAACGACGTCTTTTTGACCCGCTGGTTCGCGTGGCCCACGGCTGTATTTAGCGCTATCGTCCCGGTGCTCGTGTTGCTGTGTGCGTGGGCTCTGTTTCAAGGACTGAATAACCAAAAAGACTATGTGCCGTTTTTGGCCTCACTGGGTATCTTTGTGTTGTGCTACGTCGGCATTCTGATCAGTTTTTTCCCTTATATGGTGCCGCCGAGTGTAACAATCTGGGACGCGGCGGCACCTGATGCGAGCCTCGGTTTTCTGCTCGTCGGAACGGCCGTGCTGCTACCGCTTATCGTGGCCTATACGGGCTACGCTTACTGGGTTTTCCGCGGCAAGACCGATCCGACGGAGGGATATCACTAATGGTTAGGCGCGCCCTGTCTATACGAGCCCGGCAACTGCTTTGGTTTGTCAGTTTGTGGGGTATGGGTGTTCTGACGGTCGCCACGTTCGCATATCTAATTCGGCTGGCCCTGGTTTCTTGATATCGCTGTGGCGGTAGGTCAGAGGTTCGAACCCTCTTCGGGGCGCTAATAATTAAAAAGGTTGTTGGTTTTTTGAGAACTGACGTCTTAGATTAAGTGAACCTGTGGGTGATAACCCGCGCGAAGTCTCCCAACAGAGAGAGGACGGTTTACATGCGACGACGGTTCGAAGCACCGGATCCAGGTGATGCTCGGGTAGGCGCTCCTCGCTTGGCACGTATTTAAAGTAAATTTGCGTTGTTTCCGCGATTATCGATAATGTTAGTCCACTTGCCCGGGTTACATGTATCGGTGTATTGACTACTACACCTAATGCGCCCACGGATACCACTGCCTGACGAGCTAGCAACAATGGCTAACCCAGAGCATCTTGAGATAATCAAGCAAGGCACCGATGTATGGAATGCTTGGGTTAAAGAACACGGGGATATACGGCCGGGCCTCCGCCGAGCGGACCTCAGCGGAGCGGATCTCGAAGAAACGGACCTCAAAGGAGTGAAACTCATCGGAGTGAACCTCAGTGAAGCGAAGCTCTTCAGAGCGAACCTCCGCGGCGCGGACCTCGAAGAAGCGGACCTCAGCGGAGTGAAACTCATGGGAGTGAACCTCAGCGAAGCGAAGCTCTTCAGAGCTAACCTCAGCGGAGCAGACCTAAGCGAAGCGGATCTCCGCCGAGCGAGTTTCAGCGGAGCGGACCTCAGCGCAGCGGACCTCAGTGCGGCGAAGCTCAGCAGAGCGAACCTCACGGGAGCGGATCTCTGCCGAGCGGACCTCAGCGGAGCGAACCTCCGCGAAGCGGATCTCCGCGCGGCGAAGCTCTTCAGAGTGAACCTCGAAGAAACGGACCTCAGCGGGGCGAACCTCAGCGGAGCGGATCTCCGCGCGGCGAAGCTCCTCAAAGCGAACCTCGAAGAAACGGACCTCAAAGGAGCGGATCTCCGCCAAGCGAACTTCAGCGGAGCAAACCTCAGCGGAGCGAAACTCATCAGAACGAAGCTCGGCGGAGCGGATCTCAGCAGAGCGATACTATTAGAAACATTATTCATCAACGTTAGCCTGGCTCACGTCACGGGACTCGATACTTGTCAGCATGTCGGCCCCTGTGCTCTTGACCATCGCACCCTGAAGCAAAATCCAACGCTTCCATTGAAGTTCCTGCAGGGCTGCGGCTTACCAGACACTTTTATTTACTATCTGCGACACGATCCATGAGCAGATCCGGCTACGCGATAAACTCCTCCTCGTTCTTTCCGGCGAGTGGTTCTTGAATTCCTAATTCTGTCGTGAAAAATAGCAGACAACACAATACTGCGTAGCAGTGTGAGTGCCGTGGCTTTTTGTGGACCACACCGGTGGATTGGCTCGCGCTAGACGCGCCAGTGAGGTAAAAAGGAACGTCATGCGCAGGGTTTTGAAATTCTTCGGCTACGCGGTCGCGGCAATGGCGAACGCCGCGGTGATGCCGCCAATGGTGTCGGCGACCGGATATCCGACTCGATAGGGTGCCGTATCCGTATCGCCGGTAATACTCATGACTCCAGACATGCCCTGTACGATCTGGTCGTAGGCAGGCAAGTCGCGCAACGGTCCATCCTGACCAAAACCCGAGATAGCGCAATACACAAGACCCGGGTTGTGCTGTTTGAGATTGTCGTAGCCCACGTCCAGACGATCCATGACTCCCGGCCGGAAGTTCTCCACCAGCACATCCGCACGTCGCACGAGACGCCGTAATAGTGCCTTGCCAGCGGATCTTTTGAGGTTGAGCGTGATGGATTTTTTGCCCGCATTTTGGGCCAGAAAGGAGACACCCATGTGACGCCGGTTCAACTCTTGCTGCGCCCCGAGCTGACGCGCCAGGTCGCCGGCGCCCGGCATTTCGAGCTTGATGACGTCCGCGCCTAAATGCGCGAGTTGGTGGCAGCAGAACGGACCGGCCAATACGGCATGGTCTATGGCCGTGCGACTAAACTGTAACTCGCTGCAGTCTATTCGTGTCCCTGTCTGTCACGTTCTGACAATGCTGAACTGTGCATATAAAAACTCTAAACTTGCTGCATAGATTAACCTTCCTAGCGCGCCTACCGTAGCGCCGCGAATATGAACACTGATGAGGTTGACCATATGAGCAGACCAGCGCCTTGGAATTTAGGGAACACAGCGTTGGTGTCTGGCGTGTAGAGGCCAAGTACGCGCTTCTAGTTACTGGCACATAGCTTCCTTGCTTGATCTAAACTCACCGGACACTACTGGACATCCCTTTATTCTTCTTTTCTTTTTTCAGTTTTCGTTTTTCTTTTGGATTTAGCTGGGCCTTTTTCCGTTGTTCTCTCTTGCCTTTATCTTTTTTTCCCATATCACCCATGTCTGTTTCTCCTGGCTTGCCAATGACTTGCGCCGGAGCGTGGCGCCGAAAACCCGTCTTCGGTCGTAGAGGTTAGCAGATGAGATCGTTTGGCGTCACCGCCAAAACGTCTCCAACAGCCCGGAACTGGCATTGTCAACCTAAGCAAAATACACTCTCCAGAGCACGGAATAGCCCATATACCTTGCGTTTTTGTACTTGTAAGTGGGATCTTTACAGGTAACTGTGTTGTCGACGACACCATTTATTGGTGACTTTCCCAACGTGTTTTCGTTAAGTTGCCAATGCTGGCGGATCATATGCCACCAATCTTACACTCTCGCGAGTAGATAAAGACTCTGATCGTTGCCACACTCTTGCTGTATTCTAGCCTTGCCGGTGCCGCCGATCTGGATGGGCGCGCGGTGCACGGGTTGCAGGACGATAGTGTTGTGTAACCTTAGAAATGTAGCGCTACGCGGATTCGTGTGGATTGAAATTGGAGCTTATGACTTTGTCACAATGAAAGACATCAGAGTTAATTGAATTTCTGAAATGCTGAAGCGTCTCCTAGGGCTATTCTCCAGCGATCTTGCTATCGATCTCGGTACCGCGAACACCTTGATCTATGTGCGTGACAAGGGAATTATCCTCAACGAACCGTCGGTGGTGGCGATCCGCTATGCCCGCGGCGGGGGGCTTGGCAACAAGACCTTGCTCGCGGTGGGACAGGAGGCCAAGCGAATGTTGGGCCGGACGCCAGGCAATATTCAGGCGATTCGGCCGATGAAAGATGGTGTTATCGCCGATTTCACGATCACCGAAGTCATGCTCAAGCAGTTTATTCGCAAGGTCCAGGAAAATCGTTTTCTGCGTCCCAATCCGCGCATCATTATTTCCGTGCCTTGCGGCTCCACTCAGGTCGAGCGGCGTGCGATCCGCGAATCAGCGGCCGGCGCCGGAGCGCGAGAAGTGTTTTTGATCGAAGAACCCATGGCGGTCGCCATCGGTGCCAATTTACCGGTGTCAGAACCGACCGGGTCTATGGTGGTCGATATCGGCGGTGGCACTACCGAGGTTGGCATTTTGTCGCTCGGCGGGATGGTTTATAGCACTGCGCTGCGCGTGGCGGGAGACACGTTCGACGAAGCCATTATCAATTATGCACGCCGGCAACACGGCGTGTTGATCGGAGAGGCCACTGCCGAACGGGTAAAAAAGGCGATCGCTTCGGGATGGGTAAAATCGGACATCCGGGAGATTGAGATCAAAGGCCGGAATATCGCGGAGGGTATGTCGCAGGCCATCACCCTGAGCAGTGCGGAGATCTATGAAGCCATCAGCGATTCACTGGACGCTATTGTTCAGGCGATCAAGCAAGCGCTGGAACAGACGCCTCCCGAGCTTAGCGCCGATATCGCCGACAAAGGCATGGTGGTGGCCGGGGGCGGCGCGTTGATGCGGGACTTGGACCGTCGTTTGACCGAGGATACCGGCTTGCCGGTGATCATCGCCGACGATCCACTGACTTGCGTCGCACGCGGCTGTGGCAGGGCCCTGGAGGAAATGGACACGTTCGGCGATATCTTCGCAAATGAGTAGCGTGGGCTGCGACCTCGCGCTTGGATTCTTGAATTATCTGTTTACGGCGTTTCCCGACCCAGGTCGCGATATCCACAACCCCAAAGTGGTCTACCGTTTTTAGACACGAATCGTCCGGCCACCGGGGTAATCCCTTGCCGCTTTATTCCATGAATCGCGCCATGGACCCGTCGCAGATTCGGTGCACGCGTGGCTACCCGATGGTCCTTCTCGACGCGGAGCGCGCCGCAAAGCGTTCGGATACTTTGAACAGCCACATCTGGTACATGGACACCACCCACATAAACGCGAAGCAACCGCCCATCAGTCCACCGCTGATTACGATCACGTAGGCGAAGGGCTCGAAGATTTTGGTCAGATACCAGGAAAAAATATCCATTAAGATGGTAACGAACGGAAATGCCACAATGAGAGACTTCAACCACACCGGGCGTACATAGGCATGACTGAAGATCAAGCTGGTGATGAAGAAGATGAAGGTAAGGCCAAACAAATGGATGTGCGACACCCTCACCAAGGTAAATATATCGACCCCTTCATCCAGTTGCGCGGTCTCCAGGACGTTGTCGTACCCCCCAGGTGTGGAATGTGCGGGTTGCTGCCGTCGTGACAAGCCAGACAGCGTTTTTCCATGATCGAGTCGATATCCTTTGCGAACACCGCCTTATCAAGGCCTCCATGAATCCAGCCAAAGATCTTGTTGGCTTCGCTGGCCGGAAGCATGCTGGCCATGGGGCCCCGCAATGCGGATTCCAGACGCGTGGATTCCTTGCTGCCGCTGTAGGCGATGACGACGTCTTTGATTGACAGCCCCGGCTCACCGTCGCGTCCTGCGTGCGATCCATACAGATGCAGCAGCGCAAATAGATATCAGGTCGCCATCACCAGCAAGGTGGCCGTAAACAGGGTGCGCATACTCCATGGCAGTTCCAAGAAGTGCAGATAAAGAGGATGGAATTTACCCATGTGGTGTTTCCGATTAGGGTCTCCTACGACACCCTTAATCGCTACATATTCGGATAGTTCGGCCCACCGCCGCCCTCCGGTGCCACCCAGGTAATATTCTGCGTCGGATCCTTGATGTCGCAGGTCTTGCAGTGCACACAGTTCTGCGCGTTGATCTGCAGGCACGGGTCACCTTGCTCGTCTGCGACGATCTCGTACACCCCGGCCGGGCAATAACGCTGCTCCGGGGCATCATAATCCTGCAAATTCTTGTCGATGGGGACGCGTTCGTCTTTGAGCACCAGATGACACGGCTGATCTTCCTCGTGATTGGTGCTCGACAAAAATACCGATGACAGTTTGTCGAAACTGATCTCGCCGTCTGGTTTGGGATAGTCGATCACCTTAGATACGTTGGCGGGCTTGAGTTGCTCATGGTCCTTGGTGTTGTCTTTCACAGTGACCGGCAATTTGCCGGCAAACCAATTTTGATCCAGATAGTTGAAGGCCCCGCCCAGGTACGGACCCCATTTGTGTAAAGCCGGACCGAAATTGCGGCTGCGATGCAATTCCTCGTGTAGCCACGAACTCTGAAACCGTTGTGCATATCCGGTCAGTTCACGCCCACCCGAATCACCGCTGCGCAATGATTCGAACACCACCTCCGCAGCGAGCATGCCGGATTTCATCGCCGTGTGGGTCCCTTTGATCTTGGAGAAATTCAACGTGCCCGCATCACAGCCAATCAGCAATGCCCCAGGCACTATCATCTTCGGTAACGCATAGAATCCGCCTTTGGTGATCGCCCGCGCACCGTAGGCGACGCGCCGTCCGCCGGCAAGATGCCGTTTGATCACCGGGTGGTGTTTGAAGCGCTGGAACTCGTCGAACGGACTCACATGGGGGTTGGTGTAACTCAGATCCACAATCAACCCGACGCTCACCTGCTGGTTCTCCAGGTGATACAGAAAGAACCCCCCCGAGCTGCCGCTCTCCGTTAACGGCCATCCCGCACCGTGGATCACCAAGCCGGGTGTATGTTTATCCGCATCGATATCCCACAGCTCCTTGATCCCGAGGCCGTAATGCTGGGGCGTAGCTTGGGCATCCAAAGCAAACCGTTCAATCAATTGCTTGCCGAGATGCCCCCGGCAACCCTCTGCAAACAAGGTGTACTTGCCGCGCAGCTCCATGCCCGGCTCGTAGCTGTCTTTCTCACCGCCATCGGCCCGGCGTCCCATGTCGCCGGTCACCACCCCGTTGACGGCGCCGTTGTCGGTGTACAACACTTCCGCCCCCGGAAAACCTGGAAAGATCTCGACTTCGAGCGCCTCGGCCTGTTCCGCCAGCCAACGGCAGACGTTGCCCAGACTCACAACGTAGTTGCCGCCATTGTGCATCGGCTTTGGCACCGCGGCCTTGGGTATGCGGATACTTTTTTCCGGTCCGCGGAATAAATAAACCTCGTCGCGTGCGACCGGGGTGTTGAGCGGCGCACCCTTCTCCCGCCAGTCGGGAATCAGCTCGTCCAGGGCGCGTGGCTCGAGCACCGCACCGGAGAGGATGTGCGCGCCGATCTCGGAGCCCTTCTCCAGTACACACACCGACAACTCGGTGTCGTTCTCCACGGCGAGTTGGCGAAGGCGGATTGCCGCGGACAACCCGGCAGGGCCACCACCCACGATCACCACATCGTATTCCATGCTCTCACGCTGCATTGGCCACCTCAATTATTTCATCGTGGAGTTGCAAATGTTGAAATGGTGTTAATACCAAACGACACCGTGGTGTATCAAGCACATGCACGTGTATGAGTCAAAAGTACTCGTCATCGAGCGCCATGATCGACTCGCTTCCCGCCAACACCGCAGCCAAATATGCCGCCGCCCGCGGCATCACGTGCTCAGCGTAAAACCGCGCCGTCGTAAGCTTGCTCTGGTAGAACGTTGCGTCGCCCTCGTTACGCTGTAACTTGTCGTGGGCAACCAACGCGGCGCGGCCCATCTGCCAGCCGCCGACGACCGTCCCCATCAACATCAACAAGTTCACCGCCACCGCACCCGGCGCATACATGTCATTGGCATAGGTTTGCAACAACCAGTCGCTACCGCGTGCCAGCGCCACCCGTCCCTCGATAAGCGCCGCTTTGATTGCCACACACACCTCACCGGCCGCATCCAGTTGCGACTCGAATGCCTCGATGTCGGCCAATAAACCGCGCATCCCCTGCCCGCCGTCGCGGATGATCTTGCGGCCAACGAGATCATTCGCCTGTATGCCCGTCGTGCCCTCGTAGATCGTAATGATCCGACCATCACGGAAGTACTGCGCACACCCCGTCTCCTCGACATATCCCATGCCCCCGTGGACCTGGACCCCCAGTGTTGTGACTTCCTGGGCGACCTCCGTACTCCATGCCTTTACCACCGGTGTAAGCAGATCGACCCGTGTCAGGAAGCCCGCCCTCTCATCGGCGTCGGGCGCATGGTGGGAGTGATCCAGCGCTGCCGCAGTCAAATAAGCCACCGCACGCATGGCCTCGGTCTGCGCTCTCATCAGCATCAGCATGCGCCGCACATCCGGATGATGGATGATGGTGACGCGCCCCTGTTTGCCGGGGACGCTCCCTTGCACCCGGTCCCGCGCATAGGCGACCGCCGCTTGCAATGACCGTTCGGCAATCGCAACACCCTGCATGCCGACTCCCAGGCGTGCGTGGTTCATCATCGTGAACATACAAGCCAGGCCTTTGTTGGGTTCGCCAATGAGGTAGCCCACGGCGCCACCGCGGTCGCCGAAACTCATCACGCAGGTGGGACTCGCATGCACACCCAGTTTGTGCTCGAGCGACACGGCGTGGACGTCGTTGTGCTCGCCGAGGCTGCCGTCTTCGTTGACGAGATATTTTGGCACCAAAAACAACGAGATTCCCTTTACTCCCGCCGGTGCATCGGGCAGCCGGGCCAACACCAGATGGACAATGTTTTCCGTCAACTCGTGGTCACCCCAGGTGATAAAGATTTTCTGGCCGGTGATGCGGTAGTGATCCCCGTCGGGCACCGCCTTGGTGCGCACCGCGGCCAGATCCGAACCGGCTTGGGACTCGGTCAGATTCATGGTGCCGGTCCACTCACCGGTCACCATCTTCGCGAGATAGGTCTGCTTCAAGTCGTCATCGGCGTGCGTTGCGAGCGCCTCGACCGCGCCGGTGGTCAATAGAGGACACAAAGAAAACGACAAATTGGCGGCGTTCCACATCTCGTCCACCGCGGTGCTCACGAGTCCCGGCAGTCCTTGTCCATCGAATTCGGGATTCATACTGAGGCCCGCCCAACCCCCCTCTACGAACTCGCGATAGGCATCCGCGAACCCTTCGGGAGCCACCACTTTGCTGTCGATTAACTTCGAGCCTTCGGCGTCACCGGTCTTATTGAGTGGCGCTAACACCTCGCTGGCCAATCGCGCGGCTTCTTCGAGCACCGCGTCGACCAAATCCGGCGTTGCCTCCTCATAGCCAGGCAGCGTGTTGACTGTATCCAGCCCGGCCAGTTCATTGAGCACGAATCGCATCTCGAGAGTTGGGGCAATATAAGTGGTCATCGTGCTATTCCATCTCTTTTTGTTGGTTAACTTTTCAGTTTGTCGAGTTCGGCAGACAGTTGCGGCAACACTTCAAACAAATCACCGACGATGCCATAGTCCGCCACTTGAAAAATCGGCGCCTCTTCGTCTTTATTGATCGCCACAATGATCTGGCTGTCTTTCATGCCGGCAAGGTGCTGAATCGCACCTGAGATTCCAACCGCGATGTATAGCTTTGGCGCCACGACCTTTCCGGTCTGACCCACCTGATAGTCGTTCGGGACAAAGCCCGCGTCCACCGCTGCCCGCGACGCACCGATTGCCGCACCCAATTTGTCGGCGATCTCTTCCAGCAATTTGAAATTATCAGTGTTACCCATACCGCGGCCACCGGACACTACGATCTCCGCCGAAGTCAGTTCCGGCCGGTCGGAGGCGGTGAAATCCGCACGGACAAACGACGACAGACCGGTCGATTCGGTTGTGTCCACAGTCTCGACATCCGCCGAGCCCCCGTGCGACGACGCGGCGGCGAACGCCGTACCCCGCACCGTAATCACCTTGATCGGGTCGGACGAACGCACCGTCGCGATCACATTACCGGCATATATCGGGCGTAAAAATGTGTCCGGCGATTCCACACCGATAATGTCCGAGATCTGCGCCACATCCAGCAGCGCCGCGACCCGCGGCATGATGTTTTTTCCAGTGGTTGTCGCCGGCGCCAGCACGTGGGAGTAACTCGGGGCGAGTTGGACGATCAGCGGGGCAATGTCTTCGGCCAATGGATGCGCATAGGCCTCCGACTCCGCCCGCAACACCTTGTTGACGCCATCTACCACGGCGACTGCCTCGGCCACGGCGCCGCAGTCTAACCCGGCCACCAGAACATCCACGCCCGTGCCCAGGGCTTGCGCGGCGGTGATGGCGGCCAGCGTCGCCGGATTCAGTTTATTGTCTAAATGTTCTGCTACCACCAGTGCACTCATTTCAGATCACCTGCGCCTCGTTTTTCAGTTTGCCCACCAATTCCGCCGCATTCGCGACCTTGATGCCCGCCTCTCGCTGCGCCGGTTCGGTTACTTTGAGCACCGTCAGCCGCGGTGAAACATCCACTCCCAGCTCTTCTGGTGTTAGCTTATCCAATGGTTTCTTTTTAGCCTTCATGATATTCGGCAGCTTCACATAACGGGGCTCATTCAAACGTAGATCGGTGGTGATGACTGCGGGTAACTGCAAGGAAAGGATCTCTGTTCCCGCGTCCACCTCACGGGCGACCTCAACCGATTCACCGGCGACCGTGAGCTTCGAGGCAAAAGTACCCTGCGACCACCCGAGGAACGCCGCGAACATCTGCCCGGTCTGATTGGCATCGTCATCAATCGCCTGTTTACCCAACAACACCAACTGCGGCTTTTCTTTCTCAATCACCGCCTTGATCAGCTTGGCGACCGCCAACGGCTGCAACTCGGCGTCGGTTTCAATTAGAATGCCCCGGTCTACGCCCATGGCCAGCGCCGTGCGCAGTGTTTCCTGGCATTGCGCTACGCCCATGGAAACGGCGACGATCTCGTCGGCGGTGCCCGCCTCTTTGAGCCGCACCGACTCTTCCACGGCGATCTCGTCGAACGGATTCATCGACATCTTGACATTCGCCGTTTCCACGCCCGACCCGTCGGCCTTCGGCCGCGCCTTTACGTTGTAATCCACGACACGCTTTACGCAAACGAGAATCTTCATCTGTTACCCGCTAGTTTCATTTACCGTCAGAATCTGCTTTGTATTGTCCTCGCCCTTGGATACACCAAACCCGACTCACATCTCAGCCGCCGGCTGATAGAATTCCTGCGGCCTGGGCATCCGCGTGGTAGGAAGACCTCACCAGCGGTCCACTGGCGACATGAGAAAACCCCAACCCCAAGGCGTAGTCACGCCAATCGTCGAACTCATAGGGGCTTACATATCGATCAACCGCCAGGTGACCCCGGCTTGGCTGCAGATACTGCCCCAAGGTCAACATGCTGCAATAAGATTCGCGCAGGTCACCCAACACCTCTCGCACTTCATCGTCTGTCTCGCCCAGTCCCAGCATCACGCCCGATTTGGTCAGAACGCTGGGATTCAACGTCTTGAAACGCTGCAACAGCAACAGCGATTCTTTGTAGTTGGCGCTGGGCCGTGCGCGCCGGTACAAACGCGGCACGGTTTCCAGAATGTGGTTGAACACATCCGGTGGCTCGGCGGTTAGAATTTCAAGAGCCTTGTGTTGACGTCTGCGAAAATCGGGAACCAAAATCTCTACTTTGGTGCCCGGACTCAACGCCCGTACTTGTTTGATACACGCAGCGAAATGTGCGGCGCCACCATCGTTCAAATCATCGCGGTCGACGGATGTGATCACCACGTAACGCAGCTGCAAAGCGTTCACCGCGTTGGCAAGCTGCCCGGGTTCGTTGGCGTCGAGCGGCTGCGGTCGTCCGGTCGCCACATCGCAAAAACGGCAGCGGCGCGTACAAATATCCCCCATGATCATGAATGTCGCCGTTTTATTTCCGAAGCATTCCGGCA
>CALZGZ010000357.1 GCA_945787105.1 uncultured Gammaproteobacteria bacterium
AGCTTGGCTGATGGTGGCGGATATTTTTGGATACTCCGAGTTCATCGCCTAGCGCCTTTCTGTGCTCCTCTGATGCTTTATTCTGGGTAACTTTTCCCTATACGGGCCGGACACCGATGATTGCAAATAGATATAGAGCAAGGCGATCGAAATAGCCAGTCTGAATAATTATCACATCCAGGAATCGACAGTGTGGAATAAATCGGGAGATGTTCGGCTAAATTCGCGACGCGGAAATTCGCAGATGCCTGCTTTGTCGACTCTTGCGTATTGCTTGGGAGAACGAATTGGCCGGATCTAGCTAGCACTTGTTGTTACCCATACGAAGAAGCAATGACGACTTAGGGTCGTCTGCAGAAGATCACAATCATCCTTATTAAGCACAGCTTAAGTACAAGCAGCCATAGAATATTGAAGCTTGATTCACAAGATTATATGGGGGGTGCCGTAACATTCTTCTCTTAACTTTGATGAAAAGCTAAAAACTCTATTACGATGAACGGTCGCTGCCTGTAGATTTTATAGGTTAGCGTACTTACCTATTTATGGTGATTATCAGCAGGGCACGATCAAATGTTCTTAACAGGATCTACCTCATCCATCCATGGACTTGTAAGCGACGTTTCGCCCTGAATGACGAATTAGTTTTGGGACATTTTAATTATTAATTACCACTAAAATACTGCTCGGCAAGATTAAAGGCGGCGATACCAATCTTCTCACCAATAATACGCCCGGGAATATCATCGGCAGGTGGATGAATACCACCCCAGATACGAGACAGACTGCATTGATCAGAGGCATCGCGATAAGTCGCCCACTGCAAGGTGAGATCGACACTGGGGCCAACTTCGAAAACAAGAAAGTCATTTTTCCCGCCGCCGCGATTGCCGGCGCGCTACGACCCATTCTGGGAAGCCGACATCTATTAAGAACACCGTCTAGATCGGTTCACAAACGTGACGCCGAGAGCGGCCTATGGGTCAGGCTCGCCCAGAGGCTTTGACGAGCGTGTGAATAGCCGGATTTACGCCGAAAACCTGCCCTGATTTCGAACTCACCGACGTTTTTGCGACGCGTCTATCGCGATTTTACCGCCCGGCGCTACTTGGGATACACTCGATTTCAGGTGAATGTATGGTTAATGCTGCCTATCCTTCAGGCGGCATCCCAGATCCAGGATTCGAGAGACTTGTCTTTTTCTTTCGCCATCAGATTTTCTTGTCTCGAGTTGATTCGCCGATTATGCCGTCTCGAAATCCGCCGAGCAGCTTTAATGCGGTTGGCGCCCTGGCGCCAATCTCTCCAACGAGACGCAAATTGCCATTCGCATCCGCTTCGGTCAAAAGAACGTTTTCAACCGCATCGAGTACACGTCGTGGCTGTTTACTGTGGTTGATAACACATTGAAGGGCATCGTAACCTGCCAGCCAGGCCCCGGCTACTTCGTAATCGAAGTCGACTCGATCGAGCAAGTGTGCACCGACTTCATACAGTCGCGCCGTGTTCTCGTCGTTCAGGTAATGTTCTAGCACAAGAAACAGATCGCTGGCGTCTTTTCGCGGTGTGTAGCTGTGTCGCTCTGACCAAGCCATGAGCTTCAGAATCGCGAGCATCGGCAGGCAGACCGTTGCAACAGACATTTTATCCGGCAACAGTATTTGCGTCGCCGTCGCACGCGCTTCTCTGTATCCCAATACGCCCATCACCGCGTTGTCTTCGGGCCACTTTACTGTTCCATCCTCGCGTTCCACACCGCCGAACGGGATAAGATCGAGCGGCACGCCGCTACGATGGACCAGCCGGTGATTGCCGGGGCGACCGGAGGTGAAGTGGCAGGATTCAAGGCAGGCATCGCGCAACTTGCGAAATTCGTCCCAACTCCCGACGGCAACGCCCAGGTCGATGTCCGTGGTCGCGCGAGTGATCGGCACAGCCTGGCCATAATGAAGCAACAGGTCCCGTGCCATCGCGCCCACGATCAGGAAATCGGCCCCGGGCGCAGCGTTTCCGACATCGGCCAGTACCGCCGAAAGCCAGCGCAGTTCCGTTTTATCGCTTAAATCCATCGATTATCTTTCCATAGATGAGGTCGGCGGCTTCGAGGCAGCGCGCGTCGCCGATGTTCAGCAGGTCGGCATAGATAAGGGGGCCGGGCGTCAGATCCTTGTTTTCTGTCGGGAAGGCCCAGAAGCGCTCGAGAATCTCGACGGGGCCGTCCGGGTCCTTTTGCAGCTTGTAGTCAATCAACAAGCGTGGATCGGCTTTTTCTCCATAAAGCGTAACGGTCTCCGGTCGCAGCGTCCCGGTCAGGCGCTCTGCCGCGACCTCGCCACCAAAGGCCATCTCGTATTTCGCTGACTTCGCTTTAGCCCACCACTGTGCCTGATCGGTGCGGAAGCGTCCGATGATGAGCTTGGGGCGCAGTGTTCGCGCATAGGCTTCTGCCCAGCGCTTCAACAGCAACTCGGGTTTCAGCAGCCTCCGCTCGCCGTCGATTTCCGCAACGAAGCCGAGATCCGGAAGGTCGGCCATTACCCAGCCGACCGTGCCGTGGGCCACGCCTGCCAGGCGCGCGATCTCGCGGTACGGTTCGGCGACCCAACCGGGATTGCACAGCAGTGCAAACAGGACCTTGAGGCCGCTCGCTTGAAAGGCGCGGCCTTTCGCTTTGTCGGTTCCCGGCATTTCCAGTGGCCGCTCGCCCTTGATCCATATGTAGACGGGCGGCTGATCAAGGAAGGCGTTGCCGGCCGCGTCCAGAAAGGCGATGTTTCGGGCCTTGAGCTTTTCGGCCAACGGTGGCGTTACATAGTCGGTAACGATTAGCGGCGGCTTTCCGACGTGTTCGATTTGATGAAGCACGGCGCCCAGGGTTGCCGGACGCAGGCCCTTTTTGACCTCCACGGCATAGACACGAGTCTTGCGGTCGCGACCAATGCGCACGTACGCATCGACGCGGCGGTCAACGATGTCGATGTCTCGCTGCTCAACAGTGGCCGTTAGGCCGAATTTCGCCAGTTGGGCCAGGACGGTGTCGAGCAATTGGTTTTCTGTAGTGACGTCCATTTTTGGGTATTATCCACGTACCGTGGACACCTGTCAATTGTGGACAGGTGTCTCGAACGACCAGCTTGCCTTGGCTTAATCCAGACAACCTATATGGAAATACCACAATGGGGGTCAATTTTCGACGCCGGTCACCCCTCTAAGGGGGTCATTTTTGCACGCCGATCCACAGCCATCCTCATATCCAACGACGAAATTAGTCACGGAAATCAAGACGATTGGATTTTCAGGAGGGACAACAACGAGTATTCGATATTTAAGCTACGATTTGATTGTGCTATGAACGATATGGGTTAAGTTAAAGCTTATAGTTGCGCAAGCGCGTTTTTCGCGAGAGTGTAGTTCGGATCGACGGCGAGTGCACGCTGGAAACATGCCCGAGCCTGGATGTTGTCGCCGGCCATAAGGTATGCGTTACCCCGTCCGAAATGATTCTTGGCATAATTCGGATCTGCTTCGATACCTGCATCGAATGCCTCGGCAGCTCCTTCCCAATCATTAAGCATACCCAGCAAGCTGCCCAGATTGTTCCAACCGATCGCAAATCCGGGATTGATGCTGGTGGTATTTCGAAAGGCGACTATCGCATTTTCGATATCCTCAAGCTTAATAAGACACTGGCCAAGATTGTGCCAGGCCATCCACTCAGCCTCATTGATTTGGACAGCGGCGATAAATTTTTCGGCCGCTTCAGTAAAGTTCCCAACCTCCATAAGCTGGGTTCCTGCATCAGTCAAGGCCATTGCTTCTAAAATTCGGTTCTTATCAGCCATAACACCTCCTAATTGATTTCGAGCACATCATGCAAATCCGGAGATTAGAGTCTCCAGTCTCCGTGAAGAAAAAAGCCAGCCCAATGTTTTTCTCCGCTGAATGGTTTTGCGCTGTAATCGATCTGGTCGCGCCCCAGCAAAATCCCTAATTCGCATTGTTCAATTTCATCCTGAATAGAATCGGTCAACCCTGCAAACGCAGTCGGCGAGGTATCGATCAATTTTTGCATGTTACTGAAGCGCTGCAATGCGTCGCGGAGATCGCCGGCCTCCGTAACCCATTCCGCAGCTTCATAAAGATATTCCAACTGACCACGAATATCGGATCGAGCTGCACAATGCTCTGCGCTGACATCGCAACGTGTGACTACGTCCTTTATCGTTAAGTCATGAACAAAGCGTTGGCCAACACGCACAGCCTCGGCCTTGTTCCCGGCTCCTTCTGCGATCATTCGACGTAGTTCTTCGTAGCTGCGCTCAATTATCAGATAAGTGGAGAAGTCATCGAGCGGCCAGTATGACAACAGCACTGACGATGCACCGGCATACAAGAGTGAGCGAGTCAGACCGAGCACCTCATCCGAAGGCTCAACCTTTCCAAAACCGGCATCGCACGCGCTAATAGTCACCAGCGCCGCATGCAACTTGTGACGCACAATTTCACCAGCAGTCAGCATTTCCGGATCGAATTTTCGATTTGCACGATCGGGAGCTAGAAGTACTCCGGCCTGAGAGGCGTCATCCGCACCTGCTTGACCGTGACAGGCTAAGTGCAAAATGTCGAGGGCCTGGTGTTTTTCAAGCTCATCGAAGAGGTGTTGCTTTGTTGCCTTGAGCGCCAGCAGGGATTCACCATTGAAAGCTTCAGCTACACTTTCGGCTTCGGATCGAGCGTATCTGAGATCTCGCGTCGGATCTCCCAACGATATTACGGGTTGGCCACTAAGTCTCGGACCTCGGCGACAAACAGGCAAGGACGAAGCGCTGGGCGTGTAGCAGACAGGGTTGCGGAACCCCAGGTATCCTTCCTTCGTAGGTAGTGCGTGGAACGGCAGATAGTGCAATATTGTGTGAGGAAAGTATGCCGTAGGCGGCGCCGACGACGTAGCGGAGAATGTTTACAAAGCGTGTAAGAAAATGTCGACTCAAGGCGTGAGGGGGTGTAGCGAATGAGAAAAGACATGAAGGTTTGCCTCGTTGACACGCCTACCAAAAATACCTACACCAAGAAGTGAATATATCCGACACCGATTAGCGTAGATAGCCGATCCTCGTGCCGGCCGGGCATCGCTAAGCTGTGTCGGCGA
>CALZGZ010000358.1 GCA_945787105.1 uncultured Gammaproteobacteria bacterium
CAGGTCATTCACCAACTCATGATGGATCGAGTCGGGCCCAATGAACTCGTGAATGTCCGTCGCCCGGGTTCGAACCGGTATATGGTGGCGGCCGATAGCATCCGCCAGATGGCGGATTAAGTTTCGGAACGTCACCGGCGGGTCGTGGCGCGCAGTATTGCTGTCTTGCATTGTCTTACAAAAACACGAAATACTCGTGGTAACATCTTAAGTTGGCTTTCTTAGCAGTACAGACTTTATCAATGAATTAGATGCTACCACTATGGCCGGAAAGACCTTGTATGACAAGCTATGGGATGCGCATGTCGTTCGTCAAGACGATGACGGCACCTGTTTGCTGTATGTCGATTGTCATTTAGTACATGAAGTGACGTCACCTCAGGCCTTTGAGGGCCTGCGGTTGGTGGGCCGCAGTCCATGGCGCCCCAATGCCAATCTTGCGGTTCCGGATCACAACATACCAACGACGCGTCGTGATGAGCCTATTGCCGATCCGGTGTCGAAACTGCAAGTAGACACGCTGGATAAAAATACGCGGGAATTCGGGATTTTGAAGTTCGAAATCAGCGATGTGCGCCAGGGAATCGTTCACATCATTGGACCGGAGCAAGGCGCAACCTTGCCGGGGATGACTGTCGTTTGCGGCGATTCGCACACGTCTACCCATGGTGCGCTCGCGACCCTCGCGTTCGGAATCGGAACCTCGGAGGTTGAGCATGTGTTAGCGACACAATGCTTGACGCAGAAAAAATCCGGCAACATGCGCATCGTCATCGACGGGAAGTTGACTCCCGGCGTCACTGCCAAGGACATCATATTGACGATCATCGGGCGCATCGGCACCGCCGGCGGCACCGGCTACGCGATTGAATATTGCGGGTCTGCAATTAAAGATCTCTCCGTTGAAGGGCGTATGACCGTGTGCAACATGACCATCGAAGCAGGGGCGAGAGCCGGCATGGTCGCGTGTGACGATAAGACTCTGGACTATGTGTCAGGCCGCGCCTACGCGCCGCGGCACGAGATGTGGGCACGTGCCTGCGAGGATTGGCAGGATCTGCATAGCGACCCAGACGCCGAGTTCGACCGGGAAATTCCCTGGGATGCCAGCACCATTGAGCCGCAAGTGACCTGGGGTACCTCGCCGGAGATGGTGGTCCCGGTCAGCGGCGGGGTTCCGGATCCAAGCGAAACCGAGCCGGCAAAGCGGGAAGGACGGATGCGGGCATTGGAGTACATGGATTTGGAGCCAGGTACCGCGATACAAGATATACGTCTGGACAAGGTGTTTATTGGTTCATGTACCAATGCCCGAATCGAGGACTTACGGGATGCAGCGCGTGTCGTCGGCGGACGCAAAGTGGCCAATAACATCAAGTTGGCGATGGTGGTGCCCGGGTCTGGATTGATAAAACGGCAGGCCGAGCAGGAGGGTCTTGATCGCATATTCAAGGATGCGGGCTTCGAGTGGCGCGAGCCGGGGTGCTCGATGTGCTTGGCGATGAATGCCGATCGTTTGTCCCCGGGTGAGCGCTGCGCTTCAACGTCCAATCGTAACTTCGAAGGCCGCCAGGGGCGCGGTGGCCGTACTCACCTGGTGTCACCGGCGATGGCCGCAGCGGCCGCGGTCACCGGGCACTTTGTCGACGTACGGGATTTTTGATCATGGAGAAATTTACTGAATTTACCGGCTTGGTGGCGCCGTTGAATCGGTCCAACGTGGACACCGATGCGATCATCGCGAAACAGTACCTCAAGTCGATCAAGCGCACCGGCTTCGGTCCCAATCTTTTCGACGATTGGCGTTATCTGGATCCCGGCGAACCGGGGCAGGATCACACGAAGCGGCGGCTCAACCCTGACTTCGTACTCAATCAGGAACGTTATCGCGACGCACAGATCCTGTTGGCGAAAGAGAATTTCGGCTGTGGATCATCCCGGGAACACGCGCCGTGGGCGTTTCTGGATTACGGGTATCGTGTCTTGATAGCGCCGAGTTTCGCCGATATTTTCTATAATAACTGCCTCAAAAACGGGCTGTTACCGGTGGTTCTTCCGTCCGCTGCCGTGGATACTTTGTTTGCGCAGGTCGAGTCTACGCCACAGTATCGGTTCAAGATCGATCTTCAGGCTCAGACCGTCACCACTCCCAGTGGCGAGATCATGTCATTCGAGATCGACCCAGCGCGCAAGAATCGTCTACTTAATGGACTCGATGATATTGAGTTGACGTTGCAGCACGCCGACGACATTCGCGCCTACGAAGCCCGGCGTCAAAAACAGGCGCCTTGGTTGTTTATAGGTTTTGACACCTAGGTCTGGACACGTATCTTCTTTTCACTGGCCTCGATGAACGATCATCGGCACATTCGTTATTAGCGGAACCGAAACATGGCCAAGACCATATTATGTTTGCCGGGTGACGGTATTGGACCCGAGGTCATTGCCGAGGCGATAAAACTGCTAGAGTGCCTGGGGAATGATTTCGGTTTGTCGCTGCGTATCGAGAGTGGATCGGTTGGGGGCAGCGCCTACGATCAACACGGTGTGCCGTTACCGGACACCACGCTGGATGCCGCCCATGCTGCGGATGCGGTGTTACTCGGCGCCGTCGGCGGTCCCAAGTGGGAAGCACTGCCCTACGAGGTGCGGCCGGAGCGTGGGCTGCTGGCTCTGCGTTCCGAACTCAAGTTGTTTGCCAATCTGCGCCCGGCGGTGACTTATCCGCAGTTGGCCGATGCATCCAGCCTGAAGACGGAACTGGTGTCCGGACTCGACATCATGATAGTGCGCGAACTGACCGGTGGGATCTACTTTGGGCAACCGCGAGGCGTGCGTACCGTCGATACCGGGGAGCGGGAAGGATTCAATACCCTAGTTTATCGAGAATCGGAAATTGAACGAATTGTCCGCATGGCATTCGATGTGGCACGCAAGCGCAATCGGCGCTTGTGCTCCGTAGACAAGGCAAATGTTCTAGAGGCCACGGAACTATGGCGGGAGGTTGCGACGTCGATTGGAAGCGAGTATTCGGATGTCGCGTTATCCCATTTGTATGTAGACAACGCGGCAATGCAGCTGGTGTGCCGACCCAAGCAGTTCGATGTAATCGTGACCACCAACATGTTCGGCGATATACTTTCAGATGTGGCGGCAATGTTAACGGGTTCCATCGGGATGTTGCCGTCTGCCTCACTGGCCGCGGATGGCAAGGGCATGTACGAACCCATACATGGATCAGCGCCCGACATCGCTGGCAAGGGTATTGCCAATCCTGTGGCGACACTTTTGTCGGTGGCCATGATGCTCCGGTATTCCTTGCACGAGGCGCGCCTGGCGACGCTGGTGGAAACGGCCGTGGAGCGGGTGTTGAATGATGGGTTACGCACCGCGGATCTGGTTCCCGAG
>CALZGZ010000359.1 GCA_945787105.1 uncultured Gammaproteobacteria bacterium
ATGGACGCCCGCTGGAGATCATTGTCCAAACCGCCGGCGAGAGCACCGAGGAAACCGATGTGCTCGAGTTGATCCATGACAGCTGGCTGCAGGCGGGTATCAAGCTTTACACGCGGCCCTCCAAACGAGAGGTATTCCGCAAGCGTACTTTCTCCGGTGACTCGATCATGGCGGTGTGGGCGGGACTTTCTAATGCCATAGCGACCGCGGATATGAGTCCGGCAGAACTGGCGCCGACCTCGCAGCAACAACTACAGTGGCCCAAATGGGGACAATATGTCGAAACACGGGGGCGGACCGGCCAATCACCAACTATCGCTAGTGTCGAGCAACTAGCAAGGCTCAACGAGCAATGGCGATTCGCCGGAACGCGCGAGGAACGCAAACGTATCTGGCACACCATGCTCAAGACACATGCGGATCAGCAGTTCACCATCGGGACCGTCTGCGGGGTACCGCAACCGGTGGTAATCAGCAATCGCCTGCGGAACATACCGGAGGAAGGAATCTACAACTGGGAGCCCGGGTCTTACTTTGGGATTTATCGGCCCGACACGTTTTGGTTCGCCCAGGAGTAGCGCGAACAAAAAACAAAATTATGCTGCGCTACATACTACACCGATTGTTAATGATGATCCCAACATTGTTGATCATCAGTCTAATCGTTTTTGTCATTATTCAGTTGCCGCCCGGTGATTACCTCGAAAGTTATATCGCTGAATTGCAAAGTCAGGGCGAATCCGTTGATCCGGAAAAAATCGCCTTCTTACGCCAGCAATACGGACTCGACAAACCGTTACACGAACAATACTTTTACTGGCTATCCGGCATGTTCCAGGGGGATTTCGGATACTCCTTTGAATATGATCTGCCGGTATCAGAGGTTGTCGGAGACCGCCTGGTGCTTACCGTCCTGGTGTCATTCATCACCATCGTATTCACTTGGATTATCGCCTTTCCGATCGGTATCTATTCGGCCACCCACCAATATAGTTGGGGCGATTACGGGTTGACGTTCCTCGGCTTCATCGGTCTGGCCACGCCCAACTTTTTGCTTGCCCTGGTAATGCTTTATCTGGCCAACGTGTATTTCGGAACCTCCATCGGTGGATTAATGGACCCGGAATATATCGATCAACCGTGGAGTTGGGACAAACTCATGTCGGTGCTGGAACACTTGTGGATACCGGTGGTGGTCATAGGCACCTCGGGTACGGCGGGAATGATTCGCCGCTTGCGCGCCAATCTGCTCGATGAACTACAAAAACAGTACGTGGTTACCGGCCGTGCTAAAGGATTGTCGCATTTCAAACTGCTAACGAAATATCCATTACGGATGGCGCTAAATTTCTTCATCTCAGACATCGGCAGTATCCTGCCAAGTGTAATCTCCGGCGCCGAGGTGGTAGCAGTGGTGTTATCGCTGCCGACTACCGGGCCGATGATGTTGAGCGCATTACAGAGCCAAGACATGTACCTTGCCGGGTCGTTTCTGATGTTTCTCGCGTCTCTTACCGTCATCGGCGTACTCCTTTCGGATCTCGCACTCGCCGCGTTGGATCCGCGCATACGGCTTCAAGGGGGGGTCACCCGATGACACCGCCATCCAACGATATGAACGCATCCGGTGTTGGACACTTCGTATCGCAAGCACCCTTCGATCCTTATTCCATCGAGGCGTTGAAACCGGAACAGGAACGCTACTATCTCGCCTCTCAGTGGCAGCTTATGTGGTGGAAACTCAAGCGCCATCGGCTCGCGGTATTCTCGGGCATTGTACTTTTGGTGTTCTACATCGCAGCGCTATTTGCTGAAGTGGTCGCCCCCTACAACCTGCAGACACGACACACGGATTTCATCTACGCCCCGCCGCAGACTATAAACTGGTTTCATGAAGGCCAGTTTATTGGACCCTTTGTTTACGGCTTGGACTATCGCCTGAACATGACCAATCTCAAACGTGAGTACAGCGAAGACCAACAGCGTGTGCAGAGATTACGTTTTTTCTGCCGCGCAGACGCGTACCCGTTCTGGAATTTATTCGAGTCGCGTTTTCATCTCGTTTGCCCGGATCGAAACGGCACTTTGTTTCTTCTCGGCACCGACCGCCTCGGGCGCGATATGTTGTCACGCATAATCTACGGTGCGCGCATCTCACTGACAATCGGTGTGTTGGGCATCATCATCAGTTTTGCGTTGGGAATCGTCATCGGCGGGCTCGCCGGTTACTACAGCGGCTGGGTGGATAATGTCATTCAACGCCTGATCGAGATTATTCGTTCGTTTCCAGAACTGCCGCTGTGGATGGCGTTGTCCGCAATCTTGCCGGTCAACTGGAGTCCTATTTTGATATTTTTCGGCATCACCGTGATCCTCGCACTGTTGGACTGGACCGGTCTCGCGCGCGCGGTTCGTTCCAAATTATTGGCTTTGCGAGAAGAGGATTACTGTACCGCAGCACAACTCATGGGCGCCCGCCCGCGACGAATCATAGGTCGACATCTGTTGCCCGGTTTCTTGAGTCATCTAATCGCCTCCGCGACGCTCTCGATTCCCTCGATGATACTCGGCGAGACGGCGCTCAGCTTCCTGGGATTGGGACTGCGACCACCGATTACAAGTTGGGGAGTGTTGCTCAACGAGGCTCAGAACATCAACGTCGTCGCGCTCTATCCCTGGCTGATGCTCCCAGTGTTACCCGTCATTGTCGTGATTCTGGCATTTAACTTCTTTGGCGATGGATTACGGGACGCAGCCGATCCATATAAGTAATGGCGTGTCGGGTTATCCATCCCGTTTATTGACTCGATACATATAGTAGGTCCAATTGCCTGCCGATGCAGGCAGCGGCAAGCGCTCCCAATGTGGTCGCCGCATCTCGCGATCGGTCACGACGACACCGTGGTCACACATTAGTTCGTCGATCAGCGGTGCAAGTTCGTCTACCAATTGCCGGTCACGTTCACGATTAGTGGATCCAATATCCGCATGTAACAACACCACCTTAGCGTGCAACCGTTCGCTCGTTTCGCGCAAGGTGTCCCGGAAATCACCAAGATACAGATCCGCACGATCCGGTACATAGGCCTGGGGCGCATGAATCTCTCGGTCGAATACCAGGATCTGGCGGTGCGGGAGTAGCTGGCGAAGGTGATCATAGGTCCGAGCCTTACCCAGGCCGAGTTCGACTACCGGACCCGTTAACTGCGCGACGAGATGAACCGCTCGGTCAAGGCACGCACGCTGGGTCACGAGCCGCTCGATCATACGCTCCAACAGGCTGGTATCGGTGCGCACAAGATGGCTATCGTCTCCGTACACCTGTTGCCTCTCGCTAAACAGCCCCTACTAGCTGTGGGAATAAGGTGCCCTTGCTCGAAAGTTCGTCGAACGTGCCTTGTTCACGGATCTTTCCGCTGTCCATCACCAGCACTCGATCAAAATATCGGGCTAACTCCGCTCGGTCAGACACCCAAATCAGAGATTGGCCCTTACGGTACTCGATCATTTGTTTCACCAACCGAAGTTCTGCTCCCGGATCCAATGCGCTGGTGGCCTGATTCACAATGAACACATCCGGGTTCTTGAGCAGACAACGCGCGATCGCCAGTTTCTGGCGCGACGCGAGGTTAAGCCGAGAACCGCCAATCCCGACTTCATAATCGAGGCCAACCTTGGTGATCGCCTGATGTAAATCTAGTTCCTCGACGGTCTCGGCAATCAACTCGCCGATCCGCGTCTGGGCTCGCGCCTGCTCCGGATTCGGTCTGCCAAATAGGATATTGTCCTGGAGTGAGAGCGCCGCATTAAATCGTCCGGAATCGAATCCCGCTACTGCAGTTCCCATCGCCGCCAGTCGCTCGGCCAGAGCACGACGTGCATCGATGAGGCGGGACTGCAGCTGCTCATCGAGCAGACCCAGGCGATGCTGCGACGGCACGAGTTTGAAAGTCAGCGAAAGCAGGCGTACCCGTTCTTCCTCATCCAAACCCGCAGCACCATGTTCCTCGGCGCGCGCGAGCAGTTGCGCGAAACCTGGTAAATCGTCGGCGCTTATAAAACTATATTTATCAAACAGTTCACTATCCGGGTCAACATCGGCAAATAACTCGATCATGGTTACCGCCACCTGCTTACCGATTTCAACCATGTCGTCCGTGAGGCTTACCGCGTCCAATACTTGCCGAACATCTATATTGGTGGCTAAATTCTCGAGCATAAACGCTGGGTCCAAGGCCGATCCGAACAATAGATTCTCGGCAACGGATATGTTGGTGTTATACGAGTCGCGGTCAAAGGATTGCACCAAATCCGCCAGTGCCGGTTCCTGTAAACGACGCCGTAGTTTGTCCCGCGCCAGAAGAATCCGTGCGGTCAGCTCGGGATAGGCGTCCGGGGCTATCTTGCCCCGCAGTCCCAGTTGATAAAGATCGTTCTCCATGTCCACCAACTCTGCGACCCCAAGCGCCTTTCGTTCAAGTTCCGCCGCATCGGCAACACCCGCCGCCTCATAATCGATCCAGTCGGCAAGCACATCATCGCGACTGTTGTCTGCAGCCAGCGCCGCCTTGAGCTCATGCTCCCGCAACTTTTGTTCTTCTTCGTCGTAATCGCGCTCAGTTATTGGACGATGTTTCAAACCGTAGAACAGGTTGTCGCGTATGGTCCCGGCAAATACATAAGCGTTTTGTCCAACATAGGCCATTCGCCTACCGAGCACCGCCTCCGGCAACTCGACCACGTTGTGATTATCGATGACGAGTCGCCCGCCGATAGGCTGAATCAACCGGGCAAGCAGCATAGCGAGCTCGTCCTTACCGCTGTTCCCAGGGCCCACGGTAATCACGTGGGTATTGGTATCCAGCCCGAAGCTTACCCCATCGATGAGTCTGACGGTTCCATCCTCGGAGTAACTCAAGTTGGTAGAAACCAGACTACCGCTGAGGGGCTCGATGCGCTCGGGCTCCTCATCCAGCAATGCCGGTGCCAGCATATTTTCGGGCTGAAATTGCTCGATGATCTGTGAGTATTTTACCCGCACGTCTTCCTTGGTTTGATAGTATTTGAGTAACGTCTTCCAGGGGTCTGAGATATCCTTGTACGCCGCCAGTGCGGCAACCAGGGCACCAAGGGAAAGCTCGCCGGTGATGACAAGATAGCCGCCTACCGAATAAAAGAAAAACGGTGTGAGTTTATCGAGGAAGTTATTCAGAAACTTAATGAAGAATTTGCGGCGGTAGACGTCGTACCGGATATCAAAAACTCCGCCCAATATATTGCCCACGATAGCGCGGGCAAAGCGAGAAGTGTTGTGGGCATGGATCTCAGTAATGCCGGAGACGGTTTCACCAATGCGGTCAGAGAACGTACGAACTTTTTTGACTCTTTGCTTATTGAGATTGTTTACCTTACGCTGCAGCTTTGGAATCACATACATCTGCAATGGATACATCATGATCGAGGCAATCCCTAGAAATACATCCTGAACAAAAATAAAGGACAGGTATGTGAGTAACACCCCTCCCTGAAATGCCGGAAGTGCAAATGCCTCGCCAATAAAGCCGCCCAGGGGCTCGGTCTCGGTGACAATCATCGGAATGAGCTCACCTTGGGAGGTGCGTTTGAAATGCGGTAACGGGAAACGTAATATGCGGCTGTAAAGTTCGTAGCGGAACCGGCGCAGCATCCGCTCTCCCACCACTCCCCGATACACATTATTAATGTACTTGAAGCCCCCGTTTAGAATTACCAAACCCAGATAGAAAAAACACAGGACCAGAAGATATCCGATTTGATCAAGGTCATAACCCAGCATTGAGTAGGGTGCGCCCTGGCCACCGATGGCCTCGTTTATAATGCGCTTGGGAACTTCCAGAGTGATATAAACAAGAGGCAGAGAAACCGCAGTCATCAGGATCAGCAATATCTGATCCTTAAGTGTGTGTTTTAGAACATAACGATAGATAGACGGTTCCATGATCACTCACCGAAAGGCTAAAACGGGGGTTATCGGTTAGTTATTGGTGAAAAT
Source organism: uncultured Gammaproteobacteria bacterium (assembly GCA_945787105.1). Taxonomy (GTDB): domain Bacteria; phylum Pseudomonadota; class Gammaproteobacteria; order Arenicellales; family JAANXG01; genus CALZGZ01. Next base: position 6,032 of record CALZGZ010000359.1, read on the forward strand.
TTCTCCACTAGGGTAGCTTACAAGGGCCACTTGCTTGACTCAATAAATAATGTTGGCTAAAGAATGCGATTGATAATTTTGACAACTGGATCGGTACGCCGGCGTTACTTTGTTCAAGCCCTGAATTCCACGATGCCTGTGACTCGCGTATTCGTCGAGACCGGCGAGTTGACACCACCGTTCGAGATCTTTCATCCATTTGAAGAAGATAGCAGGAACTATGAGAAACACGCATGGTTCAACGGCAAGCCACCATCGTTCACAGACATCACCGCCACGGAGTATTTTCCGTCGTTAAACCAACCGGAAGCAGTGCGTGCGATGACCGCGAGCCGCCCGGATATCATGATTGTTTTTGGCACTCGCAAGCTCAGCACATCTGTGATCAATGTGTGTCCATCGGGCGCAATTAATATTCACACCGGCGACCCGGAGCAATACCGAGGACTCGATGCCCACATGTGGACAATTTATCATCGCGAATTCGATGCCCTGTCGGTAGCAATGCAATGCTTGGCAACAGACCTGGACCGGGGGGATATCCTGGCGATGAAGAAGTTAGAGATCGTTCCCGGAATGCGGCTGTTTCAATTGCGGGCGGCCAGCACCGAGATGGCCATTGAGTTGTCACGTCAGACAGTAATCAACTTTCAGTCACGTGGAGACCTCGAATCCCGCCCCCTACAAACCGTCGGGCGTTACTACTCGTTTATGCCCAGCGTATTGAAAGAGCTGTGTGTGAAGCGATTTGAAAGATTCACGGCACAACTATGACTTCAATTAGCGCAACAAAAAATATGGTGGCCTTTGTCGTAAAAGGCTATCCGCGGTTGTCCGAGTCATTTATCGCTCAAGAAATCGTCGCTTTGGAACGAAAAGGATTGGCTATTTTGATCGTCTCACTGCGGCACCCCACCGATCCGGCAATCCACCCGATAAATCAAGAGGTCAAGGCAACGGTATTGTATTTACCCGAATATTTGTATCAGGAACCGCTGCGCGTTCTTCGTGCTTGGACTCACGCGCGGCACTCACCCAGCTACAAGGCTACTCGCAACATGTGGCTCGAAGATCTGCGCCGCGATAGGTCGGCTAATCGTATCCGGCGTTTTGGTCAGGCGATGGTGTTGGGCTGTGAATTGATGGGGAAGGTGCGGCATCTACACGCTCACTTCTTACATACCCCGGCGTCGGTCGCGCGCTATGCGAGTGCCCTGATGGGTATACCCTGGAGTTGTTCAGCCCACGCGAAGGACATCTGGACTACGCCGATGTGGGAAAAACGGCAAAAGCTCGCCGAGTGCGCCTGGATAACCACATGCACCCAAGCCAACGTCTCGCATCTTCATGAAATCGCGGAAAACCACGATATCATCAAGTTGAATTACCACGGCTTGGATCTGCAGCGGTTTCCACCGCCTAATCGCCCGCGTCCGCCACGGGACGGGCACCATTCCCGTGACCCGACAATTATTCTGTCGGTCGGCCGCGCAGTGGACAAGAAAGGCTACGACGACTTGTTGCGGGCGTTGAGCCGATTACCGCCTGACCGCCAGTGGCAATTCGTCCATATCGGCGATGGCGATCTGTTGCCGGCACTCAAGCGTCTCGGGCAGGAACTGCAGATCGCATCGCGCATAAGATGGCTCGGTGCATTACCACAACAGAAGGTTTTAGTCTGGTACCGACGCGCGGATATATTTGCGCTGGCCTGCCGTGTCAGCGTCAACGGCGACCGGGACGGGCTGCCTAATGTGTTACTGGAGGCATTGAGTCAACAGCTGGCAGTGTTGTCGACGAAAGTCTCTGGTATTCCCGAGTTGATTGATCACGGTGAGCACGGTGTGCTCGTACCGGAACGCGACATCAAGGCCTTGACTCGGGCATTGGAGAGGCTGATCGGCGATCCCGACCTTCGCATGCGGCTTGGAGAGGCGGGTAGCATCAGGGTGCGCGAGAAATTCTCACTCGACGCCCATATCAACGGCATTGCTGCCCAATTTGGCATTCAATCAGTAAGCACAACATGAAAATCGCGTTTTATGCGCCGATGAAGCCACCCGATAACCCAGAGCCCTCTGGCGACTGGCGAGTGGCTCGATTATTATGGCGGGCCTTGGATACAAACCAACAGGAGGTGTTTCTGGCATCCCGGTTCCGCAGTTGGGATGCATCGGGGGATGCACCGCGCCAGCAAAAATTGCAACGTATCGGGAAGCGCCGCGCGCATAAGTTGATTAGTCTATTTCGCCAACGTCCACCCAAGCAGCGCCCTGCCGTGTGGGTGACTTACCACCTATATCACAAGGCCCCTGACTGGATCGGACCAGCGGTCACCACGGCCCTGGAAATTCCATACCTCGTCGTCGAGGCGTCGCATTCCGGCAAGCAAGAGCACGGCCGGTGGTCGCTGGGATATGCGGCAGCTGCTCATGCGATACAAAAGGCGGACACCGTGATCGCAATGAATTCAAATGACCTGCCGGGTATCAACAGACTTCGGGATGAGGGCGTGGTTCTCATGCGGCCTTTTGTAGAACTGCCGCAACTTCCGGTTGAACCATTAGCTACCAAGCTACGCACGCGGTTGGCTACACAGCACGGTATATCCCACGACCAACCTTGGTTGATCACTGTCGCCATGATGCGGGAAACCAGTAAGCTGGCCTCGTTCCGGTTGTTGGCCAAGGCGCTTGACACCGTCAGCGACCGCCCATGGACACTCATAGTTATTGGCGATGGATCGGCGCGAAGCCAAGTCTTCGAGTCGTTTGCCGCCTTACCCAAAGAGCGGGTCCACTTTCTGGGCGAACTTGGCGGCGATCATATCAACCAGTGGCTGTCGGCCAGTGATCTACTGGTGTGGCCAGCGATTGGAGAAGCCTATGGTATGGCATTGTTGGAGGCGCATGCCTGTGGTGTGCCGGTAGTTGCCGGTCGTGCAGGTGGCGTGGGGGACATCGTCGAGCACGGACAGACCGGGTTGCTGGTGGAACACGACGCCGGTGCATTTGGCAACGCGGTGCGTTCTCTATTGAATAGTCCCAACCGCTGTGGGCAGATGGGGCGGCAAGCCCGGCGCAAGGCAGAGACCTTGCACGACATCGCTACGGCGCGGGTCACATTACAAGAGCTCATTAATCAGGCCGTCGCGCGCCGGGCTGCAACACGCTCGCCTGTGTCGGTTCGAGGAAACATCCCTGGTGGATAAGGACGAATACTATGGTGATATTCTAGACGGCCTGGCAACCTACTATGCCAATCCATTCATCGCCGATATTCTGACCACCGTGTCCCGATTCACCGTCCCCGATCTCGGTGCGGCTCTGAACAAAAATCAAATTACCGGAAAGCTATGGCTGACGAATGAACTGCATCGGGCGGCCGGTGGGCGCCTTGGTAACCTTTATATCTTGGGCGGCTGGTATGGTGTATTGGCAGCAATGCTGTTGTACGACAACCGTTTCGATATCGCAGGAGTTGTATGCATCGACAGGGATGAGCACTGCAAACCGATCGCTGAGAGCCTCAACCGTACCCATATTTCTCGCGGGAAGTTTCGCGCGATCATCGCCGACCTACACCAATTGGACTACGAGGATATGCTAGTCGGCAGTAATTCCAAGACAAGGCCCGATCTGCTCATTAATACCTCTTGCGAGCACCTTGACCGATTTGAAGAATGGTACGCAAAGATTCCCTCAGGCACGTTACAAGTATTGCAGTCGAATGACTACTATGCCTGCGAGGAACATACCAACTGCGTCCCGGACCTTCAATCCTTTCAACACCAGGCGCCGATGCGCGAAACTCTGCTCGCGGGATCTTTGAGATTAAAGAAATATACCCGCTTTATGTTGATCGGTTACAAGTAAAGTTCTACCTGCAGCCCTTGATCATATCTTGGCCCGCATCTAGCACTAAGGATCGCGAATGATGGTGAAGGGACTTATCCTGCGCGTCGTCGCGAGGCCGGGATAGGCTCGCCTTGGCGCAATATGCGGGGTGGCGTCACTCGCATGCAAAAAGGTATGC
>CALZGZ010000360.1 GCA_945787105.1 uncultured Gammaproteobacteria bacterium
ACTCACGTAGCACTAACGACACCGGCAAAGATCAGTTCAGTTAATCATCTATCCAACATATCCACAGATAAGTAAACTGTCCCCAGAATACAGAAATGAATATGGCTACCCGATGACTTCGGCAACCTCTTCGTCTGTGAGAACCGGTGTGACCTCAAACAACAGTAGGTCAGTCCAGCTCTGCATCCATTTGCCGATGGCTACTGCGTCGGAAGACTCAGCAACCAGAAATCCAACATGGCCGGCAGCACTGTGCCATCGACCGAGCATTGTCACGCCATCTGGTGGCGGAGCACCTGTTTCTATAAAGCGCTTTTGCGCGTCGTCACGTTCCTGCGGGGAGAATTCATAAGTAATGTGAAACAGCATGTTTGTCTCCTTTTGTTTGAGTGTGTGCTTGCAGAACTTAATTTAGAACCCAACATGTTGCATGAACCGTGTGCATCCGACGCCATGGAAAGCAGTCGATGGCTAAATACGTCGGTTCCATGCGTTTGTTAGCTGGCGTTACTTGAAATTAGCTCTGCGAGCCAGATTGTTTTTCCACTTTGCCCCGGTCGTATTCTTCGAGAAAATAGGTTTCTGGCGGCTCAAGAACTCCAGCCTTGTCCATCGCTTCCTTCAAATCCGGACTTGCCATAAAAGCGCGAGCGTTGCTCAGGTTGTCCCACGCGAAAAGTAACAACAAATTGTTAGGGTCATCATCAGGATGAAGAATTTGGTATGATTTCTCGCCGCCCGCTCGTCGCTTGTCGATGAAACCATCGAAAGCAGCTTTCCACGCCGTGTAGTCGTTGACTTTGTGGCGGACAAATACAAATGCCATCGTTCTAGTTCTCCTCGTTGAGTTAAAGTTGCTTACAGCTAACAGGCAATGAAACGAACGTTATCGCCCCATATATCAATGCTGTAATTCACGTAGATTAAGGTGATTGTCTTCATGTATTTTGACAGTTGTCATAGTTCGTCTACGATTGTCGTTCTAGCAAATACGGACCCCACAATCGGGGCTCCATAAACCGAAACGTGCGGCGAACGTAGACTTGGCGGCACTTATTCGAACGGCAGATTTGGGTCTAGACTAATGGTAAAAAATTAAAATAAAAACAGGAGGTGGTAAAACCGTGCTTGTTTTATTTGATTTTGTTTTTTGACATGGGAGAACATATCTAATCTAAAGACAACTTCGCGCTTGATGTGGTGCGCCGTCCTAACGGATTGGACTTTTTGCACAGCCTGGGTCACTCCCGGTCGTTAGAGAATTGACGCTGACACAGTTTATCGGATCAAGATTGGCGTGGTTATGAGTAATTGACGTTGACTGCGATCGTCGTGATCGGTATCTATTTCAGGGCCTTGGACAACGCGCGCGCGAGCTTATCCGAGTTGGGTCTTTTCGCTGACTGATTGATCAGGATATCTCGAGCTGTGACACCCTTGCGGTAATACGCTTCATTGGCTTCGGTGTCGACTCCTATTGTCGCGCCGTCCAGAGATACGCCGGCGAAAAGGCCCTTGGCCCGTGTGTAGGACACCATGTCCGTAGCCAACTGTGTTGTTGCACCTCCGCCGATAGGTCCCACCGCGATTGAACCTCCCGCACCGACCTTACCTGATGATCTCAGTAATGATCTCAGACCAGCCTCAGATCGCACCAGCAGCAGCACGGTGGATTTCTGTATACCCGCTTGTAAGCCAACGCCAAAGGCTCCGACCTTGTAAAAGGCAGGATTACTCCAAGCTTGGGTCTTTGCGTGCTTGGCAATCATTACCGCATCCCCGCCCGATGCGCCGAACACGAAGCCGGCCTTGATCATTCGCGGAATGATCATCACTGCAAGCGCATCTTGTAAGCGGTCCGTCAACCATTCGGCATCAGGCGCAGTCAGAAAACTTTGCAGGGCCGTTTCCGCTTTGGCAACCAACCTTTCCTGTGGTGTGAGTTCTGCTGCAAGCGTTGACGACACAAAAAACAAGCAATACAAAACGACTAACGCCTTGACACGCATGTGTATTCTCCCGCCGCATGCTTGGTACGAAGCTTGCTCAAGGATGAAATCGCGATTAATAATCGGCCGTGCTCCTTTGTGCTTTGAAATGACAGCCATCTTTAGAACATTCTACCAGACCTTCCGTAGCTTACGTTGGTTTTGGAACCGACGATCCAGAGCCAGGAGTCAAAAGTTGGAAGATTGGATTCACATTGACTCGGATCAATGAGACGCTGATGAAATATGCTTAACTGTGTGTTGGGTAGACGATAATTAAGAGGATACGATGGCAAAAGTCCGTTTTAAGATTGCACCGGATATCGAATTCACGATAGAACTCGAAGTCGACGACGTGGATCTCACCACCCGCGACTATGACGTTCAACAGCACAAGGTCGAAGTATATGGAGAATTTGAGAAACGAATTAAACATGCATTTCCCGAGGGATACCGCATTGATACCTTCGACTTCGGGCTGGATCGAGAGGATGCACGCTGAGGTATGTAAGGATGGGGTCCGGTGACAGGGGAGGCCGGAGCTCCGTCGTTCGTATTGCGCGGTGAGAACGAACCGCGGACCAGGTAACAGTCCATTGCGATGATCACGGCTTGAGCTTGTCTCGACAAAGTAAAGAGGCAAGCCGTTGATGCCCGCGGGGTGATGGTACGCGCCGAGCGTGTACGCCCGAATCGTAGTTTCACAAGGTGCATGCCAGTCGCCGGATTAAATGGTTTGGCGCGATTGCCGAAGCCGGGTTTTTACGGGCAAGTAATATCCGAGCGGTACCCGCTTTGAGACCTGATCCCCGGCGACTCCTTAGTTTTGAATTAATTCGTCGCTGTCGCGCGTGTGCGGCGAAGTTTACCGAGCGTAAAGTAAACTGGACAAAATCCGCTGAAGGCACTTTGCAACATCAAGGCGCCAACTATGCCAGGCAGCCACAGCCAATAGGGGCTTACGAAAGCACCGAGTAGCGTACCAAGCAATACCAAGACCCCGGCAATGCCATCGTGCATGCGCGTATTTTCACCCATGGTTCTCTCCTTTTAGAAGCGGTAGTTACGATATGTAGTGGCTACAATAAAGACCTCATCGAGCTGCGAAAGTTCGGTGCCGCATTTACACGTGTCGCGTAGTGAAGGTTTGTCGTGCGCAGGTATAGTTGGGTAGAGCCTGGCGCTGGGGTGCGCGTTGGAGCGTGGAATCCACACATCCCGCGTTGCAACATTGTCCCGGCGCGGACGAACCTGAGCCTTGACCGGCCACCACGCCGCGCGCCATTCAACGTTCTACCAATGTTGATTTGTCGGCGATCGAAAGATTTGATTGAATTAGGATGTTCGAGCAATGTCCCGCGTGACCGTTTGTACCCGCGTATGCACCTATCCCGCCGCTGGCTCGATCGCGACCACCTGGACTTGCGCCTCACTCAACCCATAGCTGTGGCTATGCATTTCGTTCCAGCGCAGCGCCTGTCCCCGCACCGCAGGGGGCTTGTCCCCGCCTTGTCCCTGCACAGCAGGGGAACTGCGCGCAGGACAAGTCCGTTCGCCATCATCCGCGATCCTGAGTGCACTTTGCCGGCCAGAGAATTCGCAGCCATAGGCTTGTACATAACACCTGGGGGTAGAATGTGTGCACGGGCATTGGATCATCGCATGACTGGAAACACGATACCGTGAGGCGGGCGCTGATATTCTGGAGTAGCGGCAAAGACAGCGCCTATGCGCTACATCTGGTAAGCAGCCGGCAGGATGTGGAAGCGGTGGGACTGCTCACGACCGTGAACCGTCCCGCGGAGCGCGTTGCCATACATCAAGTGCCGGAAGCGTTGCTAGTCGCGCAAGCGCAGGCCTGTGGGCTTCCGTTAACACGCGTGACTATTCCTGATCCATGTCCGAACACGGAATACGAAGCGATGATTGGCGTGGCGTTGCAACAGGCGAAGCGTGCTGGAATTACCCACGTGGTGTTCGGTGATTTGTTCCTTGAAGATATTCGTACCTATAGAGAATCGCTGCTCGCAGGTAGCGGCCTCGAGCCGTGGTTTCCCTTGTGGGCGCGAGACACGCGGCAACTGGCGGCAGAGATGGTGGCGATGGGTCTGGGTGCGCGGATCACCTGCCTCGACCCCATTGTTATGCCGCGATCATTCGCCGGCCGGTTGTTTGATCGGGCGTTGCTGGCGGAGTTGCCGCACCGGGTAGATCCCTGTGGCGAAAACGGTGAATATCATACCTTTGCCTACGCGGGCCCGATGTTCCACCGGCCCATAGCCGTGCACACCGGCGACACCTATGAACGCGATGGTATGGTGTACACTGACATGATTCCCGGTTTGTGAGCAAAATGGTGAGTATCGCCATTATTGAGTCAGCGTTGCGCGATGTGGGACTGGTGTCACGTGGCGGTTTCCATCCCCGGCCTGAGGACCAGGTGCCCCCGATGCCCGATGGGGCTGATGCCGGAACGGTCATCCTGGCGGGCAACGTCGGCGATGCCATGTGGCGGCACTTCCAGCAGGCCAGGGCCGGTTTGACACGAGAAAATCCGTTGAATAATTGGACGCGCCAGATCCTGGATGCCATCGCAACACACTATGGTGCGCAAACCATACTTCCCTTCGATGGTCCTCCTTATCATCCATTTCAACGCTGGGCGCAACGCGCGGAGCCGGTGGTGCCATCTCCTATCGGCACCCTGATTCATCCTGATTTTGGTCTTTGGCATGCCTACCGGGGGGCACTGGCCTTTGCCGAGCATATCGCACTACCGCCGTTTGCCGCCCGGCCCAGTCCGTGTGAGACATGCCATGACAAACCCTGTTTAGCCGCATGTCCGGTTCACGCGTTCGCATCCGGCCGCTACGATGTGGATGCTTGTCTCGACTACGTTGGCAGCGAACACGGCGCTGAATGCTTGCACCGCGGTTGTCTGGCGCGGCGCGCCTGTCCCGTAGGTCAGCAGTTCAAATACTCAACGGGACAGGCGCGGTTTCATATGGAGGCGTTTTTGCGTAATGCGAGATCCTGACCAAAAAGAATGTTATTCGCCGGGGAGGGCAGTATGCCATGATTTCAGAATGAACATACTGATGGCGGTGCTCATTTGGTTCGTGCCCGCTGATTGGGTTATTGCCCAAATTGACATGCCGCCGCAGTCGACGGTTGTCGCCATGGCGCAACATTTTGTGCAAGAACATTTCATGCACCAGTCGGCCGATCACTATCACATCGAATTTGACGTTGCCTATATTCATCCACAACCGCAACCCAATTTCTGGGCAGTTAGCGGCGGTTTTGTCTCGGACCAGAACATCGTTAATGCCTATGTTGCGGCGGTGCGGCTCATTTGCCCGCAATTCAATAAGGTTGAATGTTGGCGGCTCGATAAGCTCGCCATTGACCGGACCATCATCCTCAACCGGAGCGATCCGGTATAACGATCGCTGACAGGAAAACCGAGTGCCCATGTGCAAGCCCGCATAATGCACTAAGGCGGCGAAACAAGGATCTAACAGCTTGTTTGAGATAACGAATCCGATAAATCCTAGGTGCCAAGTTTTGTATCCGGAGGTGGGCTCATCCCGGCGCGGGCGTGGTATCCAACGTCTGGACTCGCGCTTCACTCAACTGACAAAATGGGGCTGGAGTCGCAGGGCAAGTCCCTTCGTCATCATCCGGGATCCTCGGTGTAATATCACGCTAAGTGGCTAATACGCTAAATTTTGGGGATGGCAATTAACAGGCCAGGACCGTAAAGTACTTTATATCAAAAAGACTAGTTGTAAGGTTCAAATGAGAAACACCCTATACGGGAAACCGGGAGCATAAGAATGATTGCCAGTGTGATCGACAAAACGCCGACGGCTTATGATTATCCGCTGTTGTTAAAAAACCTGCTACAAACTCCCTTGGTTCATGCGCGGCAAAAGGAAATCGTGTACGCCAAGTCCCGTCGTCATGATTACAATGAGTTTTTCCAGCGGGTCACTCAGCTAGCAAATGGTCTCGCCAAACTTGGCATCGAAGCGGGCGATACGGTTGCAATAATGGACTGGGACAGTCATCGATATCTAGAATGTTTCTTCGCCGTACCGATGATCGGTGCGGTGCTGCATACCATAAACGTCCGCCTGTCACTCGAGCAGATCCTGTATACGATCAATCATGCCGAGGACGATATTATTTTTGTTCATGACGACTTTGTGCCCATGGTGGATCAGATTAAACACCGGTTAGACCGCAATCCGCGGTTTGTGCGTCTCACGGATTTCGATCGCGTGCCGGACGACACGATCGATTTCGCCGCGGAGTATGAATCGATGCTGGCAGCGCAACCGAATAAGTATGAATTTCCCGATTTTGATGAAAACATACGCGCGACGACCTTCTACACCACCGGCACCACCTCCGAGCCAAAGGGTGTCTACTTCAGCCACCGTCAGCTGGTGTTACATACATTGAGCGTAATGGCGGCGGTCGGATCGCGAGCCGTACAGGGTCGTTTACATCGTGACGATGTCTATATGCCGATCACCCCCATGTTTCACGTGCACGCCTGGGGAATTCCGTATCTCGCGACCATGTTGGGAACCAAGCAGGTATACCCGGGGCGTTATGAGGCGGAGACACTGTTGCGGTTAATCCGCGATGAGGGTGTCACGTTTTCCCATTGTGTGCCGACGATTCTGCACATGTTATTGAGTCATCCGGACATTGCACACACCGATCTCAGCCACTGGAAAGTCGTGATTGGCGGATCCGCGTTACCGCAGGGTCTGGCAAGGCGCGCATTGGAGCTGGGAATCGACATCTACAGTGGTTACGGGATGTCAGAGACCTGTCCGGTAATCAGCCTGGCGCACATCGACAGCGACATGCTGCAAGATTCGATGGATGAACAACTGAACGTACGCTGCAAGGCAGGGCTGCCCATACCGATGGTCGAATGTCGTATCGTCGATGAACACATGAATGAGTTACCTCGCGACGGAGTAGCCAGCGGGGAGCTTGTGGTGCGCGCGCCGTGGCTGACCCAGGGTTATTTCAAAAATCCAGAACTGTCCGAGGGATTGTGGCAGGGTGGTTATCTGCACACCGGGGATATCGCCACCATTGAGGGTTCCGGTTATATCCGGATTACCGATCGGCTCAAGGACGTTATCAAGAGTGGCGGTGAGTGGATATCCTCATTACAGCTCGAAGATATCGTATCCCGGCATCCCGCCGTCAGCGAAGTTGCGGCAATCGGCGTTCCAGATCAGAAGTGGGGCGAACGCCCAATGATTTTGATAGCACCCAAGGCCGATCACACACCTAGCGAAGACGATATCAAGTCATGGATTGGGGCCTCAGTGACTCGCGGCGAAATTTCCAAGTGGGCGGTTCCGGAGCGGGTCCTATTCGTTGACGAAATTGCCAAGACCAGCGTTGGCAAGATCGATAAGAAATCGCTGCGGCAGGAGCATACTTAATGGCTACCGGTGCGTAGAAACCGGACCTAGGGCTACTTCAGCATTGCGTCGAGAAGCGCCCGGGCGGCACTGTCAACACTCAGCTCGCCGCGGGACACGCGCGCGCACATGTCATGCATCGTCACTTCTGCAGACGCAGCCAGCCGTTCGTGTATCTGTCTCGCTGCGGCGTTGGCGATGAGATATTGAAATCGTTTAACCGGTCCTCGGGCATGTGTGGGTGCGACATTTTCTTGGTATTGTTGTTCGATCACGTCCACCAGCCGGTCAACACCGTCACCACTGGTGGCGACGGTGGTCAGCACCGGCACCTCACGTCGATCCGCATGGCGCAGCTCGAGCATGGCGACCAACTGTCTACAGGTTTGATCGGCCAGCGGCTGATCGGCTTTGTTTACGACGAGCACGTCGGCGATTTCTAGAATGCCGGCTTTGATGGCTTGCACATCATCACCAAGACCCGGTGCACACACAACGATACTCACATCCGCAATCTGTGCGATCTCCACCTCCGACTGTCCAGCCCCCACCGTCTCGATGACGACCACGTCCCATCCCGCGGCGTCCATCAGGTCGATGACTTGTGCAGTCGTTGCGGACAGTCCACCGAGGTGACCGCGGGATGATATGGAACGTATGAACACACCGTCATCGCTGCCATGTTCACCCATGCGCACACGGTCGCCGAGTATTGCGCCGCCGCTGATCGGGCTGCTGGGGTCCACCGCAGCCACCGCCACGGTTTTCTTACGCCCGCGGAATTCGCGGATGACGGCATTGATTAGGGTGGATTTACCGACACCGGGGGCGCCGGTGAAACCGATCACACGGGAATGGCCAACCGCAGACTGAATCGCTCCCAGAATCCGAGGCGCGATGCCTGCACCGCTTTCAATGTGCGTGATGGCGCGCGCCAGCGCCGCCCTTTGCCCGTCCACTAACCGCCGGATAAGCTTCGCGGCCTCGTCGTTAGCGGCATCGCTCATATGGCAATCAGCGGCTCACCGGCGCCCATTTCACGCCGCAAGCAAGCAACGATTTCACCATGGGTCACGCCGGCGATCGCGGCATCGACGACCTTGGCAAACACGTTGGTGTCATCGCTGATTGCGGCGGCGGCCAGTTGATCCAATGCGGTTTGAACTTGGCTCTGATCGCGCTCGGCCTTGAATCTGCGTAATTGGTCGAGTTGATTCTGAATGCGTTCCGGATCGGGACGCTCTAGCGGCTGCCGCCCACTGCCGTCTTCCTCGGTTCGATAGGCATTGACGCCGACAATGACTTGTTCACCGGTTTCAACCTTGTGCGCAAATTCACGTGCCGATTTCCCGATCATGGTCTGCACCATGCCCTGCTCCACGGCCTCGAACATACCACCCGCCGCATCGATTTGCGCAATCAACTCCTCGATCGTCTGTTCCATTTGATTGGTCAAGGTCTCGATATAATAAGAGCCCGCCAGTGGATCGATAACATCGGTTAGATGGGCTTCTTCACGCAAAATGTTCTGGGTGCTGATGGCAATCTGAGCAGCTGCCTCGGTAGGTGTGCTCAGTACTTCGTCATAGGCATCCGTGTGTAGCGACTGTAACCCCCCGAAGATACCGGCCATAGCCTGGGTGGTGACGCGGGTAATGTTGTTGAGTGGGTGTTGACGGGTCAAGTCCACGCCGGAGGTCTGTGCGTGAAATTTAAAGCGCCACGCCTTGGGAT
>CALZGZ010000361.1 GCA_945787105.1 uncultured Gammaproteobacteria bacterium
GAACACAATGATATTATCTTGAAGCCGCTGGGAAGCATGGGGGGCGAGTCAGTGTTCCGGGTGACCAGCAAAGATCCCAACGTTAATGTCATTATGGAAACACTCACCGACTACCAACAACGATTCATCATGGCGCAACAGTATCTCTCAGACATCAAACACGGCGACAAGCGAGTGCTGCTCATCGATGGCGAGCCGGTGCCTTATGCATTGGCTCGTATGGCGCCTCCGGGAGAGACTCGCGCCAATCTCGCGGTGGGTGGTCATGGAGAAGGTAAGGAGTTGTCACCACGGGACCGATGGATTTGCGAACAAGTTGGGCCCACACTTCACGAGCGGGGAATCGTGTTCGCCGGATTGGATATTATCGGCGACTTTTTGACCGAGATTAATATCACCAGTCCCACCTGCATTCGCGAGCTGGATACCATATATGGGTTGGATATCGGCGCCCAATTGTTGGACGCCATCGAGTCAAAGTTGCGAATTGATCACAAGATGATACGCTAAGCCTATAAAACCATTACAGAATCGGCTTAGTCATTCTAGTATTAACTAGTATTTATATGTAACCAGTGATACGCCCGATATGGTGATACCGGGCGCAGACAGGTGGCCGCGACCATAACCGTGAATTACGCTGACACCATACCCGGTTTTGACAACAACGACCGGCTCGGATTGACTACCTTTGGAAGCGTGTTGCTCCATGTGGTGATTGTGCTCGGCATTGGGTTCACCGCGCCCCAGATCCTTCCCAAGACTAACCCATTGCAAACCCTTGATATCACGTTGGTCAACACGCGCAGCGACCTGGCGCCGGACGACCCTGATTATCTCGCACAGGTAAATCAAGAGGGCGGCGGAGATACCGATAAGGTCCAGATCGCGCGCAGCCCGCTGCCCGCCAATCCAACGCCTAGTCAGTCCCAAAAACTGCCTCAAGCCAAGCTCGCGGCAAGAATAGAAACGTCACCCACAAAACCGGTCCCTGAATATTTGACCAAACACCAGGCGGTTCAGCAGGTCGTAACCACACCACCCGAACCGGAACCGGTCCGACGACGACAAGATGAAAATAAACTGGGGGTGGTCAACATGTCGGAATTAGACCAAGAGCGTCAACGTCTCAGTGCAGAAATCAGCGAGGCTTGGCAAGACTACTTGAAACGGCCGAAGCGTAAATTCCTAAGTGCGCGGACCAAAGAATACAGGTATGCCATTTATATGCAGTCCTGGATATTAAAAGTAGAACGGATCGGCAATCTGCACTATCCCAGGGAAGCCAAGCGAAAACAGCTGCGAGGCAGTGTCGTCCTCGACGCACAAATCAGTCCTATGGGAACGATATTGGGTATCGATGTCAAAAGGTCTTCGGGACACAAAATCTTGGATGACGCGGCCACACGCAGTGTGCGATTAGCGGCACCTTTCGATCCATTTCCCGAGAACATTCGTCGAGAAGTGGATATTCTGCACATCACGCGTACTTGGCAATACAGCGGTTCACAACTGACAAGCCGTTAGCCTCGCGATTTATCGGGATTTTTTACGTCACTTGTCAGCCTGCGCACAGTCGCTGATACTATGACCATGAATAGCTCTTTTCTCACTAACAACTTCCTGATCGCGATGCCGGCGATGCAGGACCCGAATTTCGACCACACAGTCACGTTCATATGCCAGCACAACGAGGAAGGTGCGCTGGGTATAGTGATCAACCGCGTCGTCAATCTCACCGTGGGCGACATTCTGGACCAGATGAGTATTGCGCGCGAGGAATATCAAAAATCAGGGTCGCCGGTACACTACGGTGGTCCGGTACAGAATGACAGAGGTTTCATTCTGCATCAAAATATTGGTGAGTGGGATTCAACCCTACCCATTACCGAAAAAATCGGGCTTACAACGTCACGCGATATATTGGAAGCGATGGCCAACAATGAAGGGCCGGACCGATATCTACTGGCACTCGGATATGCGGGGTGGGGCAGCGGGCAGCTGGAATACGAAATCAAAGAAAACGCATGGCTCAACGGTCCTGCAGACGACAGCATAATCTTCGACACCTCCATCGAATCACGCTGGTCTAGCGCGGCCAGCCTGCTGGGAGTGGATGTAAACACCTTGTCGTCCGAGGCGGGCCACGCTTGACACTGCTGGGATTTGACTACGGGACGCAAAAAATCGGAGTTGCGGTCGGACAGACCATCACCCATTCCGCACGCCCCCTGGATACCGTGGCCGTCCACAGCTCGATTCCTGCCTGGAATCACATGGACAAGTTAATGGCTGAATGGCATCCGGACGGAGTTGTCGTCGGACTGCCGCTCTCCTGTGAGGGCAACGAGACGCCTATGTGCGATGAGGCGCGACGGTTCGGACAGGCACTCGCGCGTCGCTATCAACTGCCGGTGTACTGGATCGATGAGTCCCTCACGACCAACGAGGCATTGGTGACTCTGAGATCGAATGGCGCGAGTCAGGAAAAACAAGAGCGAGCACGCCATCAGGTTGCCGCCCAATTGATCCTGGAGACATTCCTGCACCAACAAGCGTTGAGAGCATAGCCCAACTGATAATGACGCAGCCGCAAACGAGAGAAATTGACGATCTGCTCGCGGCCATGACTGAGGCGCTGCATGGCTATCTTGACCGCGAGCCGCTGATGATCGGGATTCACACGGGCGGTGTGTGGATCGCGCAGCGGCTGCACCGCAACCTGGGTGTCCGTGATCCTCTGGGTACATTAGATATCACCTTCTACCGCGACGACTTTACTCGAATTTCAATGAATCCTCAGGTCAAGGCGTCACACTTACCGGTCGATATCGATGACCGCCACATCATCCTGGTGGACGACGTGCTGCATACCGGTCGCACTACCCGGGCGGCGATGAATGTGCTGTTTGATTATGGCCGACCGAAGAGCATCAAACTGGCGGTGGTAGTGGAGAGAGATGGCCGGGAACTGCCGATTCAACCGGATGTTGTCGGCCAACATCTACAACTGGGCAACCATCAGCAGCTGAAATTAATCGGCCCAGAGCAACTACGACTAAACATTCTGGAGAGAACTGCTTGACGGCGGCGGAGATTCAATTCGACACCGATGGTAACTTACATCATTTCCTGACTATTGAGGGTCTGGGCCGCGATACGCTTCTGCAAATTCTTGACATAGCTGAGTCGTTCATCGACGTTGGCCACCGAGAAATTAAAAAAGTCCCCTTGTTGCGTGGCAAAACGGTAGTTAATTTATTTTTTGAGTCCAGCACACGTACACGCACCACATTTGAGATCGCCGCCAAGCGCTTATCCGCCGACGTCATCAATCTAAATCCACAACGGCTGTCTACCAGCAAAGGCGAAACTGTCCTTGACACGGTTAACAACCTTGAGGCGATGCATACCGATTTATTCGTGGTACGAGACTCCCATAGCGGTGCAGCATTTTTGGTTGCGCAACATGTCCCGCCTCATGTCAGCATTATCAATGGCGGCGATGGACGCCATGAGCACCCCACTCAAGCGATGCTTGATGTCTTTACCATCCGACAACACCGGCCGGACTTTGAGAATCTGCGTGTTGCCATCGTCGGCGACATACTGCACTCACGGGTTGCTAGATCGCAGATTCACGCACTCAACATACTCGGCGCCGCAGAGATACGCGTGATCGGACCCAACACCCTGTTGCCAACCGAAGTGGAGCGGCTGGGTGTACACGTCTACAACGACATGAAACTGGGTCTCAAGGACGTGGACATCATCATTATGCTGCGGCTGCAGTTGGAGCGCATGCAGGGTACCTTGATCGCCAGTGAACAAGAATACTTCAATCTCTACGGGCTGACCCAGGACAAACTCGAGTACGCCAATCCCGGCGCACTGGTAATGCACCCAGGACCCATCAACCGCGGTTTGGAAATCGCGTCGGATGTCGCCGATGGTCCGAATTCCGTAATCCTGGCCCAAGTCACCAACGGTATCGCAGTAAGGATGTCGGTCATGGCAATGCTGTTGGGCGGCCAGTCCACGCGGAGACAAGACTGACTAATGGGTCTGTTGATTCGTAACGGCCGTTTGATCGATCCGGCCCACGGCATCGATGGGCAGCACGATTTGTACCTCAATGATGGATTCGTGGCTGCTCTGGATGATCAACCCGCCGACTTCGTCACTGGACGGGTGGTCGAGGCTCAAGGACTGGTAGTGTGCCCGGGGCTTATCGATTTGCGTGCGCGGCTGCGTGAACCGGGCCTCGAACACAAAGCGACTATTGAAAGCGAAGTCAAAGCGGCGATATCCGCCGGTATCACCACGTTGTGCATTCCCCCGGATACGAATCCGGTAATCGACACTCCCGCCATGGCACAGATGATCCAACAACGCGCGTGGCGAACTGGAAAGACCTACATTCACCCAATCGGTGCATTGACTAAGAATCTCGAGGGTAACGTCCTGACCGATATGGCCGCCCTAGATGAGGCCGGTTGCGTGGGGGTAAGCAACGCCCTGAACCCGGTCAAGGACACCGTAGTCATGCGCCGCGCAATGCAGTACGCCTCCACATTCGACCTCACGGTGTTTTTGCATGCCCAAGACCCCTGGCTGCAAGGCAACGGCTGCGTCCACGAGGGCCAAATAAGCACCCGGCTCGGTCTGCCGGCAATACCCGAAGCCGCCGAGACGGTCGGCGTCGCGCGGGAACTGGCTTTAATCGAGACTACTGGGGCACGCTGCCATTTCTGTCAGTTGTCCAGCGCGCGCGCGGTGGAGATGGTGGCCGAAGCACAACAAAGAGGGTTACCTGTTTCTGCCGATGTCAGCGCACATCATCTGCACCTCACCGAGCACGACATTGGATTCTTCAATACCCAATGCCACGTGATACCCCCGCTGCGCACCCAGCGGGATCGGGATCAATTGCGCGCCGCGGTCAAGAACGGGGTTATCTCCGTGATCTGTTCCGATCATCAACCCCACGAACCGGACGCCAAGCTGGCACCGTTTAGCAAGTCCGAACCCGGGATCTCGGGCCTGGAGACATTGCTGCCGCTGACTTTAAAACTGGTGGACAACAAACACCTCTCACTGTCCGACGTGATCGCCACCTTGACGCACAAACCGGCGCGGATCCTGGGCATAGACGCCGGTCATCTTGGTCCGGGGGCAACCGCTGACGTATGTATTTTTGATCCGCAGCAGGAATGGATCTTCAACCGCGAGCATATGGTGAGCCGGGGACGAAACACACCGTTTCAGGGATGGCCATTCACAGGGAAGGTCACCCATGTGTTGGTCGGCGGCGAGGTAGTCTACGAGAGTGGATCAGAAAAATAGGGGTCTGCATTCAATTCAGCCCTACCTTTCATGCTCACAGGCTTGTTAACAGAATACTAAAACGTGACGTTACGCATTGTCTCGCCCAACTCATATTCGCTGGCATCACTGCTTTCCAGTTTAATACGCAACCGCAAGTCGTTGGCCGAGTCGGCATTACGCAACGCATCTTCATAGCTGATTAGGCCGGCTTCGAAAAGGTCGAACAAAGACTGGTCAAAAGTCTGCATACCAGCTTCTCGGGATCGGGCGATGACGTCTCTGACCTCGTGCATCTTTCCCTTTAAGATTAAATCGGAGATCAAAGGCGAATTGATCAAGATCTCTACCGAAGGAACCCGGCCCTTACCCTCTTTGAGCGGCAGCAATCTTTGCGACACCATGGCACGCAGGTTCATCGACAGATCCATCAACAACTGGATTCGCCGTTCCTCAGGGAAGAAATTGAGAATGCGGTCCATGGCTTGATATGTATTATTGGCATGCAAGGTTGCGAGGCACATGTGACCAGTCTCGGCGAACACGATCGCGTTATCCATAGTTTCCCGCGTTCGAATTTCACCGATCTGAATGACATCCGGCGCCTGACGCATGCTATTTACCAGGGCGATTTCCCAAGACTGTGTATCTACGCCGATTTCCCGTTGGGTGACAATGCAGTTCTTATGTTCGTGGACAAACTCGATCGGGTCCTCGACGGTGATAATGTGTCCATAGCTATGCTCGTTGCGGTACCCCACCATCGCCGCCATCGACGTAGTCTTACCGGTACCGGTGCCACCGACAAAGACGATCAGGCCGCGTTTGGTCATCGCCAGTTCGGTCATCACCGGCGGCATGTGTAACTCATCAAACTTTGGAATGTAGGTCTGAATCCGGCGCAACACCATCCCGACCCGGCTTTGTTGTACAAACACATTGACGCGGAATCGCCCAATGTCCGCGGGGTTGATGGCAAAATTACATTCGTTGGTGGCCTCAAATTGCCGGCGTTGCTCCTCATTCATGATACTGTACGCGAACTCCCGGGACTGATCGGGAGTCAATGCCTGCTTGGTGATCGGCGCAATCTTACCATCGATCTTCAGGCTCGGTGCCACGCCAGCGGTGATGAATAAATCTGACGCGTTCTTGTGTACCATCAACTTTAGAAAATCGGTAAACAGCATCAGCGCGCTCCACTAGCTGCGCCGCCAGCCATCGGGGCCGCGGACTGGGTGAACTTAGTTTTATCCATCGCCCGTACTCGGGCTTCCTCAAGCGTTACCATACGGTTGTTTACGAGTTGTAACAGGTGCTGGTCAAGAGTTTGCATACCGTACGACTGGCCGGTTTGAATAGATGAATACATCTGTGCGATCTTGTTTTCGCGAATCAGATTGCGAATCGCGGATGTTGCTATCATTATTTCCCAAGCTGCCGTGCGGCCACCACCGATCTTCTTCATCAGCGCCTGCGCAACGACGGCCTGCAACGACTCCGATAGCATCGAGCGCACCATCTCCTTTTCGGCTGCCGGAAACACATCGATGATCCGGTCGATGGTTTTCGCTGCGGAGGTGGTGTGTAAAGTCGCGAACACCAGATGCCCAGTCTCCGCTGCAGTCAGCGCAAGCCGGATGGTTTCCAAATCACGCATCTCGCCCACCAGAACCACATCCGGATCTTCCCGCAAGGCGGCTCGTAACGCCTCGGAGAAGCCCAATGTATGCGGACCCAATTCCCGTTGATTAATCAGGCAATTCTTACTGGTGTGCACGAACTCGATGGGGTCCTCGATGGTCAGGATGTGGGAAAACAAATTCTCGTTCACATGATCGACCATGGCGGCGAGGGTCGTTGATTTACCCGAACCGGTGGGGCCGGTACACAACACCAAGCCGCGAGGTTTCAACGAAAGATCAGCGAATACCGGCGGTGTGTTGAGCTGGTCGAGGGTCAGAACCCGGGTGGGAATGGTACGAAACACTGCCGATGGGCCCCGCTGTTGCTGAAATGCGTTCACTCGGAACCGGGCGATGTTGGGCAATTCGAAAGAAAAGTCGACCTGCAGAAATTCCTCAAAGTCCTTCTGCTGCTTATCGTTCATTATATCGTAGACCATGTTGTGGACCGTGCGATCCCCCAACGGATCCACGTTGATGCGCTTGATATCACCGTCGACACGAATCAACGGTGGCAGTCCTGACGAAAGATGCAGGTCGGATGCGTTTTTCTTGTGGGCGAAGGCAAGTAATTCAGAGATATCCATCGACAATCCCCTTAGGGCTGAAGGTCGGGAGCGGCAATTTGTTTAATTCTCACCGTTAAAGTATAACGGCGCACAGCACGCAAACAAGCCAGTATGACGACGTTTTCCAGTTGCAGACCGCTAAACAGCGACTCGATAAGGTCCTATCCTCGATTCACGACGCCGCAAACCGGGCGGGTCGAGCGCCCGATGATATTCGTCTTATCGGCGCCAGCAAAGCGCAGCCAGTAGCGGCGATACGCGAGTTGGCGATACTCGGGGTACAGAATTTTGGCGAAAATTTCGTTCAGGAAGCACTGGAAAAACAGGCTGCTCTGGCCGATCTGGACCTTATTTGGCACTTTATTGGACGCATTCAAAGCAATAAAACCAGGGAAATCGCCAAACATTTTGATTGGGTCCACAGCGTCGATCGCATCGAGATTGCGCGCCGCCTGTCGCAGCAACGTCCCGCTGATCAAGATCCGTTAAATATTTGTCTGCAGGTGAATATCCAACACGAGCCCACCAAGGCCGGCCTGGATCTGGAGTCCCTGGACGCGGTGGCCCATACCGTTAACGAGTTACCGGCCATACGGTTACGGGGGCTAATGGTGGTCCCGCAGCCGACCGATGATCTCGTTGCACAACGGGACCCATTTGCCCAACTCCGCACGGCCTTGGAAAGGCTCAATGCCCAGGGGCTCCAGCTGGATACCCTGTCCATGGGTATGACCGCAGACATGGACGCAGCTATTCTCGAAGGAGCCACCATGATTCGCATCGGCACCGCGTTGTTTGGACCACGTGAGCGCAAATGAACAATTCGAGCTGGCGTACATTGAGGGCAAACCCGGCCCCAACGCCTAACGAATGCCCTTATGCTCAGGTAATCACTGCAGTGACCGTGCCTTGCTCTTGCCACCTGCATCCCGCTACTTAACAATACACGCCTGGGAACGTAAATTATCTCAAATACCGAAATAACAAACACTTGAATATCTTTTCGTAATGCAAGACCTCACTATTGGTTTCATCGGCGGCGGCAATATGGCGCGCAGCCTGATCGGTGGTTTGCTCAGCACCGGTTGGCCCAGCAAGCGTGTCTGTGTCTCCGAACCGGACCAGGAAAAACGCGATTTTTTCGAGCATCAAATGGGAGTTCGGGCTTTGCGTCAAAATGAGGCCGCCATTGAAGGTGCCGATGTAGTGGTATTAGCGGTCAAACCCCAAGTATTACGGGAGATGTTGTTATCGGCACAGCGAATCCTGCAACAAAGACGGCCACTGGTCGTGTCCATCGTGGCCGGGATTCGCGAGTGCGACATTCAGCGCTGGTCGGGCGGTGGGTTGTCCATCGTCCGCGCGATGCCAAACACGCCGGCGCTCGTAGGCTCGGGGGCAACCGGGCTTTACGCCAATGAGCTGGCCGATGATGAGCAACGCGACGTTGCCGAATCTCTGCTGCGCGCGGTGGGCACCACCGTGTGGCTGGGTGAGGAAGTGATGCTCGACGTGGTGACCGCATTGTCTGGCAGCGGACCCGCTTACTTCATGTATTTCATGGAGGCACTGGAACAAGCGGCGATTCAACATGGTTTGGCCGCCGACACCGCGCGGTTGTTGACCTTGGAGACCTGCCTGGGGGCGGCAAAATTGGCAATAAACAGTGAAGAAGACCTACTGGAACTGCGCCGACGAGTCACCTCACCAGGTGGCACTACGGAGCGCGCGTTACAGGTCATGGATGAGGCCAACTTGCCGGACATCCTCAACCAAGCCTTCGATGCTGCAGTGAAGCAAGCGTCGGAATTGGCGGAAATCTTGGGGAGAGACTAATGGGGGGTAGTTACTTAGGAAACGCCGGTGTTTTTCTTGTTGACACCATTTTTGGTTTATACATATTGTTAGTGTTGTTACGCTTCCTATTTCAGTGGGTGCGCGCGGATTTTTACAATCCGATCTCGCAATTTATAGTCGCTGCGACCAACCCTCCGCTGGTGTTCGCTCGCCGATTCATCCCCGGTGCTTGGGGTTTGGATTTTGCCGCCATCGTTTTCATGTTGGCATTGGCAACGTTGAAGGTGTATCTACTTGCCTGGATGGGTGGGGCGACTCCAAAGTTCACGGGAGTGATGGTGTTCGCCATCGGCGAGTTGCTGCAACTCACGGTATACGTGTTCATGGTTGCGGTCATCATCCGGGTTGTCCTGAGTTGGATAGGCCCGCGTAGTTATAATCCCGTCGTGGGCTTGTTACACAGTCTGACCGAACCTGTCATGGGGCCGGCGCGTCGATTGCTCCCGCCTATGGGTGGGCTGGACTTATCGCCCATATTGGTGTTCATTGGCTTGGGCCTGGCGCTGCGGCTCATCGTGCAACCGATCCTCGATATCGGGCGGGCACTGGCGATTACGTGAAATCCAAGCACTGGTATCGCTGGGATGGCGCCACCCTGGTGATACGCGTTAAGGTCCAGCCCCGGAGCGGTGGTAACGATATCATCGGGGTGACCGGCGATACGCTGCGAGTGCGTTTGCGGGCACCACCGACGAACGGTAAAGCCAATCAAGCGCTGCTGATAATGCTGGCCGCAGCGTTCTCGGTACCGAAAAGCAACGTCACAATCCGGCACGGCCACGGTGCGCGTATCAAGACCGTCGTTGTCGCTCATCCCGTTACCATGCCCGAGGCTTTGCTACATCAGGTTGACCAACCTCAGATCGGCGTCTAAGACTTAAAGTAACCAGTAATAAAAGAGTGGGGGTTTGCTCGGGGTGTGGTCTGGCGGCAGCGATCGCTGGGCCGGGTACAGTGGTGCTCTCCCGGCTTTACACCTGAACCATGCAGCAACAAGCAGTCGTCATTGATTTGTTTGGGCGTCGTCTGGACGATTATGGCCAATGGCGGAATCGGCTGATGCAGAAGATCCAGGCCTACCAGGCATGGTATGACAAGCAGGATCACGACGATGCCGAGTATGAGCTACGACTGCATGAGTTGGTGGACTCATTACGGACAGATAAACTGACCCTGGCAGTGGTCGGCGAATTCTCGCGCGGCAAGACCGAATTGATCAATGGTCTATTCTTTTCCAATTACAGTCGCCGCCTGCTTCCGTCGATGCCCGGTCGGACTACAATGTGCCCAACCGAGATACTCTACGACGAAAGGATTGAGCCATCGATCCGACTGCTTCCCATCGAAACTCGAAAATCCGCGCTGACCATTAGCGAGCACAAGAAACATGCCATCAACTGGACCAAGCTGCTCCTAAACCTGGATTCTGCTGACGATATGGCGGATATCCTAAACGAGACCATGCGCAGCAAGCCAGTACCGGTAACCCAGGCAAGAGAATTAGGACTTTACACGGACGAATTGATCAACGAGGTCAACGTGCGTAAAGACCAAGTCGAGATTCCGGTATGGCGCCATGCGATTATCAACTTTCCGCATCCACTGCTGAAGCAAGGCTTAGTCATCCTCGACACACCAGGCCTAAATGCCTTGGGATCGGAACCTGAGCTTACCCTAAACATGCTGCCCGCAGCGCACGCCATTCTTTTCGTCCTCGCAGCGGATACCGGGGTTACAAAGACTGACCTCGAGGTGTGGAAACATCACGTGTGCATCGCCACCCGCAACGCCCGGTCTCGATTGGTGACGTTAAACAAAGTGGATACGTTCTGGGACGAATTGCTGAGTGAATCGGAAGTAACCAAACTAATCGATCGTCAATTGCAAGAAACCGCGCGGCTGCTTGACGTGGACCGCGAACACATCTTTCCAGTCTCCGCACAGAAAGGGCTTGTAGGTAAAATTAAGAAAAACGGGATATTGGTCGAACGAAGCGGTCTGCCTAGATTAGAGGCCAAACTCTCGACAGACATCGTCGCACTCAAGCAACAATTTGTGCGCGACAAAGTCGTCAATGATGCCGGTACGGTCGTCCAGTCTTCATATAATGAGATTGCGATATTGGTCGAGAACAAGCAACGAGAACTGGCCGAAATTAGTTCTTTGCAAGGAAAAAGTACGGAGGCCATTGACGAATTAATCAACGAACTTAAAGAACAAAAAATCGCCCATGACAAACAAGTTCAGAATTTCAATGTCACGCGAAAAATACTATTGAACCAGTTAAAGCATATGCTGGCGAGAATGAGCATCAAGCAATTTGACGCGCTACTCATAGAAACGCGGGATTCCATGCGCGACAGCTGGACAACACATGGATTGCGCAACAGTATGTCACGGTTCTTTACTGAGACCCGATACACGCTGGATCTGGTTGAAAAGGAAGCAGACGCCATCAGAGATACGGTGGATAAGGTATATGGCCACTTTCATACAGGTTGTGGTTTGCCGAAAACGCGGCCGGTGAAATTTACGGTATCACCGTTTGTCCGTCAGTTCGTACGCCTGCATAGAGAGGCCGATGTATTTCGCGACAGCGCGGCCCTGGTCATGATGGAGCAGCATTACGTCATCAAGAAGTTCTTCCTGTCGATGGCAATCAGCGCGCGTACGATTTTTCTGGACTGCCGAACTTCGGCACGTAACTGGGGCAAAGCGGTGTTACGGCCGATCAAGCGACTGATCGATGAGCATCGAAACACAATCATGCGGCGCATGGAAAACCTGGAAAAACTGCAACACAATCACTCCTCGCTGACCGACCGGATCAAAGAATCTCAACAACAGCTCGACGAACTGGAGAAAAGTGCCGCCGATCTTGATGAGTTGCTAGAGATGCTCTACGGCGACACCAACGCCGACGATCACGTGGTCCGAGACACCGAGCCTGCCTGCGGTTGACCTAACCTATAGCACCCAAGACCCAGGGTGGAGGCGGACGGCTCGCGGGGCAACTCAGCGTCCGGAAACCTCCGGCAGATCCATATAGAGCCTGCATATTACCCCCGGGAGCGGGTGAAGGGACTTGTCCTGCGCGTAGTTCCCCTGCTGTGCGGGGACAAGGCGGGGACAAGGCCCCTGCTGTGCGGGGACAAGCGCCGCGCCGGGAGCCAATAGAAAGGGGTCTGAATTCAATTCAGACCCCTTTTTCTTTCGCGTGAAGGACAAGCGCAGATGGGCGAGAACCAGCCAGGGCCGGGATAGGCGTGACTGTCATAACACCGTGTAGTGCGTACATTCGACACAATGCCTTAAGTTTCAAGACGTACTCAGAGTTTGGCGCCGCCTGGTGAGAGATGCGGGCAAAGGGGGCGCCGTGGTGCAATATGCGGGCTAAACCGGGACCAAATAAATTATCGAGGTCAGAATCATGACTCCGACCCCCATATTTCTATAGACTTGCCGGCTATGTCACGACAATTTCCCAGCGACTCTGTCGGCCTGGTTCACCCACGAACAGTCCACTTTGATCAACCCCTGCAACTGAGCAGCAGGGAGACACTCACCACTTACGACATTGTCTACGAAACCTACGGTGAGTTGAACCCGGCACGCAGCAACGCGGTGTTGATATGTCATGCCTTGAGCGGCAACCACCATGCGGCTGGCTACCACAAACCCGACGACAAAAAACCCGGTTGGTGGGATAACATGGTCGGCCCGGGAAAGGTCATCGACACTGACCGGTTTCATGTGGTCAGCTGTAATAATATCGGCGGATGCCACGGTTCCACCGGTCCCGCCACAGTCAATCCGGACACCGGTATCCCCTACGGACCGGACTTTCCGATCGTCACCGTGCAGGACTGGGTGAGAAGTCAGGTACAGCTGGCGGATTACCTGGGCATAGAGCGATGGGCCGCGGTCGTCGGCGGCAGCCTTGGCGGTATGCAGGCAATGCAATGGGCAATCGACTTTCCCGAGCGCATCCGCAATGCGGTGCTGATAGCGGCCGCCCCGAAACTCACCGCGCAAAATATCGCGTTCAACGAAGTGGCCCGCCAGGCTATATGTAGCGACCCGGACTTTCATGGGGGCCGTTACTACGAGACCCAGAACGAACCCTGGCGCGGCCTTCGCTTGGCCCGCATGTTGGGCCATATCACTTATTTATCCGACGATCTCATGAGCGAAAAGTTTGGTCGTGATCTACGGGAAGGCAAAATCAATTTTGACTATGGCGTGGAGTTTCAAGTGGAGAGCTACCTTCGTTATCAAGCAGACAGCTTTGCGGGTAGTTTCGACGCCAACACCTACTTATTAATGACCAAGGCCCTGGATTATTTTGATCCGGCTGCCGCAACCGGTGGCGATCTGTCCGCCGCGCTCAAGGATGTCCTGGCCGACTTTCTAGTTATTTCATTCACCAGTGATTGGCGTTTCGCCCCTTATCGTTCACGGGAGATCGTGCGTGCTTTGCACGACAACGATCTGAACGTCTCATACGCGGAAGTGGAATCTCACCAAGGACACGATGCGTTTCTACTCAAAATTCCGCAGTATCTAGACGTATTCACCGCGTACATGGACCGAGTTGCCGCTAGCTGCTGAGCCTATGTGTGGCCGCTACAATGTCATACCCAATGCCGAGGCGTTTTTGGACGCGTTTGAGATCAGCATCGGACTCGAGCGTCTCCCTGATGCGCCGGCCTACAATATCAGTCCATCCACGGGGAACAGGATTACCTGCGTGCCCATCGTCCGCATGCGGGC
>CALZGZ010000362.1 GCA_945787105.1 uncultured Gammaproteobacteria bacterium
TCCATGAGGCGGCTGTAGCCAACCACGTCGGCGGCGAGAATCGCGGCGAGACGGCGGTCCATGTTCAGGCCAA
Source organism: uncultured Gammaproteobacteria bacterium (assembly GCA_945787105.1). Classification (GTDB taxonomy): domain Bacteria; phylum Pseudomonadota; class Gammaproteobacteria; order Arenicellales; family JAANXG01; genus CALZGZ01. Next base: position 74 of record CALZGZ010000362.1, read on the forward strand.
CCCTGCAGTATCACACCGCAATAACATTGCGGACCAGGGCGACCTCCAAGTACGCACTAGGCCACTAACGTGTCCGCTACCCAGCCCAGTAGTCACTCCGGCAGCCCCGCTTTTCGCAGATCGGTAAGAAATCTTTGCATCAAGACCTCGTCCGCGATTTGATGAGCGTTAGCGAGGTGTGAAAGTCGCATATCGGGATTCGTCATCTGAAGTTGTGTAATCTCCCATGCCGCATCTTCGGTCTGCCCAAGCTCAACGTAACTGGCGGCCAGGAATAACCGCGGGTAGGTCACAGCTTCGTTACGCTCCAATGCCTGATGTAGATAATCGACTGCCTTACCGTATTGGCCTTTTGTATAGTAGGCGCGACCAAGGTTGTAGGGATAATCCCAGGTGTAATAGGGATTCAACTTCATGGCCTTGCCGATTAGTTCGATTGCTTCGTCGGCTCGACTGAGCCGGTTGTTAATGAGTGCAAGCAACCCGTAACCATCCGCGAAATTGGGTACTAGAGTGACTGCGTGCTGGACGGCAGCAAGGGCGTTGTCCCACTCCTTCCGTTGCATATACGTATAACCGAGCGCCCAATGCGTCTGGGGCAGGAACTCGTTCAGTTGTATCGCTCTTTGGGCGAGCTCAAGCGCGCGATCAAGAGTTTCTCCCGGCCGGTCAGACCAACCTCTCGCAAAGCTGAACGCGAGCGTCACCGCGTAGGCGCCATACGCCCGCCCAAACCCGGTGTCCAACGCGATTGCCTGCCGGTACAGCTCCTGGGCCAACAGGTTGTCTTCTTTGTTACCGGCTCTGAAATGCTGCTGGCCTTGTAGGAATAGATCGTAGGCCTCGAAGTTACGCGTAGGTCTGTACGTGAGTTGATCCTTCTCATCACCGCTCAGTTTGATCAATAATGCGGAGATAATCTTCTCAGTGATCTCATCCTGCAGCGCGAAGATGTCTCCTTGCTCCCGGTCGTAGCGTTCAGCCCACAGTTGATAGCCGTCTGCGGTTTTGGCGAGCTGGGTGGTAATGCGCACCCGGTGGCCGGCTTTTCGGATACTGCCTTGCAGAACGTATTGCACACCTAGATCTTTGCCAACCTGCTGAAGCTTTACCGCTTTGCCCTTATAGGTAAACGATGAATTGCGATCGATAACCTTGAGACCGGATACACGCGACAGGTCGGTGATGATGTCTTCACTGATACCGTCGCTGAAATACTCCTGCGCTGTATCACCACTCATATTATTGAAGGGCAAGACCGCGATCGATGGCTTCTCTGCTAGCGGGAGCGTTATCTGGTCATCTGCTGCCGGCTCGATTTCTGGCGCCCAGGGCTCGAGCCACAAGAGCAGGCCACTACCAATAACCAGGGCAATGACCGCGGCACCGACGGTCACGCGGACGCTAGATGTTTTCTGCAGCTTGGCAGCACCGGAGGGTTCCGGCAGCGTGGCCCCTGGCTGTAATCGTGCGTAGTAGGCGCGTATCGGGTCGGCGATATTCTTGACCTGCTGCGCGCCCAGGGATTCATATTCGATGGGAAGTTTGTTCCCCACCGCGGACTTCACCGAGTCGGAGATGCAGATACCCCCCGGTTCAGCGAGGCCCTCCAAACGTGCTGCGACGTTGACGCCATCGCCGTGTATGTCATCGCCATCGACGATGACCTCGCCCAAATTCACACCGATACGAAACTGGATCTTGCGCTGGTCGGGAACATCGCGATTACGTTCCGCGAGATCTCGTTGAACGTCCGCGGCGCTGGCCAGGGCATCGGTGACCGTGGGGAACTGAGCGAGCACCGCGTCGCCGGCATATTTGACGACGGTGCCGCCGTAGGTGTTGATGGATGCGGAGACAGCCTCGAAGTGAGACTTCAATTGCCGATGGGTGCCTTCCTCGTCTTCGCCGGTCAACCGGCTGTAGCCGACAACATCCGCGTAGAAAATCGCAGCCAGCTTTCTCGGCAGGCGGTCCTCACTCATCGGGAAGTATCGACCAATACTAAGAGTACGACCATGATAATAACACAGCAGAAGACTATGGATTTAGTCAAGCAGTTGGATTTCTTTTACGAAGCGAGTCTGAGGTTTTGCTTGGGAAAATTATGCACCAACATGTCGTTGCGTGATGTGATTGCAGAAGTTAGGACCGGCGAAAGTCACTCATCGAACGCGTTAGCATACTAACAAAAACAAGTGCATGCACTGTGTTACATCTGAGAATGCATCCTCGGAACTTGGACCAACGGCTTTTGGGCTGGCATACTGACTCGTGCACACGAGCCCGCGCCGCGAATCCTTATCTTAGCGATACACCGTGGCCGCTGGATATTTGGGCGATGGAGCTCGTGGGAGACGCTGCATGCAATGTCCGCGATGCCAGCACGAGAATCCAACTAGCCAGAAATTCTGTGGCGAGTGCGGGACGCGTTTGACGATCAGTTGCGCGTCGTGTGGCACTGCTAACCCGCCCGATCAGAAGTTTTGCGGTGAGTGTGGCGACCCGCTGAACCGAACCGCCGCAACACCGAAGGTTGCCTCGCCGGCTACGTATACCCCGCAACATCTTGCCGACAGGATTCTAACCTCTCAGAACGTTCTGGAAGGTGAACGCAAACAGGTCACGGTTGTTTTCGCTGATATCAAAGGATCGCTGGAACTGATAGAAAGCACCGATCCCGAGCAGGCTCACCTGCTCCTCGATTCTGCGCTGCGCGCGATGATGGACGCGGTCCACCGTTATGAAGGCACCGTCAACAAAGTCCTCGGCGATGGAATAATGGCACTGTTTGGGGCGCCGCTCGCCCTCGAGGACCACGCGGTGCGCGCGTGTTATGCGGCGCTGGCGATGCAGGATGCCGTCCAGCATGCAGCCGAACAATCACGGGCTCAGTTCGGGGTGGAACCGCAAATCCGCGTCGGCCTCAACTCGGGTGAGGTCGTGGTGCGCGCGATCGGGAATGATCTTTCTATGGATTATGACGCGATTGGTCTGACCACCCATTTGGCAGGCCGCATGGAACAGATCGCCGTGCCGGGCACGATCCGCTTGACACAGAACACACTGCACTTGGCCGAAGGGTTCATCCGCGTCGATCCACTCGGGCCCGTTCCCGTCAAAGGACTGAATGAACCAATCGAAATCTATGAACTCACTGGCGCCTCGTGGATGCGCTCCCGGTTTCAGGCTGCGATCGCCCGCGGCTTGAGCCGCTTTGTCGGCCGCGATACGGAACTCACAGCGCTTGGACGTGCTCTCGGCCGCGCCACGCAAGGACACGGTGAAGTGTTCGGCGTCGTGGGTGATCCGGGTGTGGGTAAGTCGCGGCTGTTTTATGAATTCACGCATTCCCATCGCACATCGGACATGTTGATCCTGGAAAGCCGCTCGGTCTCTTATGGCAAGGCGACGGCTTATGCCCCCGCAATCGAGCTCTTCAAGGCCTATTTCGGCATCGAGGACCGGGACGATACGCGGCGCGTTTGCGAGAAGGTAGCCGGCAAACTACTCACCTTGGATGAAAATCTAACACCTGCGCTCCCGGCCCTGCTCGCGCTGCTCGAAGTACCGGTCAAGGATACGGAGTGGGAGACATTGGAACCTTCCCTTCGTCGCCGTCGCATGCTCGACGCAATGAAAACGGTGCTGGTTAGAGAGAGTCAGGTACAGCCACTGGTTATCGTGTTCGAGGATTTACACTGGATCGATGGCGAAACCCAAGCGTTCCTCAATAGCCTGGTCGATAGTCTGCCCAGCGCACCGATATTACTGCTGGTGAACTATCGTCCAGAATATCATCACCAGTGGGGTAGTAAGACCTATTACGTCCAGCAGCGTATAGACCCGCTGCCGCCGGAACGCGCAACCGAATTATTGGACGCCCTTTTGGGCGACGACGTCGAACTGGCTTCGCTCAAGCGCATGCTCATCGCGCGCACTGAAGGGAATCCGTTCTTCGTTGAGGAAAGCGTGCGTACGCTGGTTGAAAGCGGCGCGCTTACCGGCATCTCCGGTGCCTACAGCGCAGCACAAGAAGTAGATTCGATCGAAATCCCGGCAACGGTCCAAGACGTCTTAGTAGCACGCATCGACCATCTCATGGCCGAGGATAAACAACTGCTTCAGACAGCCTCGGTGGTCGGTAAGGACGTACCCTTCGACTTATTGAATGCGATAACGGAACTATCCGAGGATGCGTTGCAAAACAGCCTGGGGCGATTGCAGACTGCCGAGTTCCTCTATGAGGTGCGTCTGTTTCCGGAACTCGAGTACACCTTCAAACACGCCCTAACCCACGAACTCGCCTACCATAGTCTGCTTACTGAGCGCCGGCGGTTACTCCACCGGCAAATCGTGACCGCCATCGAGCAACTCTATTCAGACCGTTTGTCAGAACATGTCGAGCGCTTGGCACATCACGCCGTGCGGGGTGAATGGTGGGAAAAGGCGTTGGGCTTTCTTAGACAATCCGGCACCAAGGCGGCCTCGCGAAGCGCTTACAGCGACGCGGCCGCCAGTCTCGAGGAGGCGCTGGTTGCACTCCAACATTTACCGGAAAACGACGCAACGCGCCAGCAAGGAATCGACCTTCGATTTGACCTTAGAAGCTCATTCCAGGCCCTCGGAAATCACGAGCGCGCCTTCGAACATCTTGAAACCGCGGAGAGACTGGCTTCTGTATTAGGTGATCAAGACCGACTCGGATGGGCCTCGGCCTATGCAAGTCAGTATCTCTGGCGCACGGGTCATCCCGAACAGGCTGAGGCATCTGGTCAACGCGCTTTGACCATAGCCTCGGAACTCAACGACTTCGCGCTCGGTGTCGTGACCAACTTCTTCCTTGCACAGGGCTGCTTCACCGCCGGCGAATACCAATGTGCGATTCACCACTGCCAACAAAGTCTAGCGAATCTGCGAGGTAAGCAAGCATACGAACGACTTGGGCTTACCGGTTTGCCGTCTGTGCTGGTACGCATCTGGTTATCTTGGTCCCTCGCTGAGCAGGGTGACTTCCATGAGGCGATGGTGCATGCCGGGGAGGCACTTTCGATCGCCGAGACCGCCAACCAACCGTATAGCGAGGCTGCCGCATGCCTCGGGGTTGGCCAAGCCCTGGTCATCCAAGGCGCTCTCGATCAAGCGATCCCCATGCTCGAGCGCACCGTCAATCTCTGCAAGACCTGGGATCTCGGCGTTATTTTACCGACCACTGCGGTGGTGTTGGGCTTGGCCTATGCGTTGAGCGGGCGGCTCGCGGAGGCCGCAACCATTCTGGAGAAGGATGAGGTTCCGATCTCGCCCGACGCGATTTTTATCTTCGAAACATCGACCGCAAGGAATGCCGTTGGCACCGTATATCTTATGGCTGGGAGAATTGACGAGGCCCTCGCGATCACTTTACGTACCGCCAAGCTCGCCGCTAATCGCGGGTGCCGTGGCATACAGGCAAGGACCCTCCACCTTCTCGGTGATGTCAGCTTGTGCCGTGATCTCCAACAGGCGGATCTAGCCGAGGACTATTATCGCCAAGCGCTTACCCTGGCCGATGAGCTTGGCA
>CALZGZ010000363.1 GCA_945787105.1 uncultured Gammaproteobacteria bacterium
AGTGTCTAGATTATATGATTCCGCTTAACGAAACCCATCTTAGAAAAATCGTAAAACAATGGCTCGCCCACTATAGCCGGTCGAGACCCCATGCAGCGCTCGGGCCAGGCGTCCCGGATCCGCCGACCGGTATTCCGGCACGATTACAATCTAAACGCCACGGAATTAAAGACCTCGGTCGTTTGATCGCAACGCCTGTGCTTGGCGGACTGCATCACGATTACGCTCTTGCATAGTTACGAGCGGTGTTATTTATTATTTGCGGACCACAGCCGAAGCAAACAAGGTGCGTTTGCTTCGGCGCTTACGTTAATTCGCCTACTCATCAAGTCTCTGCCTTAGCATCAATGACCGCATCTATACATGTGCGTCCAGCCAGTGTCGAATATCTGCGAGATACTCTTCTCGGCCAGGGATAATTTCATTGTGTAGCTCATGCTTGAGCCCAGAGTACGTCTTGATGGTCTTGTCTTGACATGAAACGCTCTCGATCAGCGCTCTGGCCCCCGCCGACGCGGCGATTTCATCACTTTCACCATGCAGCACTAAAACAGGCATTCGCAGCTCAGTCACACTGCCCTCCAGCGACTTACACGCTTTCAGAAACTCGCTCACCCATCGCATAGTCACGTTTCTGCCAACAAGGCTGTCCTCTTTATAGTCTTTGATCACCCGTGGGTCATGCGAAAGCTGGGTTGGTTTTATGCCGCTTGATACGCGCCAGGTCGGATATAGACGCGCAGCCACGTGACAAACGATTCGTTGCCAAAAGGGCACTGGGCTTGTCAACTTGCACGGGTAAGCCGAAATGATAAGCCCCTTAATTCCGAGGCTATCTTTTATGAGGGTATGAATGGCAACCAGCGTGCCCATACTGTGTGAGAAGACAAACAAAGGCAAACGCGGTTCTCGCCGCCGCACATGACGTATGAATTCATCGAGATCCTTCGCGTAGTCCATGAAGTGCTGGACGTCAGTCCGAAGCCCCCGTGAATGCCCGTGCCCGCGCTGGTCGTAGGAATATGTCGCGTAATCATGATCGGCCAGGAACGCACACAGCGCTTGATATCTATTCATATGATCGGCCACTCCGTGAACGATCACAACCCCAACCTTAGGATTTGCTGGACGTTGCCACTGGAATCGGAGCTCAAGTTTGTCAAAGCTCGTGAATCTGTCCGTACCTGCTTGCATCCGTCTATGAGGAAAATAGCATCGTTGAACTCACGCACACGCTTATGCTATGCGCCACTCGGAAGTACCGGACCGCTGTCTAGTCTCACCCGAACCCGTTGGCCCCGACCCTCGACAGAGAGATTCTAACAGGATCCAACTGGCGCGCCGATGAAACACACCTTTCCAGCATCAGTACCTTGTCGTGCAATGTGTGCCCGAACTGCGAGTACCGGTTCAAGGGCGCCGGTACGATTGCGGCCACTTTTTCCCGTATCCCCATCGCCACGGGAATGGCCACAGCGGATGACCACCCAGCCGCGTGCCCAGATACATGATCGTCGCAGCATTCCGGTGGTCGGTGTCCCGGACACAGGCCCGCAGATCACGATCGGCTTGTCTTCTTTCCTGGACCGTCCCACCGCACCAGTAGACTTTGTCGTGCTCGATACAACACTGTTGCCAACTGCCCTCGGGGAACAAGGAACACCCATCGGTCCTGAAAGCAGATGTCGGACCCTTGCTCACATCCTGCAGTCGAGAGCGGCATGCCGCGCGCGCCGCGACGGCCTCTTTAGCCAAGCGGTCTTCGGTGTAGACGTCGCTGCTGATGCGGTGTCGGTCGGGGACGCAGCCCCCGACGCCAACCGTGTTCGACAAGACGATCAACAACCATGCGTTCGCGAATTGTTTAGCCACCTTCGGTTTTAGGACCCTCTGAACTCACTACAGGGTTGCTCGAGTGTCCCGAGCCGACACCTTGGAGGACCCCAACTCTCTACCGTCCCTATTCTATGGTTTTCGTTGATGTTCTGCCGCGCCTTCTTGATGACGTCCTTGATCACCGTTCCACGAAAATCAACCAGCGACGGCCACGGCTCATCGCTATTCAATGCTGGTGACAGCGCGACGACTAATAGGTCTTCCGTACTCAAAGCGTCTTCGATTTGTGACCGTTGCCACAGGTAAGGAAACAGCCTCGGAATACCCAGCATCAATCTTCCGATCGTGAACGTCTTTATTCCGGATTGAGCACCCTCCTCAAGCGGATGTAATGGAGAAGAGCTAATCACCACAATACGGCCGGCACCAACTTGGCGTGCGGCATTGATCGGTATGTTGTGCGCGAATCCGCCGTCGACCAGCCATTCGCCAGCGGGTTCGCTATCCGGATCAGGCCGGTTGGTCGCCTTCCCACCGCAACCCTCTTTGAGTGGCAGCGCGGGAATCTTAGTCATGGGGAATACCGGAAACGGTGACCCGGACGCAAACGCTACCTTACCCAACTCAGCCAGTTTTGAACTGTTGTCGATACGCCTAAGGTCGGGACTGACCTCAATCCAACGGGGATCCGTTTTGATGGCCAGCCAATTTGGCGTCGGCGCCTCACCTGCGATCGGCGAGTTACATAGATCTGGATAGATCATAAAGTAGATCTCACGGCCTTTGTCCAAAGAGGTCGCGGAGATGATAAATGGGGTCTTGAAGCTTACATCGAGCAATCCGCTTTTCGATTCGAATTCGCTGAGAATCTGAGCGAAGTAGCGCTGGGCCTGTTCATTGCCGTAGATGGCCGGCGCGTTCACAAAGTTCCACCAAACCCAGGCTAAAGCCAAGAACGATATCGCCCGCGCGTACCTTCGTGCGCGAGTAAACAGAGTCTTTCTCGGGTGCGGCTCAAACAAGAAATCCAGACCGTCAGACAGCGGTTCATGTATGACTTCAGGCACCAACTGATTGCGTCCAAGTACCAGTACCACCACGGTGAGGATGGCACCCGTAACCGCAAGCCACCCCCATAGATCTAATTTGAGTTCGAAGAGCGACACGCCGGACACCCAGATGATCAGATAAGCCAACACTGGCAAACCAAGGACGATGGCCGCTGCATAGATTAGCGACCGCATCAGCTCGGGTTCAGCATAGCGGCTGGCGTACCAGTGCAATACCACAGTAAGAACCAGAAACCCTGTGCAACAAATCAATGTCGCAACCGTGGCATCGCCCGCATACCAAAAATTGTACACATCACTTAACAACCACGTGTCGCTGCCTGCAAATAGCGGACCCAGCGCCATGAGCACGCCCAGGGTAAGCAATATCCAAGCAATCCAATGCGCAGAGGTCTTGCGGTACCCCGACTGTCCATAAAAGGTGAGCCGATTGTCGGAATACAGGGCCATGAAGATGTAGAAGGTGTAAAAGATGCCCGCAACCCCGGGCACGTGTTCAAGGCCCGCTTCGCCTATCACCCATTTGATCACCCATGGTGATGTACCAAGCAACACAATCCAGGCGAACACGAATAGCGTGCCACCACTGACCCGCTCGGTGTCTTGGCTGGGCGTTGAGAGCGCCATGGGCAGGATCAGCGCTCGCATACGCTTTGAACTTAGAAAAAACGCGCACACCAGCGCAAATACGATTCCGACCCAGATAATACTCGCGTAACGCAGCATCTCAATGAACGGGAACACGTCAGTGCTTTCGAGATAGCCAGTTCCGGTCGTCCAGATCAGCTCTGACAATGGTTTATCGGTTGCCCCATCCAGGGCGGTAACTAACAGCCCCAGCAAGGCACCGCCCGAGGTCCCGATCACATAGTCCACCCGTTGTGTTTGCGGCGTTTGCTTCTGTCTCGTGGACAGTGCGTTGCGCAGGTAATCGCGGCGGTACAGGTGATCCACCAGCTCGGTCTGATAGGCCGCCTTGACACCTCCTCCGGTCAACACCAACGCGAGCTCGTCTTTTTGGCGACCAGTCGCGTGGGTTGCCAAGATGCGCCAAAGCTCATCGAGCGTAAAACGAAAATGCCGGCGTTTTCGAAAATCCACTGAATGTTGTTCATAATTCCTTTTATAGAACTGGCGAAGGTTGGGCTCCAACTTCTCGAGTTGCTCCTCATCATGAAGCCGATCCAACAGCGCCAACGCTTCGTGGTGTTGAATCCAGTCAAGACTTTTCAGGCTGTCGGGAAGTTCTATGTGAGTGCGTACAACAAAATAGTCCTGCAGTACAGTTTGCCCCATGCATACGTATTCTTGTTGTCTGCATGAACTCGCCTCATGGGCGTCCATCGTCATCACTTCAAAGTAAGGCGACGTAACTTGCGCTGCATCATCACCTCTCGGTTCGATCGTGAACCTTAGCGCGTCAATGAAACGTTCCCAAACATGGGAGGCTTGTTCACCGTATTGGTAGGCATAATCGCCAGTCCATCTACTCGTATGATCGAGCAAGACCAGCAGACCTGGTGAAAGATGGGACGGGGCGTAGATCGGAATGACGTCGTCAACCCCTGCATTCCTCAGAAACTGGGTGTAGTATTTGTCGGGTTCGGGCTGCCAGCTCGTGCCATTCCAGTAACGGAGCGCGTAGATGACACGCTTCAGATCCACTTGTCCGAATGGGTCCTCAGCGAATACACGATAATGTTCTTCGAAACGATCACCCGCCTCGAGCTCAAGTAGCTTAAGACCAAATGATGAAACAATGGCTGCATCGACTTTGCCATTTTCCAACCACTCCAATATCTGATAATTCGATCCGAACGCGATCGCTACACATCTTTGTTCAGCTGTATCCACCTGGAATTCATCGCGGTAACGCTTCGGCACAGCGAAGATTGTCGTGTTGTTATCCGTTGTCGAGCAGTTTTGCGTCGGGCTTAGAGGGCGACCCGGGCTTGCCGATGCACTCGACACCATCCACCCAAGGCATATCCATAAGATGAGTCCTAGTAATCTTGCACTCGTATTAACCATTGATGTCTCCTCAACCCAATACACTGAAACGGTGCCGAGCTATCCAGCGTTTACGATCTCTGCTCGTTACTGTCAAGTTAACCCCATATAGTCAAAAAACTCCAACTGGTTGAAATATCATAGTTTATCCAACGCAAAGCCACGCTTAGAATTCCGCCCGGTTGAAGAACTCAAAGTTGTGGAGGAAAACTTATGGATTGGATGCGAATGCTGGCTTACATCACCGGGACTATTGATCAGGAATTGCTGTTGCGCAACGAGTATCTCGCTGCCGAGAATCGGATTCTTAGGGCTCAACTAAAAGGGCGATTGTTACTGTCAGACGCTGAACGGGCCACGCTCGCCGAAATCGGCTATCGACTTGGTCACAAAGCTCTCGATGATGTGGCCAATGCCGCGAAGCCCGACACCATACTGGGTTGGTACCGAAAGCTGATCGCCCGCAAATTCGATGGGTCCAACGCCCGTCGTTATCCAGGACGCCCCCGCGGTGACCCGGATATCGAGCGGTTAATCGTGCATATCGCCAAAGAGAATCGCGACTGGGGCTATGATCGTATTGTCGGAGCGCTGGACAATCTTGGCTAAGTGGTATCGGACCAAACCGTCGGAAACATTCTACGGCGTAACGGTATCCCGCCGGCCTCGGCACGGAAGCGTACGACAACTTGGATCAACTTCATCCGCGCGCACATGTCTGTCCTTGCGGGGACTGATTTTTTCACGGTGGAGGTGCTCACACTGCGCGGGTTGGTCCAGCTTCCAATCGCCGCATAAACCTCAATTCGACACCCACAGGTGTCATTTATTATTTGCGGAGCGCGACGATTTAGAACGGTGCATTGTGGTCCGCAAAAACCCCATCTGCCCTATTCCGATGGCTTCATCAAGCGTTAGTCATCGTGGATAATCTCCGGCATGAAGTTCGAGATACGGTGCGCGGCGATTTTTGTCAAACTGGTCTTGGAGACAATCTTTCTTTGAATTGTTCCTTGATCTACTCCGGTACGTATATCTAGGTTTACGCTCTGATAAGGTACTCGCAGCCGAGCACCTATTCCTGCGGAAATAGCTCGCTCTGCATCAAGAACGCCAAGTCAAACCACGCCGAATTGATGTGGCAACACGGATCGCCTTGGTATTCCTGTCGAAGCGTTTCTAATGGCGGCCGTCACTCGTGATTGTCCAGCCTTCTACGTTGGTTCATTGGCATCGGAAAGGGTTTCGCCTATTCTGGCGTTACAAATCGCGTCCTGGCCGGCCCCGGATTCCTATAGAGCTCAGGCAACTGATCCCGGCAATGGCCTTGAAAAACGTGAGCTGGGGCGAGGAACGGATTGCAAATGAGCTATTGCTCAAGCTCGGAATCCGTGTCTCACCGCGGACTGTTCGCGAATATATGCCGAAACGACCGCCCTATGGTCGTCCTCGTAGTGATCAGCGATGGTCTACGCTCGTTCGCAACCATGCATCCGCAATCGTTGCTTGTGATTTCCGCATTGCGGTCACCGCAACATTCCGACGTTTCTATGTATTGTTGGTGATCGAACATAGCTCGCGCCGCCTACTACACTGCAATGTCACTGAATACCCAACCGCTTAATGGACTTTACAGCAACTCCGTGAGGCTATTCCCTGCGACCATCCATATCGTTTTCTAATCCATGATCGCGA
>CALZGZ010000364.1 GCA_945787105.1 uncultured Gammaproteobacteria bacterium
GATGTGGCACCGGCATGCCACCGGACACCAGTTCGACACGCATGCCCGTTGCCGCAAGTGCCTGGGCAAGCAGCGCCCCGCGCTTTAAATGACCGGTCCCCAACAGGTGTTGGACATAAATAAGCACTCCCCCACCGGATGTTGACGCATCGGTCGAAGCGATGGGCAAGGAGAACCTACTGCGGTGCGCGGATCAGCACGTTCGGCCGTAATTCGACCGGTGGTTTGCGCCGATTCGCAACCCACGACTCCACGCGATCGCCGACGGTAGTCAAACCATTTAGAATTCCGGGGATCACGACTTCCGAAGGAAGGGGCTGACTCGGTAATTCATGCAGCGCCCGCGCCATGACTCTCCAGTCCCGGTCACCGCTACCAATGAGCATCTTGGCCACACCGAGTTGCTGCGCCCGGCGTGCGCGAATCAGCTGTTCTTTTCTTGGTCGTGTACGCGGTACCAGCAGTGCCCGCTTGTTCAAGCTCAATATCTCACAAAAGGTGTTGTAGCCACCCATAGCGACTACCCCAATCGCTTTTGCGATGAGTAACTCGATATGATTATCGAACTTCAAGGTTTGTACGTGCGGCAAACAATCGGCACGACGTTGAAATGCACGTTGTCGCGCGGGAGACATGAATGGCCCCAACACCAGAAGCGCAGAGTACGATAGACTAGAGTCGTGCTCATACGCACGTAAAACCCAGTCAATCATCTCCTCACCGTCACCGCCACCGCCGGCGGTGACTAATAGATACGGTTCTTTCATTTCTACCGACGGTAACATCCGTCCTCTCGGTGGATCTCGCCGCAGGTAACCGGTGTATATCATCTTTTCATGCACTGAACTGGGAACACTCAGACCCGACAGCGGCTCACCCAATTGTTCGAGACCGTAGACCCATATCTCATTATAAATGTCTCGCAGCGCCGGAAGCGCTCGTTTGCGTTGCCATTCACGCCGAAGCATAGTCGACTCATCCATGACATCCCGCAGACCCAATACCGCAACCGTGCCCCGCTGCTGCAGATGCTCCAATGTGGGCAAGACCTCTCCGCCAAGCCCCAAGGGCTCCTTGTCGACCAAAAACAGGTCTGGATCGAAGATCTTCGCAGTGTGGTGAATGATCGAGGAACGCATAGCCAAGGTCTGCTCTAGATCAATATGTAATCCCAGGGAAGTGTACTTGCCGTTGTGGAGCTTTATGACTCCCGGTATGCGCACGAAATCAACGCGCGCGCGGTAATCGAAGCTACCGATGATTGGTGAACCCGACAGGATTAAAACTGAGAGTCCTTTATATCTTTCGACCAAGGAATGGGCGATCGCCCGGCAACGGCGAAGATGGCCAAGACCAAAGGTATCGTGGCTGTATATGAGTACCCGGCCTCCGTTCAAGCGCTCACTCATTGTGATCTTCCCCTGCAGCGTATGATTATCTGCATAGTACATCGCCGTTGAATCTGGCGCACTATTTCCACGCACTTTGCTTGCGTAAAACAGTCTATTAACATGGATGCACGTATTGCGCTGTCTGAGATCGATATGGGAAACCCGTTATGTTAGAAACAATAAGCACATTTCTTTCCACCACGCTCCGCGGGCACGGCGATAAGATGCCGCCCCGCTTACGCGAAGCCATTCGTAGTCAGCAGGACTCCAGCGAAGTACTGATCGGCTGGATTCAGCTCGGCGTGGTCACAGTTTTCGCCGTGTTATACACACTGGCCCCTAAGACTTTCACTGAACAGGCTGAATTCGCGCCGGTCCCCTGGGCACTGAGCGCTTATTTTCTGTTTACGGTAATCAGACTAATACTTGCCCACAATAGAAAATTACCGAACTGGCTGCTGTATGCTTCGGTAGTAGTCGATATCACACTGCTCTTCGGCCTGATATGGACTTTCCACATTCAATATGAACAGCCGCCCTCATTTTATCTCAAGGCGCCTACTTTGTTGTATGTGTTCATCTTCATTTCCCTAAGAGCGCTGCGGTTCGAGGCTGGGTTTGTTGTCACCGCCGGTGCTGTCGCCGCAGTCGGCTGGTTGTTGATGATGCTTTATGTCGTGACCCACGACTCGCAAGGCGAGATGATCACGCGTGATTATGTTCAATATATGACTTCCAATAGTATGTTGCTGGGCGCTGAGTTCGACAAAGTGATTTCGATCTTAATGGTAACCACAATACTGGCCATTGCATTGCATCGCGCTCGCGGCCTATTGGTGCATTCAGTTGTAGAGAGTACCGTCGCCCGCGATCTATCGCGTTTCGTTCCCACCGAAGTCGCTCAACAGTTAAAATCATCGGATCACGAGATGATCGCCGGTGAAGGCGAGGTACGGCAGACAACTGTGCTGTTTGCCGATGTGGAAAAATTCACGACGCTATGCGAGAACATGTCGCCAACTGAATTGATCAATACTCTGAATGAGTTCTGCGCCGCCGTTGCGGAACCCATTGAGCACTTTGGAGGAGTTATTAATCAGTTTCAGGGAGACGCAATTCTGGCTAGCTTCAACCTGCCCAAAGCCGACGAAGACCATGCCGCCAATGCGGTGCGCGCGGCAATAGCTATCCAAAGGGTGTTAGGCAGCCGAACCTTTGGTGACGGTATAAGCTTTCGCTCCAGAATCGGTGTGAACACAGGGGTCATAGTAGGCGGATTGGTCGGCACCAGCGATCGATTGAGTTACACCGTGTTAGGCGATGACGTGAACCTGGCGGCACGGTTGGAGCAACTGAATAAACAATATGGTACTCAGATCTTGGTGTCAGAAAGCACTTACCGGCTTGCCGGCCCTGATCGTTTTTCGTTCAAGCGGATCGGCGAAGTCAAACTGCGGGGCCGGCAAGCCGACACCACGATCTATATGGTGAACCCGGACGTTTCCGGCAACAACTAAAATCCACATTGCCGTTACGCGTTGCCGCACCGCAATTGCGCAATTCTCCGCCGCAGATTGGCTTGCGCGGTGGTCTCGTAGCGGGTACGAAAGTACTCGGTGAAATAGAAATAGTTTTGACTGGCGAATTTTTCGAAAAACCGGAGTTGATCGTTCTCAAAGTCTCGGTCTGATAAATGCAGGAATTCATTTCGCACCAAACCCCCGAGTCGAATGAACTCCTCCCATGGCAACCCAAAGCTCGCAAGATCAATATCCACGGTGAATTGTTCATCCACGCTCTGCGGCTCACTGGGATGTACAGTCATCATGACCAAATTGCTCACAACTTCCAAAAAACTGCTATCGGCGTCTCCCTCTGCGCATCCTAGGAACAGCTCGGCGCTTCGCCGCTCGTTATCATCGGCACCGGGTTCGTAAATCGCATCATGAAACCACAACGCCATTTCCACCGCGTCCGGCCGGATGAGCTGATCGCTGATGGCGTCAACGTGCCGCAAACAAGCTTGGACGTGACGTAAATCGTGATAATGGCGGTTGGGATGGGAATAATGTCCTTCCAGTTCGCGATACACCTCCTCGGCGGGCCGCGCCATTGGGTCCGGCACGCACCGTTCCCATAAGGAAATGAAGCGCTGCTGCATCTTTTCGCCCTATCTCCAAGACTAACTCATGAGAACCATCGTCGAGATTCATGAACACCGGACTATCCTTCGGTGGTTATGCCAAGAATAGCCTGCTGCTTCATCCTACCGGTCTTCGTATTGTCTTAATTTGGCTTGTGATTCTTCGTACTTGTGTAATGTATTAGCTAACCGGTCACTCAACAAACGCATCACATCGAGCGCAATCTCTGCGTTCTCAGAGAGCAGATTCAACAATGTCTCGCTAGTCAAGCGAAGCACTCGCACTTTACCCTTTGCGCGGATTGTCGCCGATCGCGGCGCATTATTTAGGATACCCATTTCCCCGATCAGCTCGTTTTTCCCGAGTACGAAACTGGCTTTGTCTGCATCGGTATGTGTAAACACCTCCACCTCGCCCTCGATCACGACATACGCGCAGTCTGATTGATCACCGGCGTGGAATAGCTCCTCACCATCAATAAATGTGACAGCCTCACTGGTAAACGCCAGCAACTTCAGCTTGGCTGGCGCTAACTTCGCGAACAACGGAATGTTTCCGAGCACTCTAGCTTCGGCGGTCAGCGTCACGATGCGTCTCCCCGATGACAAACGACCATAGTCCAAGGTTGACATGGCATACCATCCAGATCAACCTTTTCCCGACTCATACCCTGTTCACAGGTTACAATATTCATTCCACCACCAACACCCTAGATCAGCCAATTGACAGACTCAATGCGGCCGCTAGCGATTAAACGACTGTTGTCGTGCCTCCTTGGCGCTCTAATGCCAGTATCGCTTGCGATTTGGGCGGCACAAGGAGACGGCCCCGACACCCCCTTCGAAGACTTGCTCGTACGCTGGAACAATACCCTCGACTTTACTGCGCGCGTGCTGACCCTGCCGGGCATTGGCAAACGAGAAATCCAGCCGTTGCTTGAAAACATCACGGTGGTTCAGGAGTCCGCACAGGAGGCCCGAGAACGGGCGGAACAGGAATTTGCCAAGCGCAACAATCTGCTTCAGGCCCTGGGACCACCCCCGGGCGAAGGTGAACCACCGGAATCCGACGCCATCACCGCGAAACGCAACGTAATCTCGCAACAAATCAGTCGCTATGACAGCCAGGTGAAACAAACGAATGTAATCTTGGCACGTGCCGATAACTTACTCGAGCGGATCGCCGATGTTGAGTATGGCACTTTAGCGCGTCTTCTCAGCAAGCGTTCGCCTCCGCCATTATCATCAGGCATTCTCACCGATGCGGTAATACAACTTCCAGAGCGTCTTCAAGGGTTGGGGCACGAGGTTGCGAGTTGGTGGTCACAAAAAGATTTCATGCCGGAACGGGGCACCCGTGTCACGCTGCTGCTGGTGGTCAGCATTACCATCCTTGCCGCTTGGTGGGTCGCCCGCTATTGGCTGATACGTCGGTACGGACGCGATCCTAAAGTCCATGGTCCCACGCCACACCGCCAATTGGTCGCCACCTTGGTGGAAAGCGTCGCCCGCGTATTGCTACCTGTACTGGCCGTCTTATTACTCACATTTACGGTGTTAACTATCTTAATCCTTGGTCACGAGTTAAGGATCATCGTCAACAGGCTCGCAATCGCTGCCTTGCAATTTGTAATTATTACTGGTTTATCCGCGGTGACCCTGGCGCCCCATCGCCCACACTGGCGCATGACAAGGTTCACCGACCAAGCCGCGATACAACTCGACCGCGCCCTGTGGATATTCGCCGGCACCGCATTCTTAGTCCATATGGTCATGACGGTAAGCGGTGTGGTCATGGTCGAACCGCTACTCATCACGTGGTTGGCAGAGATACGAGCACCCGCCGAATTATCGGCGGTGGTGGGCATGGCCGCATTACTCGTTCTCGGCACGCTGTTGCTCAATGTCTTACGGCCCAGCAACTGGCGCTTCATGGATGCCGACACTGACCCGCCCGCTACTTGCCCACCCGCAGCAGCCTATCGGTTGCTGTTTAATCTGGCTCGAGGGGGGCTTATCGTCAGCATCATCGCCGGCGTCCTGGGTTACCTCAACTTCGGCCTGTTCGTATCGAAACGGATTGTATGGACTTTGGCGCTACTCGGGGTTGCCTGGTTGATACATGGCCTGGTTGCGGCGGGAACAAAACTGGCTACTTCCGAGGCGAACGCGGTAGGCGCCTGGGTGCGGCAACGTCTGGGCCTTGGCGATGCCGGAGGCGCACGGCTGGTGTTCTGGATCGTGTTACTCGCCGACGTGGTGTTGTTCTTTGCGGTATCCATGGCGACACTGCTGATATGGGGCATGCCTTGGACGGAAGTGAGGCCGATATTCAGGAACCTCGCCAATGGTGTCGAGATCGGCGACTTTGCGTTTTCCATTTTCAACATTGCTGTCGCAATTATCGTCTTCGTGGCTTTGGCTATCGGTATCCGGTTGCTGCAGCGCTTGCTATCCAATCGAATTCTGGTGCAGACCAGTCTCGACATCGGTGTGCGCGATGCCCTGACCTCTGGTGTTGGATATGCCGGGATCGTCCTCGCGGTACTGGTCACATTCTCGGTGCTCGGTCTCAACATCAGCCAATTGGCCATCATCTTCGGCGCCCTGTCCGTCGGTATCGGTTTTGGTCTGCAGCACACGGTCAATAACTTCGTCTCAGGGCTCATCTTACTCATCCAACGTCCCATCAAGGCGGGCGACTGGATCGTGATTGGAAATAACGAGGGCTATGTCAAACGCATCAACGTGATCTCCACCGAGATCCAAACCTTCGATAACGCGTCTCTAATCGTGCCTAACAGCAATCTCGTGACCACGGAAGTCATGAACTGGATGCACAAGAGCAAAGTAGGACGCGTGATCATTCCGGTTGGAGTCTCTTATGGTTCCGATCCCGAACTAGTTCGTGAGGTGTTGTTCAAGTGTGCGGATGAAAATCCCGACGTGCTCAGCCGACCGGTTCCACAAGTCATCTTTAGGGAATTTGGTAACAGCTCATTGGACTTCGAGCTGCGATTTTACATTCGCGATATTGACCGCCGCCTGCGCACCGCCAGCGATCTACGTTTCGCCATCAAGAAAGCATTTGACGAGACTGGCATCGAGATTCCATTTCCACAACGCGATGTACACATTCGGGACGTGGTTAGCGAAGCGGACGCTCCCAATGCCGACCGGCTAGCGCCGTCCTCCGGCGAAAAGACTAAGATTACCCGCATCCTCCGCACCTCGCAGGGCGGAGTCCCAGCGGGTGACGATCAACTTGAAACCAAAGAGTGACCCGGAAATTGACCGCCCGGTGTGCGGGCGTAGTCAACCCACATTAATTACAACAAAACCCAAAGGAGGCAGCCATGCAAATCAGCAGTAAAAATTTTTCCGATCAGGAATCCATTCCACACGAGTTTGCGTTTTGTTTGCCGGACCCTGAATCCCATGTCGGGCTGGCGCAGAATCGCAACCCACACCTAAGTTGGCGCGGCGCACCCGCGGGCACAACTTCCTTCGTTTTGGTCTGCGTCGATCCGGACGTACCGAGCAAACCCGATGATGTAAACCAAGAAGGCCGCGTAGTGCCGGCGGATCTGCCGCGTACCGATTTCTACCACTGGGTACTGGTGGACATTCCAGCAACATTGACGGAGATCGAGGCCGGTACGGATTCTGACGGTGTTACCACCCGTGGAAAGGATCAGACCCCGGGACCCGGTGGCTCGCGCCGCGGTTTGAACGACTATACGAATTGGTTCGCCGGCGACGCCGACATGTCGGGAAAGTACTGCGGCTATGATGGGCCCTGTCCACCTTGGAACGACGCGATCAGGCATCGCTATGTATTTACGGTGTACGCACTGGATATCGAACGGTGCCCAGTAGATGGTGATTTCAGCGGCGGTGACGTCCTAAACGCCATCGCGGGTCATGTGTTGGACCAAGCCAGCATTACTGGCACCTATAGCCTGAATCCGGACGTTCCGGCCTAAAAGTAACCCACAACCGTCAGATTGTGGTCAGCTTCGAATGGCGTGTATTCGAGAAAGATCCGAAGCTGAACACGGTTGCCGGGTGAACTTGCAAGACCGTAGCCAGCGGCGACGCCGGCGTCGAGCCTACCGGGACGGATTCACGGCGTGTCTCGGAAATCTTCCCTCGATTCAGTTTGCCCCAGAACCATATACGGTCATGCGTGAACACCGCACCGGGGTTCACGCCAATCAGCGGGAATCGGGTCGACGGCCGATCGGATACACACCGGTGTCACGCCGAAAAGGAATCCATAGCATGCGGGGTAAATCAACACACACGCTGGTATCACGAAACGTATCGATACCAATAGTCATAGCGGTATGACCGCCATCCGGCTGCGCTCGGTAGGTACCGAACAACCGATCCCACCACGGCAGGTTGAAGCCGAAATTGCTATTGGTCTCATGACGCTTCACTGAGTGGTGCACACGATGCATGTCTGGCGTCACTACCAACCAACGCAGTTTGGCATCCACGGTTTCCGGCATTCTCACGTTCGAGTGGTTGAACATGGAGGTAGCGTTGAGGAGCACTTCGAAGATCAACACCCCAAGCACCGGCGGACCGAGAGCAAAGATCACCCCAATCTTGATGCACATTGATAACAATATCTCGACGGGATGAAAACGCGCGCCGGTGGTGACATCGAAATCCAGGTCTGCGTGATGCACACGGTGGAGGCGCCAAAATGTCGGCACCGCATGAAACATCACGTGTTGCAAATAAATCGCGAGATCCAAGACGAGTATCGATACCAGCAACTCAATCGCGCCGGGAAACGATGCGTAGTTGAGTACCCCCCAACCACGTTCAGCCGCGAACAGTGTCGCCCCGATCGCCGCCGCTGGGAATATCAACCGCAACAAGACGGTATTCAAAGCCACGATACCGATATTGCTGAGCCAGCGACGCAGCTTGGATACCAACAGCGGCCGCCTTGGTGCGATGATCTCCCACCATGCCATGACCGAAAATACACCCAGGAAAAATCCGACTCGAATCAGTCCTTCATTGCGCAGTATGAATTCGTCAACACCCATCATAAGTTCGTGGTGGTATTTCTAAACAGTATATTGTTGCTCAGTCCAGTGCTCTTCGTGGGTCACGGAGCACAGATGAGTCGTCCTAAACCGAGCTCAACGCATCGCGTACCCGCTCCAGCCGTTCACGAACCTGTTTGCCAAGTTCGGCTAACTCCTCGCGCCGCACGATACCCAGCACCGCCGCCGGGTCCATGAATGCCACGGTGACGCCGCCATTATCCTCGCGCACCACCACGTTGCACGGCAGTAATAGGCCAATATCTGGATCCGTGTCCAATGCCTGATTGGCAAGAGTTGGGTTACAGGCCCCGAGAATCACATAAGGGGCTTTATCGATACCCAGCTTCTTTTTTAGAGTGGCCTTGACATCGATCTCGGTCAACACACCGAAACCTTGCTTCGCCAACTCCTCGGTGACACGGGATACAACATCGTCAAAGTTGCCCGACACCTGTATGCTGAAACCGTATGTTGAATCTGTCATCGGAATTCTCCTTTTACAATCGAAATTCGTGTTTCGTGCCTGAATTTTCCCCAGCAAGACTCGATTTTTCGTCGCCGGCTCCCCGCTGCCACTGGCGACCAATCGTGAAACAGGTAACTCGGGGGATCGGGCCTGGTCAAGCAGACATCCATAAATGCGGTAATGATGATCGAACCAGGCGGGAGCACTCAGCAAGCCAAATCAGTCCCAGTCTGCCCCAACGATTAGCGCCGGTCGTTACCACGCATCACACGCTGGCACTCATGCGCACCGGCAGGCGTCGGCGGCCCCATGTGCCGGGCGATCCCTCAAACGCACCGGCACACCGGGTCCCGCAGGCCCGGCAGTGACCAGTGTCGTCGAGATTCCAGTCGTGCAATTCATACCAATCGCGACCGATCAGCTTGATTCCGCATTGGTGGCAATAGGTGCTGCCTCCCGCTTCGTCGTGCACATTTCCAGTATATGCGTAGCGTACGCCGTTTTTGAGGGCGATTTGCCTCGCTGTCATTAGTGTTTTCGGCGGCGTGGGCGGCTTGTCACGCATCTTCCAATCCGGATGAAACGCGGTAAAGTGCATCGGCACATCGGGCCCCAAGCGGTCTACCACCCATTGCGTCATTTCCTCGATCTCCTGTTGTGAATCGTTCTCGC
>CALZGZ010000365.1 GCA_945787105.1 uncultured Gammaproteobacteria bacterium
ACTTCCGGCTCTCACTACTTACCGGGTCTCACCGGCGAACCGTCATGCACCGCCTTCAGATCACCGACCACCAGCGTCTCGCCGCCATTAAGGCCACTCAGGATCTCCACTAAATCCCGCTCGGTTCGCCCGGCCTTCACCATTTGAAAACGCGCCACACCTTGACGATACACAAACACCCCCGGAATACCGGCGCGGGTTAGTAGCGCATCCTTGGGCACCGACAGAATCTGTCCGGTCTTGGCCGGTTCGATCGTGACCGTTAGGCGTTCCAATGCCGGTCGCTCGATCTGGGGGGTCGGTGTGGGTGCTTCACGGCAAGCGACAAGCAGCACCGCCAGCACTAATGACGAAATATACTTCGTCGTGTTCACTGCGTTGCGCCTTGATCACCGAACGTGGCGTACGGGTCCAGGCTGCCAGTGGCTAAACGCAGGGCTGCGAGGTGGGTCAGCAATGATTGCTGGGCGCCGAGTTCCTCATTGCGGGCCGCTACGAGTCTTTGCTCTGCACCGAGCAGATCGATGAGGATGGTACGGCCCTGCCCATAACGTTCGCTAATCAACTTTACGTTACGGCGGGCCTTGGCGACATTACCCTTCGCGATCGCGAGTCGAACTTGTGACTCCTCGACCTGGTCATAGGCGTCGCGGAGCTCACCCAGGATCTCCTGCCGGAGGGACTCGAGTTGATAACGAATGGTATCGGCGCGGGATCGTGCCGCATCCACACTACTACGGGTTCGCCCACCGGTATACAGATCTTTGCTCAACATCCCCATCACTCGCCACGAGGGTTCGTTGACCAGGGGATCGTCCCGATACAGTGTCGCATCGGCCACCAGATCCACCCTTGGACGCAGTCCCGCCTCGACGGATCGAATCTGTGCTCGTGCCGTATCCAGCGCGGCCTGCAGCGCCTCCAGATCAAGACGTGACTCGAACGCTTGTTGTTCGTAACTGCCGATGTCCCGCAGTTGCACCGGGATCGGTTTGAGGCTCACTGGGGGAACCAAAATCGGCTGCATCTGAGGCACTCCCATGGCCACCTTGAGCCGATTGTAAGCCAGTTTGAGGCCGGTCGCGGATTGAGTCATCAGACTCTTGAATGCCGACCAATTTACCTCAGCCGTAAGCTGATCCGATTTGACGGTACGGTCTTCCTTCACCAACCGGCGAGTGGTTCTGACATGACGCCGGGCAGCCGCCTCCGCATCCTTGGCGATCAACACCCCGTGCTCGGCGGCTTGGCTGGCGTAGTAAGCGCGCATGGTATTGAAGGCCAAACGTTGCAAGAACCTGCCGTGTCGCAACCGCACCGCTTTCGAATTGCCCTGCGCGCTGTCAATATCCGCCTCGGTACGTCCCCCGTTGTAAACGGAATACTGGAGCGCCACGGCGCCGCTGAACAGCGTACTGACGTCCGGGTCGTTGAGGCGATCCGGGTCGAAATCCTCTGTCTTAACGGTGCGCGTATTCAGCGACGTGGCAAAGGCATCCAACGGATTGTCGCTGGCCTGAAAGCCATAACGAAACACTAATTGGGGGCTACGCGCCGACTCCGCCACACCGATCTGTGCCTCCGCGGTGGCGAGCTGTTGTGCCGAGGCACGCAGTGAAAAATTTTGATCGACGGTAGAACGCACTGCCTGCTGGAGGGTGGTGAACGGCTCGGCAGACACCGCGCCATGGAACCACAACGTACCGAAGATTAGAAAGCTCAAGCGTTTCATTATGTAAACCCCGCCCACGCGTTATTGTGCGTTCACAGATGAACACCGAATGATATTATAAGTTATTAGTAATATACTAATGTTCTATGCCTGGCGCAAGCGTTAGGCACCCTACCCATATTGGCCGGTAGCGGGTTAAGTTAGCCCTGTCCACGGGATATGCGGTAAGGTTCCGCCCAATCATTATTCGGTGTTTTCGCAACCTACCAGGCATGACCGCAAAACAACCACAACCGGTACAACAGATCGATCCTCTCGCTGCGGAGCCTGGAATAGCGGCAGCAATACTCGCCCACACCGGCATGCTGTTGGTGGCCCTGGACGCAGAGGGCCGCGTGGTCCATTTCAATAACGCGTGTGAACACGCCACCGGGTATAACCGGCGTGAAGTCATCGGCGAATACCTGTGGGACCGGCTGTTGCTTCCCGGGCAAGTGGATGAGGTGAAGGCTGTGTTCAGGGAACTGGTCCAAAAGCCGGTTCCCAACGAGCATGAAAACTACTGGGTGACCAAGAGCGGGGCGCGCATTTGTGTCCATTGGTTCAATACGTCAGTTCGCGAGGGCGATGGACATGTTCGCTGGGTCATAGGTGCCGGACTGGACATTACCGGCAAGAAACACGCCCAACTCGAGATCGAGGAACATGCCGCCAGACTAAACGCCATTGTCGAAACCGCGGTGGAAGGCATTATTACCATCGACACCAACGGTGTCATCGAATCCATTAATCCGGCGGCGGAAAGACTGTTTGGATATGGCGCACAAGAAGCAATAGGCCGGAATGTGAAAATGCTGATGCCTTCTCCTTATCGCGAGGAACACGACCAGTATATTCAACATTACCTGCGCACCGGCGAAGCCACGGTCATAGGAACCGGGCGAGAGATGATGGGGCTGCGTAAAGACGGAACCACGTTTCCAATGGAATTGGCTATTAGCGAAGTATTGTTCCCTAACCGGCGGCTGTTTACGGGCATTATTCGCGACACATCAGAACGACGTTCAGCAGAGAAGCGAGAACGAGAACGGCTGGCCGAACATGCGCACGCCGCACGCCTGGCCGCGTTGGGGGAGATGGCATCCGGCATCGCTCACGAACTCAATCAGCCGTTGACGGCCATCGTTAGTTTTGCTGATGCATGCCAGAATCTATTCAAGAAAGAAAAAGTACCAGAAGACGTTATCGGTGACGCCTTGAGTCAGATATCCGATCAGGGAATACGTGCCGGCAACATCATTCGCCGGCTTCGCCAATTCGTAAAAACCGGCACGCTTGACCAGGAAATCGTCAACTTGAATGCGGTAATAAAAGATGTGCTGGCAATGGTAAGCCATGAGATTCATATGAATGAAGTGAAAGTCACACTGCGTCTTGGCAAACGCCTGCCAGGTGTGTGGGCTGACAAGTTACAAATTGAACAAGTGGTGCTGAACATTGTTTGGAATGCTATCGAGGCGATGGAAACCAGTGACCTGCGGCAGCTCGATATAGAAACCATACAACACGATGATAAGATAGAGGTAAAAATCAGTGATACCGGTTGTGGATTCGCCGACAATATGGCTCACCTGTTCACCGCTTTCTACACAACAAAAGAAAAGGGCACCGGACTGGGGCTGTCCATCAGCTATAGAATCATCGAAGCCCATAACGGTGAGCTATCCGCGTTATCGAACGCAGCGGGCGGCGCCACTTTTTCATTTTCTCTGGCGATCATGGAAGCAATATATTGATGGCCGAATCACCGATCGTCTACATTATCGATGACGATGACGCGGTCCGCGCGGGCTTGAAGTTGCTGTTGGAATCGGAAGGATTTGAAATCGAACATTTCGCCTCGGCGATGGACTTTTTTCGATCCTGCCCCAAAGATTGTGAATGCCGTGGTTGCATAATCCTCGACTTGCAAATGCCGGACATGGATGGACTCGCGGTTCAAAAACGAATGCATGAACGCGGCATTGCCATGCCAATCATCTTTCTAAGCGGGCATGGTACAGTCCCCACTGCCGTGCAGGCGCTGCAAGACGGAGCCATGGATTTCATCGAGAAGCCAGTAAATCAGGAATTATTATTGAATTGCGTGCGACGAGCACTGCAAAACGACCGCGATAACTACTCCCGCGTCGCACAACACCGTGCGGTCGAACAAAGACTGACGCGGCTCACCCACAGGGAACGTGAAATCATGGACATGATTGCGGCCGGAAAGCCGAATAAAGTAGTCGCCGTCGAGCTTGGCATTAGTGAACGAACGGTTGAGCTACACCGCTCCCGGATTCTAAAAAAGATGGAAGTCAAAAATGCCGTGGAACTTGCACAGCTAATCTCCGGTACCAGCGATCGAGACGATCCTAAACAAAAGGGTCTTTGATCCGCATCAAAGTATCTTCTCGTAATCTGGTGTTTACTACGATGCCGGCGCAGCGACGGCTGTCACTGTCCTAATCATGGCTGAACATCAGAGAAGTTTTAGTGCCAATACCCCGTCCACTTTGTACATTGTGGACGATGATCAGGCGATTCGCTCGGCGATCACCCTGTTAGCCTATTCCCTGGGCTGGCATGCGCGGCCTTATGCCTCGGCACCGGAGTTTCTCGCCGATTATCGGCGCTCGGAAAGGGACTGCCTGGTGCTGGATCTTCGCATGCCGGGGATGAATGGCGTGGAGCTACTGGAAGAGCTCGGCAACCGCGGTATCACCATCCCCACGGTCGTCATCACGGCACAAAAGGACGACACTTTAGTTAGCCGTGCACATACTGCCGGCGCGTCGGTTGTCCTGACCAAGCCATTTCGAAACCAATTACTGGTCGAACATATAAAAAACGCCTTAGAAATCGACAACCATCGGTGACCGAGATCACCCGTACTACGTAGAACTACGTACGTGGAATCGCGAGTTGGTCCATAGACGCGGACGGTATATGGTTTGTGGACAACGAACCATAAAGGAGGACCGTCATGAGTCGCGATACACGAGTCGTCCAGTTCCCGCTTCAATCAGGCCAGTGCCAGTCCTGTGATCGAGCCGGTGTTTGTTTGGGACAAGGTCTGTCGGAAACTGAGACCCATGAGCTATTGAATATTTCTGCAGTCCCTAAACTAATGAAACGGGGCCAAGAGCTATTCAGTGAAGGCCACGCCTTTGATTATCTGTACGCGGTACGTTCCGGGGCGTTCAAGACTTACAAGATCACGCCCGAGGGCGAGGAACAGATCATCGACTTTCATCTTCCCGGTGATCTCATCGGGTTCAACGCGGTCGCCCGCGGGTTCTACACATGCCACGCGGTGTCGCTCGATACTGCAAGTGTGTGCGCAATCCGCTTTGGGGATCTCGCCACGCTTTGTACGGGGTCTATTCGAATCCAGGAAACAATGCTCAAAAGAATCAGCGCGCTGATGGCCAGGGAAGAAGATTTTCTGGTGACGATTGGAACCAAGAGCGCAACCCAGCGGCTCGCTTCGTTTCTCGTCACGTTATCCAATTACCATCTAAATAGAGGCTTTTCATCCACCAATTTCACTCTACCGATGTCGCGCACCGACATCGCCAGTTATCTGAGCCTCGCAGTGGAAACCGTCAGCCGCACGCTCACCCGTCTGCAACAGGATAAAGTGATTTCAGTGAAACGGAATTCCGTGGAAATCAAAAACCATGAGCGTTTACATGCGTTGGCCGGTTTTCGGTTGACCGGAATCAACCCGGTAGCGGACATGTTACACTAGAAATCGAGTGCGGCGTGGCATCGACAGCCCGGTCCGATAGACCTAAGCGGGCTGGGCGGATTGCCAGGTGAGTGTAGGCCCTGACGCGGTTGGCACTGTCAACGGGGTAGGTAGACATAAGGCGTGCCGGATCTGGATCATCGGATCGGGCACCTAGTGATAGATCCAGAGTATCCCCCAGAACGTCGTGGAACCCATGTTAATCCGCATAGTCAGATTGATCTCGTTCCCTTATTGCGCGACGGGCGGCTCCGCTGGTGCAGATTAATCAGCCGCTGTGACAAACACTCCGATCAATGTCGGTGCTCAGTCTTTCATAATGGCGGCTGCGAAGCATACACCTTGTTTTCATTGCGGCTTACCGGTCGCGCCGGCGGTGGGGTCTTGGGTCGAGATCGATGGTCAGCGCCGCCCGATGTGTTGTCCTGGCTGTCAGGCAGTAGCCCAAGCGATTATTGAAGGTGGCTATGGGGACTATTATCGCCACCGCACCGAGACCGCGCGCAATCCATCAGATCTGATCCCCAATCTAGGCACCGCGCTTTCCGCTTACGATCATCCTGAAGTTCAAAAAAGCTTTGTCCGGGAACCAGAGGAGGGATTACGTGAGGCCTCTTTGATACTGGAGGGAATAACTTGCGCCGCATGCAGTTGGCTGAATGAACATCATCTGCGTTCACTGCGCGGCGTTCATGAAGCCCACGTGAACTATTCGACCCACCGCGCCTGGGTGACCTGGGACCCCGATCGCATCCACCTCAGTGACATCCTCGGGGCGATACAACACATCGGGTACGTGGCTCACCCGTACAATCCTGACCGGCGCGAACGAATCGTTGAAAAGGCGCGCAAGCAACTACTACAGCGCATCGGCGTGGCTGCTGCACTCGGCATACAAGTGATGATGATCGCAGTCGCCATGTATTTTGGTGATTGGTACGGCATTTCCTGGACCTATGAGAATCTATTTCGCTGGGTCAGTTTGCTACTGGTTGTGCCGATACTGTTTTATGCCGCGTCTCCATTTATCACCGGTGCCTGGCGCGACATGAAGAACTTCCAGCCCGGGATGGATGTGCCGGTCGCGTTGGGAATTACCATCGCATTTGCAGGCAGCGCCTGGGCGACGTGGAAGGGAAGCGGGTCGGTATACTTCGAGTCGGTGGCCATGTTTGTATTTTTCTTGTTGACCGCACGCTACTTCGAACTGGTGGCTCGCCAACGTAGCACACGTCAATTAGACGCCATGGCCCAGGCGGCGCCCGATGTTGCGGAGCGTATCACCGCCGCAGGCGATTTGGAGACGGTATTGGCGAGAGAACTTCTAACCGGGGACCGGATACGTGTGTTCGCCGGCGCGAACGTGCCCGCCGACGGGCGCGTAATCACCGGCAATTCCAGTGTCAGTGAGACCCTATTGACGGGGGAGAGCCGGCCGATTGAAAAACGACTTGGCGACCGGGTGCTCGCGGGATCGGTTAATCTCGATCAACCCATCGAGATCGAGATCACCGGTGTCGGGGACGACACCGTGCTATCGCAGATAGTGCGGCTGGTCGAGCGGGTGCAACTCGATAAACCGAGGTTGACACGACTATCGGACCAGGCAGCGACAGGATTCGTCATCGCGGTGTTGTGTCTGGCTATCGTGGTAGGCACGTACTGGTGGCATCAGGATCCGGCTAAATGGCTGGCGGTAACGGTTTCGGTCCTCGTGATCACTTGTCCGTGCGCCCTGTCATTAGCGATCCCGACCGCACAGACCACCGCATCAAACACTCTTGCCGCAATGGGAATCATCGCAACCGGTGGTGACGTTTTAGAACGGTTGGCACGGGTAGATTACCTGGTATTCGACAAGACCGGCACGCTGACTCGTGGAGAGATAAGCCTGACCGACGTCGTCATGCAGTCGAACCTGTCCCGGAGCGAAGCTTTATCCGTCGCCGCTGCGTTGGAGGCCTTTTCTCAGCATCCTCTCGCCAGAGCGGTCATCTCGTCCGCCGTAAGTTTACCGGTCAAACGGGCATTACATGTTAGCACCCAGTCCGGTGGAGGGATCAGCGGCACAGTGGACGGCAAACGCTATCATCTTGGCCGGCCGGAGTATGTAATGGAACGCGCCGGCATCCGGAATATGCCGAGCTCACATGGTGACCATACCATCGTGTTACTCGCAGATGACGAGCGAGTGCATGGCGAGTTTTTATTTACCGACCAACTACGCAGCGATGCCACCGAAACCATTCGCGCATTCGAGCAAACCGGGATTCGTTTAGCGTTGTATTCCGGGGACCGTGCCGGACCAGTTAACAAAATGGCGAATCAACTAGAATTACGCGAATACGCCTCGGCCCTGACACCGGAACAAAAACTTTCGAGACTCCGGAACCTGCAGGCGGAGGGATATACCGTGGCCATGGTCGGCGATGGCATCAATGACGCACCGGTGCTGTCCGCAGCTCAGGTGTCAATTGCCATGGGCGGCGGGACGGACCTCGCGCGCACCACCGCCGACTTCGTGCTTCTCAATGATAGACTTTACGCTTTGTTTCAAGCATTCGGATTGGCGAAACGCACCATGCGGGTGGTGCGGCAAAACGTCGCCTGGGCGATTGCGTACAACCTGCTTGCTCTGCCCGCCGCTGCCGTGGGAATGGTGCCGCCCTGGCTGGCCGCGATTGGCATGTCTGCCAGCTCGTTGCTGGTAGTGGGTAATGCGCTGCGTCTACGCGAGCGTCGGCCGACATCTGCATTAACGCAATCACGCGCCGCAAAAAACCCGTGGGCATCGGCTCCGGATGTCACGCCGAGACGACTCGGTGATGGAGCAAGTCGTTGATCGGGCAAACGCGATACTTAGATCGTCAATGGATATATTGTTCTTGTTAATGCCACTGTCGTTGGTGCTTGTCGGTGTCATCGTGTGGGCGATCATCTGGGCAGTCAAGTCCGGCCAATTTGACGATCTAGAAGGCCCCGCCTACCGCATCCTACTCGACGACAACGACCCCCCACCAAATAAACCGGAGCAGAATAAACTGCCGTCGGACGCGGACGATGAACCAGCGCAAAATTGATTCCAAGCGGCCAGCATAGATACCTTGGATGTAATAGCTAAAACTTCATACGATAGATATTTGTAGACTATCTCTAGCTAGGTTCATTTTTTCTTTTCGACGGCAATCGGTAGAGTCGAATGTGGTGCGGTTTTCCTCCGCAGGCATTACCCGGCTTTCTCGGTACTACGGGCCTTTCCGCCACCTCATAGCGCCCGCTCTGACCGTCACCGGCCTCAGGTTAATCGCCACGACCGACCACGCTATTGGGCTTCCCGTGTTGCCTGCGTTTCCCTTGTGCACAGGCTGCCGCTACTACCCCAGCGCAGCGGCCGGGTGCTTTTTTACTCTCTTCCCCAGCCGTGTCAACCTTACCCCTATGGGTGTCCGGGTCGGCCTGCGCAACGACCTTTTCGAGAATTGCTCAGCGTTCACTTACGTTACGGCCTGCACACTCGCTGAATCACCTAAAGTGATCCGTTACAACGAAGGCTTCAGTCACTTCGTTTCCTCCATGACTGTTCCGATTGCTTCCCGCTAGAGCAATACTTGCCGGGTGGAACTTGCACCCACTGAGAAACACCGCCTAAGCACGGCACACACCCGTTGCTGCCATCCGAGTCCCACCAACCAGGCGTCCGGTATTCACTCGATTGTGGCCATTGCAAACAGTTACGCTGTTCGTAAAGCAGCAAAACCATTCGCCATTGATGAAAGGCTCGCAACATCATCAAAACTAGTCTTGAATTTCCCTTCTGCCTCGCTACGATCCGCGCAGCTCAACGGACTGCCAGACCAACCGAATTCCCGTACTAAAAGCTCGTTGTTACACAAATATCCTCAGTGTTATACTAGGTTATTGTCAGGTATTATTGTTGGTTCCGAGGTAATAAACCCATTACGTTTTAGTATTGCGAGCGGTGCATTGCGCCACACTGTCTGGATCGCACCGCAGCGATCGCAATCAGAAAGAGGAAGACATCATGCTTACTACACTTGGTCAAATAATTCCTGAGAAAGGTCAATCAGTTGAAACCACCGCTCCGGAGGTCTCCGTTGCAGATGCAGTGCACAGGATGCATCAACTGAATATTGGTGCACTGCTCGTCAAGGAAGGGGGGCAGCTGGTTGGGATTTTCACTGAGCGAGACGTACTGTTCCGGGTCGTGGATGAGGGCTTGGATCCCAAGGCCACCCGGGTTTCCGAGGTAATGACACCTGATCCATTGGCGCTAAAACCAACGACTACCGTGGAAGAGGCGATGCGCGTTGTCACGGAAAAACGGTTCCGACATCTTCCGGTAGTTGAGGGTGGGCACCTTCAGGGGCTTGTGTCGAACGGCGACCTTACCCGGTCAGCAGTAAGGGCTCAGGAAGGCCAGATCGATGCCCTGATTCGCTCTGTAAAAGCGATTGGACACGGGGTGTCACCTGCTTCTAAATCTGCGTAGTTTCAGAATCGATAATAACTAAGCATAATTAGGCGACAGACCAGAATGGCACTAAGTTAAGCCCCTTCAGCATGGTATCGGTTACGGTGCGGGATTTCTTTCATTTGATGTCGTGGGGCGGTTAGAAGTGGGAAGGGTTTCGGTGTTCGTTTAATGCACCGGGGTTC
>CALZGZ010000366.1 GCA_945787105.1 uncultured Gammaproteobacteria bacterium
GCTCGGCTCAAGGCATTAATGATGTACCAGATCATTACCGCCACTGCGAACGGCACCAGCAGTGACTTGCCCACGGCGAGGACATAAAAAATCACCACCGTGGCAATCATCGCGAGGGAGATGGGAATCGTCTTGGAAACCGACATGCTTAAGCGGCGAGGCAGGTGAGAATTGTCAGCCGCCAAGTGCTCGGTGTCAGCTTACAACTCATCGTGTCATCGACCAAAGAACCTGGTGTGCCGGTCAACCTTGGTCCACGTGATCACTCGTCTTCCCATCTATCGTCCCGGACTTGAACAATGTCGCCGTGAATGCGTACCGGGAAGGTCGAAACCGGCTCGTACGCCGGCGGCGCCAACACCTCACCAGTCCGCAAACAAAATTTGGCTCCGTGGCGGGGGCAAACAATTGTATCTCCTTCCAAATCACCGCTCGCTAGTTCAGCGCCATCGTGGGTACACACATCCTCGACGGCCAAAAACTCGCCGTCAATATTGAATACGGCGACCGCGACGTCGTCGACGTCTACGACCACATGCTGACCGTGAGTCAGTTTGTCTTTACTTACCACGTCAACCCAATCAGACATACCGAAGCACAAAGCCGAAAGACAAAAGTGTAACGTTTGTATATCCCAAGGAGATAAGGAACCGCGGTTCACGGCCCTGTTCGTTCCGATGCTCCAACTTGTGTTTCTGGCGTGTTGTAAATTTGTCTTGTGAGGCCAGCGTTTTTTCAAACGAAGGAATTATGACTTGTTCGTGGGCTCACAATAGGCCCAACTCGAGCTTCGCCTCCTCACTCATCTTATCCTGGTCCCAGGGTGGATCCCAGACCAATTCGACGATCGCGTCTTTAACCCCCTGCACCGCTTTCACCGCATTTTCCACAACGCCGGGGAAGGTTTGCGCCACCGGACAACCCGGTGCAGTCAGGGTCATATCGATGGTCACTACGCATTCGTCGTTAATGTTGATGTTATAGATTAGTCCCAGATCATAGATATTGACCGGAATCTCCGGATCGTAGACGGTCTTCAGCGCGTCCACCACACGTTCCGAGAGACTGGACCGTACGCCGCCGTGATCACTGGTGGGTGTCATCTGCTTACTCATCGTTCAAATCAACTCAACATTCGTTTGGCACGCGCAACACCATCGATGAACACGTCAACTTCTTGTCGGGTATTGTACATACCGATTGATGCCCGAGCGGTTCCGGGGATGTCGAAATGTTGCATCACCGGCATTGCACAGTGGTGGCCGGTTCGAATTGCCACCCCAAGCTGATCGAGAATAGTGCCGAAATCCGCCGGGTGGGTGCCGGCCACCACAAAAGACAGGATACTGCATTTCAACCCCGCGGTGCCGATGATCCGCAACCCCTTGATTTCCTGCGCGCGTTGTGTCGCGTACCGCAGCACGCTCCGCTCATGGGCCGACACCGCACCCAATCCCATGGTTCTGAGGTAGTCGATAGAGGCGCCTAGTCCGATCGCCCCGGCGATGTTCGGGGTACCGGCCTCAAACTTGTACGGTAACTTGTTATACGTCGTCTTCTCAAACGTAACATGTTCAATCATCTCCCCACCCCCTTGATAGGGCGGCATTGCTTCGAGTATTGATTGCTTGGCGTACAGCACACCGATCCCGGTTGGGCCATATAGCTTATGACCGGAAAATGCATAGAAGTCACAATCCAAATCACGCACGTCAACTTGAATATGGGCTACCGCTTGCGCGCCGTCGACTAACACCACTGCACCGACATCGTGAGCCTTGTGGATTAACGTCTTGATCGGATTGATCGTTCCAAGCGCGTTGGACACGTGCACTATGCCCACCAACTTAGTACGTTTAGTGAGCAGCCGATCGAACTCGTCCAGTATTAATTCGCCATGCTCGTTGATTGGTACAACCTTGAGCACAGCGCCGGTTTGCTCGCACAGCAATTGCCATGGCACTATATTGGAATGGTGCTCCATCTCTGTGAGCAAAACTTCATCGCCCTGTTTGATGTTCGCACGACCGTAGCTTTGAGCGACCAAATTTATGGCTTCCGTGGCGCCCCGAACAAAAACAATTTCTGTGGCGTCATGCGCATGTAAAAACCCGCGTACTTTCTCACGCGCGGCCTCGAACGCACGCGTCGCGCGTTCACTCAATTCATGTGCACCGCGATGGACGTTGGCGTTGTCCAAGTAGTAATAACGCTCTAAAGCCTCGATCACGGACGCCGGCTTTTGTGTGGTGGCGGCATTATCCAGATATACCAACTGCCGGCCATGTACCTCCTGTTGCAGGATAGGGAAATCGGCACGCACCCGATCAATGTCAAAGCCCTGCGGGTCGACCGCCCGCGCGGCAGATGCCTCGGCAGGTGTCATGTCGGCCCCCCAATACGCTTGACGTGTAGTAACGTCCGAGTTAAGTGTTGTTCTAGTTCGTCGCGAATCGACTTGATGGCAAAGCGATTGATGACATCGTTGGCAAAGGCATAGGTCAACAAGCTACGTGCGGTTGTTTCGTCTATGCCGCGGGATCGCAGATAAAATATCGAATTGGGATCAAGTTGGCCAACCGTAGCACCATGGGAGCACTTCACATCGTCGGCATAAATTTCCAGTTGCGGTTTGGTGTCGATTTCAGCATCACGTGATAACAACAGAGTCTTATTTTGTTGCTGGGCGTCGGTATGTTGGGCGTCCTGATGCACTACGATACGTCCATGGAACACTGCGCGGGCACGTCCAGTAAGCACCCCCTTGTAGAATTCATCACTGCTGCAGCGCGCAACACGATGATCAACTTGCGTATGGTTGTCGATGTGCTGCCTGCCCATACCTATGTAAAGCCCGTTTAGATTGCTACGGGCCCCGACATCGTTCAAAGTCACGTGTAAATCGGTGCGCGCGATGGCCCCGCCCATGGCGATGTTATTGGTCGTCACCGTACTATCCCGCTCTTGGTGCACGAATAGGCCACAGACATGAAACGCCCTGGTACTCTCCTCCTGCAGCTTGTAATAGTCCACCTGTGCCGACGCTCGAGCCACGAGTTCGGTGATCGCATTGGTTAGATAGCGGCTTTGCCC
>CALZGZ010000367.1 GCA_945787105.1 uncultured Gammaproteobacteria bacterium
GCATCATCCTCTTCGGGGATGGCATCGGTCAGTGCCGTCTGGATGGCATCGCGCAGTTGCGTCATGAACTGGGGTGTGCGGGCCTCGGTACCCGCAGGGATGATTTCAAACAAGGCACCCACGCTGATGCCGTCTTCCAGCAGGAAGGTGTGGCTGTCCGGGTCGTACTCCACCCAGGGCAGGAGATCAGTAAAGGACGGTGGGCGATCATAGAAACGCTTGACCGCCGCCGTGGTTACCGGCGCTTCCGCCGAATCATTAGCCTGCATCAATGGTTCGCGTGACAGAAACTTCGCCATGTTATTTCCGCTGCAACCTGGTCGGCACTTCACCGGGCAGTGCGTACTCGACCCGCTTGTACATCGGGAACGTCGTTACATAGCCGGGCACTGGTACCTGCTCGTCGCCTGCCAGGTGGGGAAACACGTACATCATCAGGCTCGGGTTTGCCAGCCGGGGAAAGGTGCTGTCGATCTCGTTGTGGGCCTCTCGGGTATAACCATGAAGTGAACCGTCGCCGTCAACGATAGAGTGATTTCCCAACGCCTCACGTATCACCAGGGGATCGCGCGCGCCCATCTCTTTTATGTGTTGTTCGTAGATTGCTTTCATGGATGGGCCATCCTGGGGCAACACCGTCTCCTTGGTGCTGGCGCAGCCCGACAACACGAGATTAATCAAGCCGAGTGTGGTGATAAGGGCTGATAGATTTCGCATGATTTAGTTTCCTGCCTTTAAGATCGAGATCGATAGGGAGTTCGCGGTCGACGTGAATGGCGATGCCGGTGCCGGCCGACACAAAGATGACGTCAAAGCTCTGGGACTGGCGTTCCAGCAGCCACTTGGCGACCTCGTCACTACCGCCGGCAATGGTCTTGCCGAGTACGAAGGCGCCGGTATCGCCGGTGACATTGTTGGTCGCCGCGCCACTGTCACTGACGACCGTGGTGGTCTTGGCGGCCGCGGCCGCATCGGCCGCCGCCTGAACGGCCATTACACCCATGCGCTGGGTGAGAAATGCCGGTGCGTTGGTCTTGCGTTCGCCGCTGATGCACGGGATACCCTGTTGGTCCGAAATCCAGCCAAGAGGTCGGTTGGCACCACCCGTCTGACCACCTTGGTCATCGCCGGAAATTGTGCGAATGGTACCGTCGTCGAAAACAAAGGTGACCGAATCGAGTCGGCCGGTCACGCAGGACAATGTCCAGTCACCGATCGCCGTGCCGCTCCACACCATACCCTGCACGCCTGGCACGGTGAGACCGTTGGCAGTCAGGTTATCCGCACCCGTGATCACCTTGAAGGGCATCGGGTCACGCACCTGACCCTGTACCGGCACCCGACCGACCAGAGCGGTCATGACCGTCGAACCAATGAGTGTGGCATTGCGTGGGACAGTGTAGACGGGACGCAAGGTCTCTAACTCACGCGCGATGTTGCCGCTCTGTTCACGGGCGCTACTCAGTGCCCCGCCGGTAGACTGGCTGACCTGATGTAACAGACTGTTCCCATTCGCCGCACTCGAATCGTCATCGATGGCATCCAGCGGATCGATCCAGACCAGTCCCGTGATAGGTGGTGCGCCTGCACCACCATCGAATCCCAGACCGACCGGGATATCGCCGGCACCCTGTGTCGGCTTCGCTTGCAATAGCGTTGGTGATAGCGATTGCGACAAGGTATCCACTCGCGCCGTCAGCGAGGACAGCACGCTGGAATCCATTCGCTGGCGCACCTCCTGATCGTGCTCGCGCGACAATAATGCACGTTTGACGCGCGTCGTCACGTTATCCTCAATTTGATTGCGATTGTTCAGCAGCTGCCTGTTTTCATTACGCAGTGTCGTGTTGTCCTGTCGTAAGGCCTGGACTTCGGAGGTCATCGCTGCGACATTTGCCGTCAACGTTTTGATGGTATCCGCCGGTGTATCGGCGTCCGGCACCGGCGCTTGCGGAACGGCATCCATCACGACCTGATCATCCGGCTGATTCGAGCATGACTTTATGGTGACGAACGTCAGCATGAGGACTACGATGCCGGCGAGGATGGGTAACAGTCGATTACTGGTTGCTATGGCCATGGACTCATCCTATCGCCCTATCTCGAGACTTCGAACGGCCGCGCCGAAATCAGGTAGACGGCCGTGGTGTCCGCATCGCTACCGGCAGGCAACAGGCGATTGTGCTGGAAGGCTGCGGTCAACCAGGTACCGCGCAGGTGACGCGGATCCAGCGTCTGCGGCTGATCGCTACGGTTGGTCAGTTTGACGGCCGTGACATACAGACCATCTGCCCGCCACGCCACCAAGGGCGCGGCATCGACCGCACCACCGCGCAGCAAGGCGACAGGTTCACGCGTCACCGAAACACGCACGATGCCCGGCCTGTCTTGTACGAGACGCGCGGGTGCATAGAGTTGTTGGGCTGCGAAACGGGTCAGGGTGACATAGCTGTATTGCACGCTTGCCTCGTTACTGCCGACGGATGGATCCGTCTGTCCGGATTCATTCGCACCGGCCGCTTTCACGAACACCTGCATGGGATGCGTCTGGCCACCCTCCTTTGACGCCGACACATCGAAGAGATAGATCTGTCCATCGTCGACCGTGCGCACCATGACACGCGTAGCATCGAAGGGAGCATTGGCCAGAAAATAAACTGTGCCATTGACACTCTGGGTACGCAGCAGTGGCTGCAAGGATGCAGGCACACCCACCTTGACCGATCCCGGTAAGTGTACCAACCGCTCATGGCCCACCTTGAGATTGAGTTGGATGGGCGTCTTCTTCCACTCGATGCGCTCAGTGGATTCCGATTCGGCGTGGACAAAAAAGTGCATCAACAGCAAGCCCAGCCCAAATACAAGCGCAAACCAGAAAGTGACAATATGTTTTAGATTGTTTGATGTAAGCATAGGTTGATCTCTGTTCCGTCATTCGTCTTGCTCGGACTCGTCAGCGAGTTCGGCTTCGCTCAGTCGCCGGGGTCCGGTTGCCGCGAAACCATCCAGCGCCAGTCCCCACGGATTCGACTCCGGATCGACGGCAAGGCGCACCACGCGAAGTGGATAACGGATGGTTGTCTTCTTCACGGTCATCCCTTTTACCGATTCGAAAAGATCGATATCCAGCCACACCACCCAGACACCGGATGCGAGCAGATCCACCCGCCGTTCTTCATAACCGTGACCGGGCACCTCTTGTACACCGCGCACACGGTAGGCCAATTCACCCTGTCTGCCTTTCAGCTCCATGTCCGCAATGAGATCGGCCTGATAACGCGGCGTAATATAGGGCGAGACGCGAAAGATCGCGTTACCGTAATCCCGCGCACCGTCTTCGGACCAGCGATTGAGCTGCTGGAAAATATAGATGGCAAAGGCGTACACATTGGCTGGCGGCACTTCGTCGATGGTCTGCGTTGCACCGGAGCGCAGATCCGGTGGAACATGCACAGTAAGATGCCTGGGTGACTGACTCCAGCCAAACCAGAGCGCCAGGATCACGACAAGCTGCACACCGATAATAATCCACAGCGAACGCAAGTGGGCACGGACGTTATCGATCTCGTAGCGGTAGCGTCGCATCTTAGTGCTCTATCCCTGTGATGTTGAATCCGTAATTATCATTGAGATAGAACACTAGCTCCTCCCGATATCCCAACTGCCTGTACGCCGAATGAACGATGAACGACGCAAGCCACGGTCATCCAGCCAAATCATGGTCTGCTGCTGGTAATAGCCGTCCGGACGGCCCCGCTTCAGGCGATGAAACAGGCTGGCCATCACGATGACTGTGGCGACCACACCTACCCCGGCGATGCCGAAACCCATCGTGACCGCGCCCATCAACCATGCCAGAAGGAGACTGACGGGCAACCAGATGAGCGCGGCCACACCAACAATGACGCCCAGTTCGGGCGACGAACAACCCTTGAAGATCGCCGGCTCGACATTGAGCCGGTCGGCCAGAATGTCACCTCGATGTGCCATCCCTTTAGATGACGCCCGCGGCTTCAGTCAGCAGGTAGCTGGCGAAGATCAGAACGATGGCGCCGACGATGCCCAGCACACCGACCTCGGCCCATTCGGCCTTACCCTGCCGTGCCTCATTGAACTTGGAAAAGCCGAGATAGGCGATCCACAGGAACCCGAGTACCGCAATGGCCAGCCCGAGCACGAGGCCGCCGTCTTTGATGTATCCCTTGATCAGTTCTATCCAGTCTCCCGCCGCCGGCGCGGTACTGGGTGCCACCGGTGTCGGCAAGGCCGCCCACACCGATTGATACGCAGACATCGCCAACAGTCCAATTACTGTTGCTCCTTTTTTGATTCTCTTCACCATCATTGCTTTCCTCCAGGCTAACGGGGTTACTCCCCGAATCAATGACGCAGTGATGGCCACCCCTTCACCGCAAATAAAATCCCAACACCATGAGTACGATGCTCGCGCGTAACGTACTCCACACCACATCGAACAAAACCGCTTGACCGTTCTGCCACGCGCGAAAGGTACCCAACGTCACCCACATCACCCAGACAAAGGCGAGCACGAGTACCACGGATGCGATACCAGTCAATAATGTCGCCGGTGTAATGCCGGAACCTGCCTGAAATGCCGTATTCTGAGCGGGTGTCATGGTCATCCATCACCGACGGTAATCACCGCGCAAGGGCGGAAAGGTTCTTGGTTCTGCACGAGGCACGTCGATGTGCTCCTGGATACCCTGCTGTACTCTCAACAGATCCTGACGCAGCCAGTCGTAGCGGAGTCGGATACGGGCATCCTGATCGGCGTTGGCCTCAGCGCGCTTGATCAACGGCTCAAGGGCATTGAGCTCATGGATGATTTTCGCCAGCGCCTCGCGCTCGGCGTCTACATCGGCAAAAGCCACCGGTGTGACTGACAGACCTAGAATTAGAAAAGTCGATGGCCAGAATTGGCGTTTCATGGCACTGCTGCTCCCGTGTGTTGTTACGAGGCATAGTGCGAGAATTAGGTAAGATGGGCGACAGGAAATCTATTCAGTGGGTGGGGTGGTTTTTGAACAGTGTTTTTTGAACTCAACCGAATCTTATCTGACAGACGCCTTTAACGAATCAGCAGCTTTCAGATCAAGTTGGAATTGCTACACAGCATGCTAAGGTGGCTTTCCTTTAATTCCCAAATACCTTGCAATATTGGCTTCCTCTTTTTTATTGTGCAGACTACAACAATAGCAGTTGCTGCTCTCGTTCACTTGTACTTTACTTATCGCTTTTAAATGCCCTCGGTAATTTAAGTAGCGCGAACAATTTTTCGGATCAGTAATAAGTAGCTTAAATTCCTGAACACCGAGAGAAGCGATAATGCCATTTAAATCAACGACGGACGGGCCAGAATCTATTGCGAGGCTATCTTTTTCAACACCATAAACCTTTGCTTCATTTTCAAGTTGCGTATCATCAGCCAAGTATCGACGCACTTCCGTTTGATCAAGACCGTCACCCATACAATGCAAGCATCCATTCCCATCTTTAACGATAGCAACCCGCCCACCAAACGTCCCGTCCCCAAATACTTCACTGGCAAGATCAATATAGGTGACACCATAGGCAATACATAATTCATTCAGAACTGACCTTGCACCATCGCTGTCCAGGCAGCCTACAACAATATCAGCCGTCATAATCGCGTCGAACGCTTCGCGTGACTCCAGCTTATTCTTGATAAGCTTTATATCAATCTCTGGGTCAATGCCTTTGGCGATGCGTTCTGCTACAAGTACTTTGTCAACTCCAATGCCTTTCACGGTATCAAAATCGCTATGCAGGAATCCCATGTACCGATTCCTGTTTGTTGCTGAAAAAGTCTCATGCTCAACTACAGTAAGGTGTTTTACACCAAGCAAACAAAGTTGGGGTAAGACAAATGTTCCAAGCCCTCCGTATCCAACTAATACTACTCTTGTTGCCTGGATTTTCTCTTGTCCCTGAATACCAAATATAGCAATCTGCCTGCCAAATCGTTCATTTACTAATGCCATGTTTACCTCCCAAGGTCATACCTGTTGGCTTCAACATCTCACCATCTACGCGCAACGCTGTAAGGCTTTC
The DNA here is from genome assembly GCA_945787105.1 of uncultured Gammaproteobacteria bacterium. Lineage (GTDB taxonomy): Bacteria > Pseudomonadota > Gammaproteobacteria > Arenicellales > JAANXG01 > CALZGZ01. Next base: position 6,094 of record CALZGZ010000367.1, read on the forward strand.
CGGTGAATGGGGATCTTTCAGCCAAACCAATGAATCAAAGCCGCTAGGTGAAACCACAATTGCTGAATACGGCCTTCCAGGTAATCTCCACCACATGTGCGGTACGGTTTCCTCAAAACCATTCATATCGGCAAGTGAAAATGCAGCGGCCCACGGACTACTGAATGGGTGGGAATGCAACTCAATGAGTGCCGTATTCGTTTGATGGGATTTCTTGATGATGGATATCCGACTCTCGTCAGACAGTTCGATATAGTCATCGTACTGCGCTTTGAAACCATCCTGTCCTACAAGAAAATAATCCTGGGCTTTGAGCACTAATGACTGGTTCACTTCCTCGAATCCCGCAAAGATAAAGGCGGCGGATTCACGGGTAGCACCTTCTGGTAAAAGGTGCTCCCAGATAGCTTTATACTGTCGCCCTGTAAGGTCAATAAAGGACTGCATTATTCACCTTCCAGTAAGCGATTGCGGAAACTTCTCGCCCATCCCCAGAGGTTATCCCCGGTTGTAACGTCTGCACCGGGCCGCCAGTTTTCTACGTCCCATGATGCAAAACGCCAGCTTCCTGCAAATGGTGGTGGGTGCTGCGGGTTATTAAGATTTAAAACCCGATCACCCAGCTTTACGCCTGAAGGTACATAGAAACCATAAGGCTTTGGAACCGGATGACCAGCCGTGACACTAAATACGACTGGTATAGTTTCGGGTGATAGCTGCGATGGGAGAGAATAGCCGTCAATTTTGAACCAATGAAGATTATTTACTTCCTTGTATTCCACGTGCTCAAAATTTTTCTGTAAAAGCAACACTTCCTTTCCAATCCGGGAATTTTGGTCGAACCCCCTCTTGAAGCGTTGTTTTTTACAGAAGTTATGGCCTGGCTTCAGCTTAATGACCTCGCCGGATGCAAGCGGACGCTCATTCTGATCCTTGTCCACTTCCACCGCACCCTGGCTTGCATCCCAGCCACCAAGCTGAATAATTTCTTCCGTGGTAATCGTTTTCTTGGGCCACTCAAATACTTTGCCTTCAATGCAAATCGAATACTTAGCACCAACCCTGAACTTCTCGATTCCTTCACAGGTGAGGTCAACTAAATCTCGATCATCGATTAACTTGTCCTCGCCACCTTTGGTTATTTGCCAAATACCGACTTCTCCCGGATTTTCGATACCGGCCAGACGCTTAATAGCACGTCCGGTGATAAAGTCTGATCCCCATTCCCGGGGCTTACCATCGACTTCCAGCCGGTAAATGACATCTGCCCTGAAGGTGCGGAACTTCTCTATTCCGCTTCGTTGTAAATCAACCGCCTCAGTAGGCCGGATACTTTCCATGTCACCGTCTTCCAAAAGAAGAAAGATAACGAAATCGCCAGTAGGCTCGTTGCCAGCCAATTTGAGTAGTTCCTTACCGGAAATGGCAGGCTTGTCGGTCTCACAGACTTCACCATTGATCTTTACTACATATAAAACTTCTACGTTCATTTTTTAATCTCCGAAAAATTAACTAACTTTCGGGGATCAGTATGAACCTCTAGGGGTGTGTGAATTGGTGGGCTAAGGGTGTGAAAATTGGTGTGAATTTTACATTTACGAGGTTTTTATGGCGAGGTGAGAATTATTCTTATGTCTCTAACCAGTAATTTCCTTTTCCGTCACTTTTGATAACTTCTCCCCAGGCATTATTAGTTTGGCCTCTGCTTCGAAATACCTGTAACAGTTTCTTTTGAGATGAATTTATCTCTGCAAGAATCTCATCTTGGTGTCTAGCACCACCCACATTATAAAGAAATTCGATTGCTTCAGCTTGTTTTTTAGAGAATCTATATTGTTTTCCATTTACAACCAGATTTCTAAACCCACCGCTAAATCCCTCTTGACTAATACTGCCACCCATTTTCCCGCCGAGAAGAACAGTATTGAGTTCAAATTCCTCCTTATCCCATTTTATAGCTTCGTCGATTCTGGCCAGCTCATTTTGATCAGGCAATGATAGGTGGTCTGGAATACTTTGATCTAAAGCAATCACTAATGCCGGATTGCGTGCTTTATGATGATTGTTGAGATAATTTTTTAATGCATCAAAAACGATCTCATTCCTGATATTTCTCACAACAATGATATTTATGTTTTGCCTCTCAACTCTATGCTGACTCAATGCCCATATTTTTTCTTCAAGCACCTCCTTTGGCACATGACGGTCTGCTATGTCTAAGGCATCCATGATTTTCCTTAAAAGCCACTCGAAACTGATTTTGTATAGATTTATATCCTCATCCGAAACAGCGACCCAACCATCCGCCGTGGAAAAATACATATTTTTTCCATCCCTGCGCTGAATTTCCGCAACGAATTCGTTTTCACCATCAAAAACCTCAATCGCTTTTAGAATTTTGAAATGAGTCAGAATCTTATTATCCACTAATTCCCGAAATTGATCTCCGAACTCCTCAATAGCGAATTTTTCAATGATGGATGCTTCAGGAGTCTCGCTGATTTTCAGCAATCTTTCTATCGTTGATCGTTTTACGCCGTTACTCATTGTATGGTCTCGACCAATCCCCATTTCTCAAGATATTTATCGCCTATCAATTTTTCCTTCTGTGACTTACTTTTTAGGTCGCATCCATTTGGTTCTCTTATTTTTACATGCAGAATCTTTCCTCTTTTGCTTTCGTCATCCGGCATAAATTTAATACTGATTCGGACTTGCTTTAATTTGAAGCCGGATTTAAGCGGATCGTTATCACCAAAATACTCCTTTGAAACCTTGTATATGCTGTGCTCTTCCTTAGTGGCGACATCCAGAGTAACTGTATTATAGCTATTAGGCCGGGCAACCTTGAGCATGGTCACATCGACGGATTCAATCCCGTCTACCGTATCAAACGACAACGTTCTCTGTTTCAGCAAGCTCTGAATGTTGTACCGCTTTAAAGGGATTTTCTCCCCTTCAATTGGAGATTTCAGTAGTATTTCCGAGAATATTTTTGGAATGGCCTTCCTATTCTCCTTACCGTCCACGACGACTTCTATGTGCCCGCTTTCTGGCTCATAGGTGAGCGCCACTTCTTTTACCGTCCTTACGATTTTCGATACCAGGTTTTCCTCTTCAAAAGCAAGCTGCGTACTAGGCAAATCCTCCCTGTAAACCATTACTTGTATAAGTTCAATTTGATTGTCATCACTCTCAGAGCGCACTCTTTCATATATGTCTACCTGGATTTTTCCGACAGTCCGAAATAATTCCATTATTTTATTTTTGAAAGCTAAAATATCCGTTTCGTTTTTGCTAACTTCAATTTCTTTTGGCCCGATAAAGGCGTCCCACATTCGCCCGTTTCTGCCTGTGTCGGTATACCAGCAATCTTCAACTTGTCTAAAACGCTGAGAATCCTTTAAAAACAGCCATAAGACACGGTCATGCTCGTTTTCCAGTTGATAATATTCCTCTAGTTCATCATCGTTTACTGAATGTTTTAGTATGCTTTGACCCAATTCATCTGTTAAAGCGTTTACCCGTTCTGAATCCGATTTCAACAAGGCTAGCTTTTCGCCTGCTACACTGTCAGTAATACTTATAAGTGACTTCCTAATAGATTTTTCATCTCCTTCCCAATCCACTTCATCTATAAGATCATTGTGGACAGCTTCAAAGTATTTTTTCAGTGATATAACAGGCGTATTTTTAATTAACCTTGATATTTCGGAGTTCATTTTAAAATTTCCTATATTTTCAAAATCACTAAATATATTTTGATGGTCGTAACCCAATACCACTACATATCTCGAATCATCGCTATTTATGTTTTAAAGCTAAACCATGTTGTTTCATCATTTCCACCACCAGAGAGGCCTGCTTGCTATCAATCCCCGCCCCATGTATTCCATCGTCCTTCACTCTGAGATCTTCAACGCCCAACACTTTCGTCAACGTATCTAACGATGGACCTCTGTGACTGCACGGAATTTCCATCGCTTGCGCCCAGGGAATAGCAGCTTTCTGGCTACAAAAAACACCCTGTATTTTCGGTAGTGCCAGATCGTACCGTTGAACATGATCGAGCAGAATGGGCCAGTCAAAGCTCGCGTTGTGAATCACGATAAGCTGATCGTTCAGGTATTCGGCAATTTGGCTCCACCGGGAATCAAAAGATTCAAAGCTGGCAGCCTGTTCGTTGGTAATGCCGTGTATCGACTGCGCTTCTTCTGAAATGCGTTTTTGTGGTCTTGTCTTGAACTCGACGGATTCCGCAATCTCTCGATTGCTCACCACGGTGATGCCA
>CALZGZ010000368.1 GCA_945787105.1 uncultured Gammaproteobacteria bacterium
AGATTCTCCATTCGCTGCCGTGGTGCAATATGCGGGATATAGTAGGCAGTAACAAGATTGCTCACGAATGAGGTTCACTTTATCATCGAGTTGCGTTTAAATAATGTCTCATGATTAAGTTGGTGCAAGGGGACATCACCAATCTTCACGTCGGCGCCATCGTTAATGCCGCAAACACCACTTTGTTGGGTGGGGGCGGAGTGGATGGTGCGATCCATCGCGCAGCAGGTCCTGATTTGCTAACAGCGTGCAAGAAATTTGGCGGGTGCCCCACTGGGGAAGCCCGCATTACAGCTGGGTTCGAACTGCCGGCCAAGTGGGTGATTCACACTGTCGGTCCGGTATGGCGCGGTGGTAACCAGGGAGAAGCGGATTTGCTAGAATCCTGTTACACGCAATCGTTGGATACTGCATTGGCTTTCGGTATTCGCTCAATTGCCTTCCCTGGGATTAGCACTGGTGTTTATGGTTATCCCAAACAAGAAGCAGCCAGGATCGCGTTGACCGTTATGCGCCGCTACGATGATCGCTTCGCCGAAATCATAGTATGTTGTTTCACCGGCAATGATAAAGCTATGTATCTCGCACTGCTAGACACGGAGTGATCAACTGAAAATGCCTCGGTATCTCGGGTTATTCACGGTAGCTTTGTTTGTTTACCTATCGGTACTACCGATCGAACTCGCCGCAATTCGTTTTGATCGGTCGGATCTATTCGGTATTGATCAGTCGGTCATCGCCAAAGCGCTAACCGAGTATGCAAAGCGCAACAAATATCCCGACCAACTCACCTTGCCCGGCCGTCATCAAGAGTATCAGGGGCGCCTTGAATATACGTTCGATACAGACATCCAGGCGGTATTGGATCAAATCTATCGCCGTTACCGCCCAGACTACGCTGCGTTTGTCGCCTTGGACCCAACCACCGGAGAAGTCATTGCGTTGTTCAGTTGGGAAAAGAAACGTAGCGGGCTCGGCAATCTGGCCCTGCGTAGCAACTATCCGGCGGCTTCCATATTCAAGATTGTCACCGCGGCTGCGGCACTGGACCAAGGCAAGGTCGAGCCGGATACGGTCCTGCCTTTTAACGGTAAGCGCTCCAGCCTGTACAAACGGCAGGTATTTCGCCACCGCAATAATAAATGGACACGGCGCCCCACCCTTGCCAAGGCGTTCGCCCAATCGGTCAACTCGGTATTCGCGCGAATTGGCGTATTTCACCTGGGCGCCCAGACCTTGCAGAATTACGCGGAACGCTTTGGGTTCAACCAGGAATTTGACGGTGATCTGGATATTAAACCCAGCACGATGTCGTTGTCTGTGGACGACGAATGGGCGCTCGCCGAGGCAGCCTCCGGATTCACCCGCTCCAATACGCTAAGCCCCTGGCATGGCGCGATGTTAGCGAGTGCCGCGGTCAACAACGGCATCATGGTGCGACCATATATCGTCAAGGTGGTTACCGATGAATTTGGATTACCACTTTACACGCACCAAATCCGCGCATTGTCACCCTCGATCAGTCCCGAGTCCGCACGAAAGCTTAGACGATTGATGCGCGAGACGGTACAACGAGGATCGGCGCGCAACGGTTTTCGCGGGTTTTTTCGCGGCGAATTCGAGAACATCGAGGTGGGCGGTAAGACCGGATCTTTGACCGGTACCTCGCCCAAAGGCAGGAACGACTGGTTTGTCGGATATGCCAGCCTCGATGAGCGTAAGATCGCGTATGCATCACTGACCGTCAACCAAGAACGCTGGACCGTAAAATCGGCTTTTGTGGCGCGCAAGGTGATCGAAGCGTATTTCCGCGCCGAGGAATGAGGGGCTCTAAGCGGTGTGGGGAAAAATCTTGTCGGGATTCAACAGCCCTTTGGGATCGAATTCGCGTTTAATTCGCCGCATTAGATCCAGGGTGACAGGATCGATCTCTTTCGTGATGTAGTCGCGTTTTTCTTGTCCTACGCCATGTTCACCGGATAACGTCCCGTTCAAGCCGACAACCAGATCGAACACCCGGTCCAGACACGGGCGAGCGTTCCGTTCTTGTTCCGGGTCCTGGGTGTCGTACAACAGATTCACATGAATATTGCCGTTACCGGCGTGCCCGAAGTTCACGATAGCAATACCAAATTCGCGGCTCAATTCATCGAGTCCCGAAATCAATGCGGGAATATTCGACACCGGCACCACAACATCTTCGTTCAATTTGTTCGGCGCGATGTTGCGCAATGCGGGCGACAGCGCCTTTCTGGTCTCCCATAATGCCGCAACTTCCTGTTCGTTCTCTGCGGTTTTCAAAGACAGCAACCCGTCGCCGCTCGCGGCGTTTGACATAGTTTGGGTTGCAGCCTCCATCGCGGCCGCGGGTCCGTCGATCTCGATTAACAGCATGGCGCCGGCGTTGTCGGGCAAGGATGCGCTGGAAAAGTCGCGAATGACGTCAATCGCATGGCCGTCGATAAACTCCAACGCGCACGGCGTGATTGGTTGGCTCATCAGCCGCACCACCGCGTGCACCGCGCCGTCGATGTCACGATAGATTGCCTGGAACGTGCGTTTCGCCTCCGCGAGCGGCGTCAACTTGAGCGTGGCTTCAGTGATGATCGCCAGCGTACCCTCCGACCCGATGATCAGTCGGGTGAGGTCGTAACCCACCACGCCCTTGGTGGTGTGTACACCGGTGCGGATCTCGGCACCGGCGCCGGTCACGCCCTTGAGGCCAAGTATATTCTCGCGCGGTGTGCCGTACTTCACCGCTCGCGGACCGGCGCCATTGAACGCCAGATTGCCGCCGACGGTGCAAAATGCGCCGCTGCTTGGATCCGGGGGCCAGAAGAAGCCATGCTCGCCCGCGCATTCCTGGACCTGTTGATTGAGCACCCCCGGCTCCACGGTGATTGCGCGGTTGGCGGCATCCATGTGTACGATTCTGTCCATGCGCTCCAGCGACAACACCACACCGTGTTGCAACGGTATACAGCCTCCGGTGGTGCCGGTGCCTCTCCCGCGAGCGACCATCGGTACGTTGAACTCGTTACACAGGCGAACCAGTCTGACGACATGATCATGGGATGTCACGAACACCACCAAGTCCGGGGCCCGGTGTTTGCGTGAATTGTCGTAGCCGTAGGTCCAGGTGTCGGCGGGATCACTCAGCACCTGATGTTCTCCGACCACCGCCTGTACCTGGCTGACGAAAGAAGCGGCTAACTTAGGCATTGCCGCGAATACGCCTGATGAGATCGGTGGTGGAGCGTTGGTATCGAATCGGTATCGCGTGCACCTGTCCGCCGCGTTCCAGTACTTGTTGTGCACCGACGATCTGGTCCATGGGCCAGTCTCCGCCTTTCACCAAATGGTCCGGTCGTACCCGCATTATCAATGCCAGCGGCGTGTCTTCGCCAAATGGAACCACGAGATCGACGCTGGCCAGCGCCGCCAGCACCGCCGTCCGGTCCTGCAGAGAGTTAATTGGACGGCCGCCGCTCTTGTTCTGACGCCGCACCGAGGCGTCGTCGTTGACACCAACAACCAGGCTATTGCCCAGTTGTGCGGCTTGTTCGAGATATGCAACGTGTCCACGGTGAAGGATATCGAAGCAACCGTTGGTAAACACCAAGGGGCGGGCCAGCGAGTTCAGCAGTTGTTTTATCTGCGCTGGATCGTCAACAATTTTAGCAGCGCTCGACCTCAATCGGTGTACTCGAACACCTTGACCACACGCACTACTCCCCCCACGCCTCGGACTACGTCCGTGGCCCTTGCTGCCTCCGCCCGGGACACCAGACCCATCAAATAAACATTACCGTATTCGGATATCACCTTCACGCGGGTGGCATCGAGTTTCGTCTCTGTGAACAGACGGGTCTTGACTTTGCTGGTCAGCCAGGTGTCGTTCGCGCGACTAACCAACGCGGTCTTGCCGGCGACGCGAATCTCGTTGACGACTTGCCGAACGCTCTGGACACTCTTTGCGTGAGCCTCTACTTTGTTGCGGAGTTCCACGGTTGGCGCCTCGCCGGAGAGTAGAACAATTCCATTCATACTGGTTACGCTGAGGTGGGCATTCTTTCTCAGCTCTGGCTCGCGGACAAAAA
>CALZGZ010000369.1 GCA_945787105.1 uncultured Gammaproteobacteria bacterium
AACAGAACAATCGGCTTAGGCACTGAGCCGTCTTTGATGACCTTAGGGTGCTCCTGGGCGATATCGAGCAGGGCCCTTTGCACTAAATCCGTGTCCGTGCCATAGGCCACGCCCACTGGAATGCGAACTCGACCGGAAGGCCTCGTTAAGGTCCAGTTCGTCACCTGCGCCGCGATGAGATCTGCGTTCGGCACGATGATATCAGCCTCATCCCAGGTCTAGATCACGGTAGAGCGTAAGTTGATCTTGGTGACCACTCCTTCGGTCGATCCCACCACCACCCAGTCGCCGACACGGATTGAGCGCTCGAATAGCAGGACGATGCCGGAGGTGACGTTATCGATAATGTTTTTCAAGCCAAACCCAACCCCGACCGATAACGCACTGGCAATCAGCGTCGCATTGCTCAAATCCAATCCCAGAAACCCCAATGCCACAAATGTGCCGATAACGATAATGGCAGTCGTCGCGATTCGGCTGATGATGTATAGGTGAGATTGATTGAAGTTTGGGCGAGACTGCTCCGCACGCTTCCACGCCGCAACCGACATACGCACACACAGGTACGTCAACACAACGATCAGCAAGGTACGGATGATGGCGAAGTGGGTAATCGGCGCGCTCCCGATATGGAACGCGACGGTCTGCATCCAGGGATCACTTGCACTCGGAAGGGCCATATCGATCGTTTTGGCTATCGTCTTCAGCTATTGCGGTTTAGTACGATCCTTCGGGTAATCTTCGTCAATAACCCAGAAGTTAACACCCTTCGGCTGCATCGGCCGTCCATGCTCCGCACCAGGCAGTCGGTCGTAACGGATCACCAGAATGAGTTCGGAACTGGCCGCCGGGCTGCTGTGAACGTAGCCGTGACCGAACCTATCAGATTTGCCCCGAACCTCGACGAGCTGGACAGACAGGAAGCATAACCGCTATGCCGTTCGGCGGCAATGCACTCACGGAGGGTCACGGTAGGCACGTTGGGCAGGTTGACGGGGTCATGTCGGCTAGATGCGTGGCTCATGGAGACGGTGTTTTACGGGTGCGAGAGCGCCTCTGTTGAGAATTCGTCGCCGTCGAGCACGAGTGCGGCCGCACGATGGCCCGGCTGGCATCGCTTCCCTGCGTTGGTATCGAGATTCAAGGCTAATCCAATTCGGGGTGTGCCGGCGGTGCCCGGACTGGATGCGAGCTGGGCTGTGGCGATTCAGTGCGGTTTTCCACATGGCCCAGACTTCGATTGATGACTGTCGGATCCTCGAGTCCTATCGAGGTCGACATGCGTTTGCCACAGCGTAAGCGTCATCGCTTGTTACAGACCTCACCGGCGGATTGGCTCGCGTTAGAAGCGCCAGTGGGGTAAAAAGGAGCATCATGCGTGGTGTTGTTAAATTCTTCGGCTACGTGGTCGCCACCATGGCGGGTTTGGCGGTCGTGTCCGTGGTCGTGCTGCAGCTCGTCAGCGACGAGACCTATAAAGCTTGGATTACGACGGCCGTGACTTCCGCGACCGGCAGAACGCTGGCCATCGACGGTGACTTCAACCTTGATCTCGGCACCATCACGCGGATTGAGGCCACCGATCTGTCGTTTGCCAATGCCCAATGGGGCAGCCGTCCGCATATGCTTCAGGCCGGGCGCATCCAAGGCGAGGTCAGGCTCTGGCCGCTATTTAATGGTGTGCTCGATATTGTGCTGCGGACCGATGACTTGGAATGGGTGTTCGAAACCGATGCGTCGGGCCGCGGTAACTGGGAATTCGGGGAGCCGGACCCCGAAGACAAGACGCGAACAAAGACCGCCGATGATGGCATTGCATTGCGACTGGTTCCGCGAGATATCCGCGCCACGCGTAGCCGGCTATGGTTCATCCGGGGAGATACGGGCGCGTCGCGTACGGCGGAACTCGCCAATCTTCAGCTCGGGATCATCGATGGTCGAATTGGCGCCGCACTCGAAGGGCGAGTCGACGGTAGGGCAGTCACGTTGTCGGCAGAATTGGAATCCTTGGAACCAGGTAAAAACGGCGCGGCGAACGCACGACTCGATGCCCAATTCGGGGATATCGCGATAACAGGAACCGGCACCGCCACCGAGCTTGGCAATTCCGCTGGACCACGACTCGACCTTGCACTGGAGGTAAAGGTACCCAACACCCGTGCACTCGATCCCTTTAGCTTCGTCTCGCTTCCTGAATTGGGTGCGATCAACGTTTCCGCCCGGCTCAGAGGCAATAACGGGACTTATGCCGTTGAAGACCTCCTTGGGCAGTTGTCCGGCGACACCACCAACGCAGCCATCCAAGGCCGCATTGACCACCTAACAGCCTTGGACGGTATCGATCTGCGCGCCGATGTAAGAACCGATGCCCTGCCGGAAATCATTGGCGCGCTGGGTCTTGATCTGCCTGTTAAAGCGCCGCGATTCGTCGACGCACATGCCGTAGTGCGCGGCAATAGAACGAGCCTCGCGCTCCATGACGGAAACCTCGTCGCACGCGACGAGGGGGTCGAGGCAGTGTTGACCGGGAGTGTGGAAAACCTATTCAAACACGACGGTGTTCGCACCCACATCAAACTCAATGCCGCCTCTCTCGATGCACTGTCTAAATTCGTAAGACGCGAACTGCCGAAGACCGGCGCGCTTGACGCAACGGCATCGGTAAACACCAGCGGTGGCCGCTATCAACTGATTGATCTGGATCTGTCACTGCAAGGTGAGGCCATGGAGGCGCAGATCAGCGGGTCGATTGCCGATGTGGCGAGACTGGGTGGAATCAACCTGGATCTTGAGGGGCGCATCCGTTCGCTGGCGGATTTCTCGACAATGATGGAGAGGAAATTCCCCGAGACGCCCTCGCTGACCGTTTCAGCGCGGTTCATCGCCGACCGCGGCGCGCAAGGTCCGAGCAGCGTGGTCGCCAATATTGAGGGCGACTGGTTGACCGCAGATGTCAAAGCTCGCATCGGTACGCTGCGTGAGTTCAAAGACATCGACAGCGACGTATCGCTCACGCTTGATTCACTGCAACGAGTCGGACTTCTGTTCGGCACATCGCTGCCCGATGTGCCGGCGAAAGCATCGGGGCACATCCGCGATGCGAACGAGTCTTACGCACTCACCGACTTCAATGCCCGTATCGAAGACGAGGCATTGAACGTACAATTGCGGGGATCGATTGCCGATTTGTTAGCGTTGAAGGGGATCAACATCGAATTGACGGGATCTACCCCGTCGCTGTCCAGGCTTCCTAATTTCGGTGACGCCGAACTGCCCGAAACCGGTATGCTTGATCTGCAGGCGACGGTTCAGGCCGACAAGGATATCGCAGCGCCTGCTGTGCTGTCCGCCCGTATCAAGGGCGAGACGATTTCGGGTTCTGTAGATGGGTCGCTAACAAATCTGGAGACTCTGGACGGGCTCGACCTAACGCTGGTCATCGAGGCCGCACGGCTCGATCATGTGGGTAAACTCACCGGCATCAAGTTGCCAGCGTCAGGTCCGGTCAGCGCTCGTGCAAAACTTGTCAATGATGCGGGCGTTATCAGCATCGATCCGCTTGCGCTTTCCGTCGGCAACAGCAAGGTAAAAGGCCGTCTTGAGTACGCGAGCAAAACTGAAGATCGCGAATCCAAGAGCAAAATCAGCGGACGCCTCGCGAGTGAATACATCGATTTGAATGAGATTCTGGACATCGGCGCTGCGGCAAAAACCGGCTTGGAGTCAAAAGCAGCATCCGAGACGACTGCTGTGGCGCAAGAGTCAGCGACGGCAACGGCGCACGTCGAGCGCGTGTTCTCAGACACACCCGTGCCACTTCGACAGTTGCGCCGGAACGACATCGACATTGCCCTCGATACAAAGCGGCTACGCATCCTGCACACCGATATCGACGAGCTGTCGCTGGCAATCAAAGTGCACGAAGGGCGCTCGGAGGTGGAGGTGAGCAAGGCCCGCCTCGGCGATCGGCCGATCGAGGCCGAATTGATGCTCGATGCCGGGACCGAACCGGCTCGCTTCGCTGTCAAGATTGACGCAGATCAGATCCCGTTACCACCAACCTCCCAATTGGACGCCGTGCTTCAAGGTGGCGAACTCCTGCTGAAGGTGGATGTCGCGGGCCAGGGCGCATCGATGCGAGAAATCATGGCTCATCTAAATGGTCAAGCCATAATCGCTTTACGCGACTCCCGCACCCCCAACAATCTACTTAACCGGTTCGGTTCGGGGATTTCCGTTTCCAGAATAAATCCGTTCGACGACAACGAGCAATACACCACCTTGCAGTGCGGCGCCAGCCGCTTTGAAATCAACGACGGCGTTGCAAAAACGCCGCGCGGTCTCGCCGTACAGCTACCCAAGGTCACTTGGCTCGGCAGCGGCCAGCTGAATCTGAAGACCGAGGAGATCGATATCCGTTTGCAGCCGCACGCACGCAGGACTGTGCTCAGCGCAGGCTCTCTAGCCACCATGCTGCAGCTGCGCGGTTCTCTGGCCAATCCCCAGTTGGTCGTTGATCCGGTCGGGCTCGCCAAGACCGGGGGCAATGTCGCCCTCGCCTTTTCCACCGGCGGGGCGTCGCTGCTCGTCGAGGGGTTGCGCGGGTTTTTCCGGGCCAATGTCGACCGGTGTCAACGTATCCAGGAAGAGATCCTGAATGAGCCGAGCAAAAAGAAAACGGGGTCGGAGTGAAACCCATTTTTTTAAAAAAAGGGGTCGGCGACCAAAGAGAATCAGTGCCTTTGATGTTTGTCACCGAACCCTTAATCTTGCTCTTATGCTCAACCGGCAGCTCCGGATAAGCCGTATCCTCCTCGGCCCCATGCTAGACGTTCGCCGTCGGCATCAATGGTCGATCCGCGCAGCCGGCAAGCACAATGGCTGCGAGTACCGCAAGGGCGAATCGCCAAGGTTTAGCGCTGGGATTCTTTTGCGTCTTCAGCTGCTCATGAGATTTGAAAACGCCCGCTTGATCTGATCCATCCCCGCACTGAGTTCGCCCTCGAAAGTTCCCAACTTGTCCGATGCCATCTGACGTTTGTCGGCGATGTTCTCGCGGTAGGCGTTGATCTGGCTCGTGATCTCCCTCTTCTTCGCTTCAAATTCAGCGCGGCGCTCAGCCTTCTCCGCTTCATATTGAATATGGGCGGCCTCTAACTCTGCTTCGAGGGCGATCTCCTCACGTATCCATTCCGTTATGGCGGCTTCCCAATGCTTGTCCAGCTCCGCCTCATGGCGGGCAATCCGAGCTTCGATGCCGCTGATGCCCTGCATGATCTTTTTTTTCTGGTTCTGATAACCGTCACGCGCCTCCGCCTTACCCAACGCTAACTGCACTTGCAAATTATCGATCTCACTTTTGATCTCCTGTTTTACCTGTTCGGGTATCTGCGTGGATTTCTGTATGGCTTGCTGTATCCGGGCTGCCGCGGCGGACATCTTTTTCTTCTGTGACTCTACTCTGCTCAGAGCCTGTTCCTTTGTTGATTGAAGCTGAGCCTCAATGGCGAGAGCGGTGTGCTCCCACTCATCGAGTTTGGTGTCCATCGATT
>CALZGZ010000370.1 GCA_945787105.1 uncultured Gammaproteobacteria bacterium
TCGAGATTTGTCGCCGTTGGGCACGATCACATCTATACGAGGTCTATGCCGGTATCGCTTTGCGGCGATTCGTTCCGGTGTTCAAGATGATCGTGGATCCGTTTGATGACTACCGGATCTTGGATACCGGCGATGACGTGCAAGCATGCACTAATGCCACGGGCGCAGGAAGCACAAGAGCGGTCACTTTGACGGCACCACCGCAGTGGCTGCAAGTTTCGATATCGATTTTGCCTACATGGATGTAGGTTAGGAGGCGAGAACAGGAGCGGTAGCTTTGAATACACGTTTCAGGCGCTGGGCCTTTATGCCCTTTGGATGCAAGTCATAGCTGCGCGGCGTTGTGCATCGGTCTTGGCCTCGTTAACACGTCGGCCGTACCGGGTGGGCGTGACTTGCTGACGCCGGCGGTTGTTGCACCCAAAGGGCATAAAGGGGCGGATACGCCGTGGAAGCGCGTGAGGTTCACACGCGGCCTGGGCAATAAGGCAGCCAGCCGGGCGATGAAATCTAAAGGCTCCAATATGATGTGCGTAGTGCCGCCGCGATACGGTGTTTGCGCCGGCGCCAGGCGAGAACGCTCTGCATTGGTCAATGACGCTAGATTCTTGGGCGTAATGACCGGCGGACAAGATCTATAAATTGAGAGGTATAGTGCCATCAACGCCGTGGCCGTCATTATACTTGAGACCGAGGTTGAACTGCGCACCGGCATCACCTTGTTCCGCAAATCGCCCGAAGGTCGGGAAGACTGGTTTGTAGTCACCAACCTCGCATGCCTGGGTAGCACGTTGGAAATCCTGCGCATCATCCGCCCACACGAGGGGTGCGCAAAGAAGCACCAGGGCAAAGATAAAAACCTTAACGGGCGTTGGCATCATGCGAAGTGACTTTCAGAGGGCAGCGGCACACAACCATACTGCAATGCTGCTTTTAGCTACACCCGCGCCAGATCAAAACCAAGTTCAACTGTCTCCGGTACCGTCGCAGCGACGAGCGACACGAGCTTGCCCTGGACGGCGCCGAAGAGCCGGGGCACACTCCGCAAATAGCACGGGATGAAACAACGCAAATCGCGCGAGCGGCTTTGCCATCCCAACTGTCCTTCCCATAATCTGCAGTCTAACAAATTCTCCTGTGCTTACAACGGCTTTGATGCGACGAAGTAGAGGTACCACCTACTCGAATTGTTTCTGGAATGCGGTGTAAAATTCGCGCGACGGCAGTCGATCGAGGCATTTTTGGCAGGTTGGATGCTTCATCTTCCCGTCGAGCATCCCTTGACGGATTGCTTCGATCCGCGGATCATTATTCCACAAGTCACTTAACGATCGCTGCGAGATTTCCTTCGGTTTTGTGTACGCTAAGCTACCTGATAAATCCAGGCAGCACGGTTGCAATGTGCCATCGGCCAGCACCACAAGCCGCTTCCATGGCGAATCGCAAAATCCAAAATCTCTCGGTAACGAAACCGGCTTGTTTGTTTCGGTTTCGGGATACATTCCGCCGCTAGCAATGTTCTGCGTCATGATCTTGAATGTGTATCCGTTTGGTTTTTCGAACCTAAACCACAGCGAATTCGGCGATGCATCCTGCTTGGTGTCCAATGCAAACCCCGCACCGACCAAGAAGTCATTTACAAATTGCCTTGTCTTGTTCATTGTATTAACGGTGCGCCGGGATTCTGAGCTTAGGTACAAGTTATAACCAATATGCTGCTCCGAATCGCACTCGCTCCATGCGCGCGCGTAATCCCGCATTCCGGCGAGATATCGTTCGAACCGCAATGTCGAACGACCCTTGAACTCTTCAGCCGTCGTCGATAGGTGGATACGCATGTCCATCTTCAAGCTCAAGAATCGCTTTTGTAGATTGGATCCATTCGATGCAAGCGATATCCGCATGCCACGTTCGTTAATTGCTCGGGAATATTCGTAGAACTTCTTGTGAACCGTTGGCTCGCCGTCACAATGGAAGCGGATAGATTGTGTGGTTAGGTCCTGTAGCTGATCAACTAACCTATAAAAATTTTCGTCGGTTATTTGTGTTTTTCTATTGTGGTTTGGGCTTTCGCAATAATAGCAATGGAAATTACAAACTGACGTGAGCTCGATGAAGACCTGAGGGCCGGTCTGGCACTCGTTGCGGAGAAAGGCAGAATAGTCTGGGTTGGCTGCGTTTCCAACAAATTCAGGGCGCTCCGTACTCTTTCCGTCGCCGCCAGATTGCTCCTCAGCTGCTAGGTCTGCGGTTGCTTTATTCACTATGCATCCTCCCGGACTTAGCACAAATGTTCATAACAAATTGCAATGGGTGCGGCTCTTTTGGAACGGCGGTTCTGGTGTTGATTACGCAGCCTAGGGCAGTCTGCAATCACAGTAGCGTGCACCATGATCACGTTCGAGGGCGCGGTCTGTGTAGACCGCTTCTACACCGGGTAGCCTCCAGCGCGCGCTGGTGATTTCCATTCGAGCACAGGGATCAAGTCGAGGGTACGTATAGTAAGTATAAAGCACCTGTTATCTGATCGAAATACAAGAATCAGGCTGTTGGGGGAGTCGAAAATATCCTCGAGTTGGGGGGCCGATTCCGATCAATATAGCGTTATTCTACCAATTGTCCTATGAGAGTGCGTTGAATTTTTAGCTTTCCCCCAGACCGAGCACGAAATTGCCCACACGATGGTCCTGGTGGTCATTGCGTCCTTGCAGGTACAGTGAGCTTGCTATGAATCTAATCCGGTATCTTGGGGACCGGATGTGGCGAGGGTTGTGACGATCCAGCCCCGTGCTCGAGATGATCAAGGATCTGTTTGATTAGCACCGGGTCTTCGATGCTGGCAATGGCCTTCGCGACACTGCCACATTGGTTGCAGGTTTCGATATCGATTTTGCCTACATAGACGTAGGTAAGAGACGAATACGCCGCGGAAGCGCGCGAGTAAAATTGCGCCGCGCCACGACGTTTCCCAGACCGCGATTAAACGTGTGCGGGAAAACTCTTAGATCAACGAACAACCAGTAGGCATCAAATTCCTCGAGCCTGACGGTTGCCTTCGCTTCGACGGCAGCATCCCATCGTCCCAGATCTGGTAAGAAATTTGAACGGGTCATATGAAGATATCGACAATTGCTGCGAAATCTATAAGAAGTAGCTATCTAGATCTGCGGATTACTCCGTGAGATGATTCAGGTGGATTAGATTGAAAATGCTTCACACAACCTATATTACCCTAACTTTATTTTCGATAAATTACATGTCTTTCTGATCTTGGATATCACGAACCTCTACTAAAATACCTAGGGTTGACTTTTTTGTTTGAGCAATTTGGAGTTCGCCGCAACAGATATAGGAACCAACTATGAATGATACGTCCGAGCCATATGTGTTACGCTTAAGTACCACGCTCGACCAGAAGAAATTGAAAAATCTGCTCGAAAAATGGGAGCCCTGGTCAATACGCATTGATTTCAGCAACGGTATATCCACGGCTGACTGCAAACGCCGGGTGCCTTTTGCAGGAAATCCGCTACAAAAGTTCTCTATCGTGGAAAAGCACATACCATTCAGAGATTTCAAGGGCGGCCAACTGCTCGATGTCGGGTGCAACTCAGGATACAACTCCGCATATTGTGCCGACAAATATCAGATGCGCCCTGTTGGCATCGATATTAACCCTCGCCACATCGAAGTCTCTCGATTTATTGCGGACCTTGCCGGTATCGATGGCGTGTTTTTGCTTGAAAGCGCCGAGACATTTTCTGACTCCGGTAGTTTCGATGTCATCTTACATTTCGGAACACTGTACCATCTTAGAAACCCTCTACTGTCTCTCGAAAGGGCATATGAGAATTTGAAGCCGGGGGGCTACTTGGCGCTTGAAACCCAAGTTTATGACCATCCTTACAATAAAAATATTTGTTATTTTATGCATATGCAAAACAACGATCCGACCAATTATTGGGCCATGAGCACAAGCGTGTTAGACAAATGTATACACCTGATTGGTTTCGAGCAAATCAATGAACTTTTCCGTGTCGCGCCTTCAATTCTTGAAGAACACATGAGCCGCGTAGTCTATGTTGCTCGCAAGCCTGGATCTGCAATCAAACCGGTCACTGGTTAAAACTCGTACGCTTTTTCAAGAATCTGATCGGTCTGAGGCGCATATGGAACAATGCGTCGCGGCTAGGGACACAGACTCAGTTAAGGATGTTTCGCGGGATTCACCGATTTCTCGGCGATGTCGGCGAGCAGAGCGGATCAGTCGTTTGGCCGGGCCTTGATGTGGAAACCGCGAGTCTCGATGAGGTCGGCCAGGGCTTCAGCCTAGCGCCTGTGGCCAACGGCGTTAAGGTGATTGTTCCAACCCAACCCGAATTGCGCGATTAACCCCTCCCAACTGCGAGATAATAAAAGCTGCAGCAGCTCGAGCACGGGCAAGTCATGATCGCATTTTACGATCTGGAACATTCTGCGGTAATCATGGCCTCGCCCACCGTTAGGATAACCGTTGTGCTAAACATGATGGTCAGCACGTAAAACAGGGCCAGTCGACCGCGTCCGAATCTGTGCATCGTTTTCGAGTTTCCAGTAGAAATTGAGTCGTCGTCTGTGTACTCGCGATGGTAAATGTTTCAAGATCGACCCACAAGTAACAGACTGACGTTGGACTTGGTCAGGAAGTCATGAGGTCTGAATACACGGAAAAATACTTATTTGGGGGCCAGTGACATCCAACATGCACACCAATCTAGGAAATTTTCATTCGACTTCAACGTCGGGCTCTGAATTTTTCGGGAGAGACGGCAACCGAAATAGCTCGCTACCTCGCACACGGCCTTTCTCATCGCGGGCTCACGCCGGGACATCACGTCGCCCGCCTGCAGAACGTTAAGGCCGACCTCCGTTTACTGGCAACACGATCGCTCTTGCCGAAATCGGGCAACCGCATGCCGTCAATCACACTCAGCGATATCGCGCGACACGACTGAACTCTCTGCTATCGATGCGCTTCACCGCGCCGCCCGTGCTCTCAGCGACGACCAGTGGATTCAGATTGTGCTTGGCAGTCTCGACGATCCCATCGTCGGTGGGATTGAGATGCCGGGTTTCCCTGACAAAGACACCCAGCCAGTCACGAAACGGATAGGAATGGTAAACCACCTGTCTTGTTGTTAAAAGACCCTCGCAGGGGGCTATCCGCTCTAGTCTGTCAATTGTGATAGAGGCTTTGGAGGGTCGATTTTCTAGCCTATTTCTCGCGA
>CALZGZ010000371.1 GCA_945787105.1 uncultured Gammaproteobacteria bacterium
AGCCACGAGATTCGTACGCCTATCAATGGCATGTTGGGATTTTTGGGTTTGATGCGCAAGACGGATCTGACGCAGATACAGCAGAAGTATTTATTGCCGGTGGAGGATTCGGCGCGCAATCTTTTGAACATCATCAATGACATATTGGATCTGTCGAAGATCGAAGCCGGGCAACTCAGGATAGAGCATGAGCCGGTGGATGTGGGTGAGGTGATCGGCAACGCAGTGCGATTGCTCGAGCCGCTGGCGGTGGAGAAGGGCATTGATTTGGATATTGAGATCGCTGCGCAGGTGCCCGCGGCGGTGATCAGCGATGCCACCCGGCTCGGTGAGATCGTCTCCAATTTGACCAACAACGCCGTCAAGTTCACGCATCAAGGGCGGGTATTGGTCACGGTGGACAGGGTCGCGCAATCCGATGGGGAGGACCGGTTGCGGATTGAGGTGGCGGACACCGGGGTCGGTATTCCGTCGTCCCACGTGGCGGAGTTGTTCGAGCCGTTTCATCAGGTGGACAGTGGCCGGGACCGGCGCTACGGTGGCACGGGATTGGGGCTGACGATTACCAAGAATCTCGTGGAGGCGATGAATGGGTCGATTACCGTTGACAGTGAGCCTGGCCGTTATACGAAGGTAGCGGTCGAGATTCCCTGCCCGGTGGCCGATACCGGTGAGGCGTTACGCGCGCGTTCGGGCCAGGGAGGGGCGTTAGGGGAGTTGTCGTTCACTGGCAGCGGGCTCAGGATATTGGTGGTGGATGACAACGATATCAATCGCGCGTTCTTGGCCGCGATGTTGACGCACTATGGGATGAGCGTTGCGGAGGCGGCATCCGGTCATGACGCGCTTTTTTTGTGTGCGCGACGCGCTTTTGATGTGGTGCTGATGGATATACATATGGCGCAGATGGACGGTGTGGAGACCACCCAGCGGCTGCGGCAACGCGAGAATCAGGCCGAGCGATCGTTGGTGATTGCAGTGTCGGCGGATGTGGTCGGTGAGCAGGAGCGGCGCTTTGACAAGGCGGGGTTTGATGGGTTTATTGCCAAGCCCATCGATGAGTGGGCGCTGATTGGTTTGTTGGGCCGGCATTTTCCGGATCGTTTCGATCACAAGGCAGGTCTGCCGGCGGGTCCGCCGGCGGCGCCGGGCGCAGCGGTGTTGGACCGTGTGGCGGGGATTCGAATGGCGACCGGGAACGAGCCGTTGTGGCGGGGCAGTGTGGCTCAGTTGTTGGACATTGTGCCCGAACAGCTTCGTTCTCTGCATCAGGCGGCGGTGGCGCGGGATCATGTTCAGGTCAAGCAGCGTGCGCATCATATTGCCGGGTCGGCGGGTTATGTGGCGGCGCAAGGATTGACGGCAGCGGCGCGGGCCCTGGAATCCGCCGGTGACCGACGCGATGACCCCAACATCCAGGTATGTCTGGAGCGATTGGAACAGGAATTTGCCCGCGTGCAAGCGCTGGCGCCGGAACTGCTGGCCAACGATACGCTATCGGCCCCGAGCTCGGGTGGCTAAGACGTTAGATCGGGTGGTCGCTAGAAATCTTAGGCGCGGGATGCCCGGTCGTTACACCTGGTCTTCGAAGCCGGCCTTTTTATACCACTGTTTGGCTTTTTCAAGATCCTTCGGTACCACGCGGCCTTCTTCATACATCATCGCCAGCGTGGTCTGCGACCCGACGAGGCCTTGATTGGCGGCCTTGGTGAACCACTTCACCGCCGCAACACCGTTTTGCTCTACACAGTCTCCCTCCATGAACATGAATCCCAATCCATGCTGGGCGAGTCCCAGATCTTGATCGGCGGCGGCCTGCATCAATTTGCGGGCCATCAATTCATTGCGCACCGTCCCCAGGCCGTTTTGATACATGATCGCCAGCCGGTATTGCGCCTCGGGGTGACCTTCATCGGCAATCGGCGTGAGTAGTTGCAGGGCGCGCGCGAAGTGCTTGGCCTCGAATGCGGAAATTCCGCTGGCTAGATTCATCTCGTCATCGATCTCGGGCATCAGTCACGCTCCTCGGATAGGCGGGTGGATCATAGCGGGCCGCTTACCGGTGCGTAAACCACCCGGCGTTGCGGATGCTCAGCCCGGTAGCTCGGGGCTGTTGCCCGGTTGGCCAGGGGTGTACGCTTGGGCTGATCAAGGTCAATGCCACGCACCACGGAGGTAATAAACTTAGGTTATGAGCCGGTATCGAAATCCTTGGTTATTGTTTCACGTGAACAGTGATGTAATCTGCAAACGGATTATACTGGCAACGATCCATACTCGAGTCGGGTTACACTACACAAAAGAGGGTAATAATGACTAAGAAAACAAAGCATTTTCAAATACTTGGCGGAGTCGGCGTATTGTTGGCCGGGCTGTTAACGCCGATCGCCGCGAGCGCCACCAACGGCTATTTCGCCCATGGGTATGGCGTCAAGGCCAAGGCCCTTGCCGGTGCGGGCGTGGCGATGCCTATGGATGCCATGGACGCAGCCATCAATCCCGCCAATATGGTCATGGTTGGTCAGGAGTGGGATGTCGGCCTGACGTGGTTCAGCCCGCGGCGTGAGTACACGGTCACCGGTGCGCCATCAGGCTTTCCCGGTACCTTTGGCCAGGTGCCCGGAAACTTTGACAGCGACAGCGACAATTTCTTTATTCCTAGCTTTGGCGCGAATTGGATGCTGAGCGAGGACGCCTCGCTGGGTCTATCGATCTATGGCAACGGCGGCATGAATACCGACTGGAAGGCGTCCGGGATCGATGACGGTTTCGGTGCCGGCGTGTACCGCGGCGGCGACGCAGGCGTCGATTATTCGCAGTTGTTCATCAACGGTACGTATGCCCGCAAGTTCGCCGGCGGCAAGGCGTCCTGGGGCGCCAGCGCCATCGTCGCCTACCATCGGTTCAAAGCCAATGGTTTGATAAATTTCCAGGGAGTTTCCAACGATGCAACCCGGCTCACCAACTTGGGACACAAAGATTCATTCGGTTTCGGGGGCAAGTTGGGCGTGATGGGGGAAGTGGGCGCTGGCTTCCGGCTCGGCGCCTCGTACCAGAGCAAGATCTACATGGACGAGATCGATTACTCCGGCCTGTTTGCCGAGCAGGGCGACTTCGATATCCCGCAGACGGCAACCGCGGGCCTGGCCTATGATATCAATGAAGGTGCGACGATCATGGCCGACGTGCAATGGATTGACTATAGCGATGTCAAGGCCATCGCTAATCCGCAGTTCCCGCAGTTCGGCACCTGTTCCGTGAGGGTGACGCCAACCGACCCAAACTGTCTGGGGGGTAGCAATGGTATCGGCTTCGGCTGGCGGGACATGACCATCTACAAGTTGGGCGTGCAGTGGGAAACGAGTGGCGGTTGGACCTGGCGGGTCGGTGGCAGCGTCGCGAACCGTCAGCCGATTCCGTCCTCGGAGGTGCAGTTCAACATCCTGGCGCCGGGCGTGATCAAGGAACATCTGACGTTCGGATTCACCAAAGCGCTGAGTGACAAGTCTGGGCTCGATGTGTCGTTCATGTACGCCCCGTCGAACTCGGTGTCGGGACCCAATCCGCTGGAGGCGCCCGGCGCGCAAACCATCGAACTGGAGATGAAGCAATACGAGGTTGCGGTTCAGTACACCAAAGACTTCTAGTCATACAACGACGGCAGAGCCATGGGGAAACACCCATGGCTCTGTTATATATGTTAGCCACGTATAGATTTTAAGAGAGCGCACATATGAAAACATGGATTATTCGGGGCTATGTTACGGCAACGATTCTGGCACTGGTCCCGGCTGTTCATGCCGAGATGGTATTGATGTCAACCGAGTGGGGCGTCAAGGCCTGCGACGCGTGGAACGCCGAACCGGTGTTGACGGATGAACTGGCCGCATCGGGTTGGGTGGCCAATAACAAGGAGCGCGGCCACAAGATCATGCAGGTCTATCGCACCGATTGCGCCGATAGCCCGCGGGTGGAGCTGCGCATCGCCGCACAAGACGGCAAGGCTAAATGCGTCTACGGTGGTAAGGTGGAAAGCGATCTCGACCTGGATGTCGATTACATCATGCATGCAAAGACCAAGCGCTGGGTACAGATGGGTAACGGTGAGTACGGTCCGATGTGGGCGATGATGAGCTTTCGCCTCAAGTTTAAAGGCCCCAAGATGGAGGCCATGAATAATATGGGTCCGTTCAAGAAGTTCCTGCTGTTGGTGGGTAGAGTGCCATCCTCAGCCGAAAGTTGTCCTTGAAATAACAGCGTGGCGCCGGCCCAAATGTCGGTCCCCGCCTCTGCTCCCTGTCAGATCCTTCCATAATCCTTAGCAGTTGCTATTCTGTAAGTTAGTAGCGCATAACCCAGGTTGGTGATTGCCTGCTTAACCCGTAAGATGAACACACTCCGCATAACTCAGGTGGGATTGACTCATGGAAAACTCCGAAAACCCAAAAAACCCTAATGTGTCCGTGGTGACGGAAATCCCTCCACCCAATGTGCCTCAACCCTCGAGCGAGTCCGGCGAGCCGTTGAAATATCTGGGTCTGGTGCTGGCCACGGCCGTCCGCCATCGTGCGTCTGACATTCATTTTCGTGCCAAGAACCATCCTATTGTAAGGATCGACAGTATCCTGCGCCCACTGCGTCAATTCCCGGCTCTGTCGGTGACCGACATGGAGGTCCTGGCACAAAAGATCATGAGTCCGCGACACTGGGAGCAGTTCGAGCGCGAATATCAAGTCGACTTGTCGTTTGGTTTGAAAGGCATTGGACGAGTGCGTGTCAACGCCTATTTCCAGCGTGGCACCGTGGCGATGGCATTGCGTGTTATTCAAACACAGATCCCGACGCCCGAGGACCTCAAGCTACCATCAATGATCACTGACTTTACCCGTTTCGAGAGAGGGCTGGTGATTCTGACCGGCGCGACTGGATCCGGTAAATCTACGACCATTGCGACGCTTATTAACGAGATCAACTTCAATTATGCCAAGCATGTGATCACCATTGAGGACCCGGTCGAGTTCATTTTCAACGAGAATAGATGCATCATCTCACAACGGGAGTTGGGGGTGGATGCGACAACGTTCGCGATGTCAATGAAAGCGGCGCTGCGCGAAGACCCCGACGTCATCCTGCTTGGTGAGATGCGCGATCCCGAGACCATAGAGACTGCGCTTACCGCCGCCGAGACCGGCCACTTGGTGCTTTCCACCTTACATGCGCCGGCCGCCGCTGAGACTGTGACGCGTATGATCTCCGCGTTTCCTCCCGACGCCCAACCCACGATTCGCTCCAAACTGGCGCAAAACCTGTGCGCTGTCGTGGCCCAAAGATTGTTACCTAAGGCCGACGGGGAGGGTCGAATCGTGGGTTGTGAGGTGATGACGGTGAGTAGTCGAGTGCGTGAACTCATACTCGATCCGCTTCGAGTAAAAGAAATCGCGGATCTGGTACGCAAGGAATCGACGGTTGAAGGCATGTTGTCGTTTGATCAGCATTTGTTCGAGCTGTGCCGCAGCGGCGACATCACCGAAGAGACGGCACTACAGCATGCGAGCAGCGCCACTGACCTGAGACTGAAGTTGGACGGCTTTTAACCCGCGGCGACGCTGCGGACGCTCACGCTAAGCGGTTGGCACCGCCCGCCGGCCGGGGCGCGTTCGCACCTTTTATAAAAATTCTTTATACTCCGTGCCTGGTCCACAGACTGAGTTTATGGCGCGTATGGCTGATCGTCGTCTTCAGGTGTTCTATACAGTCGCGCGATTACTGAGCTTTACCAAGGCCGCGGAGTCGCTGCATATGACCCAGCCTGCAGTGACCTTCCAGATTCGCCAACTCGAGGAATACTTCAACACCCGGCTGTTCGACCGCACCC
>CALZGZ010000372.1 GCA_945787105.1 uncultured Gammaproteobacteria bacterium
ACGAACTCCTCGAATTCTGTATCCACCATGACGACTTTGTCTGCGCCATTAGTTTTCCTGAGCATTGCCCGACCCGATAGGTGAGCGGCCATTGAGGTGCCGATCAAGCTGCCGTCCTCCCTACGATATTCGTAATCGCCTGTTAGAAAATCCAGATTGGCATCTGACATGATCCATTCGGCGTGCCATCTAAGGCGATTAGGATAATACCAATCATCAGCATCCAAAAAAGCAAGCCAGTCCCCGGTCGCGATTTCTGCCCCCCGGTTGCGCGCAGCGGATACCCCGGCATTGAGTTGATGAATCACTTGCACCTGATCACCAAAACCACGGGCTACCTCTAAACTATTGTCGGTCGAACCGTCATCGATTACGATGATCTCGTGGGCGGTCCAGGTCTGGGAAAGCACCGATTCCACAGCCTTTGCCAGGGTGACGGCTGAGTTGTAGGCGGGAATAATCACCGAGAACTTCGGTGCACCTTGTCCCATCGGCCGATCCTCTCTCATCGGTGGGTCAGATTCTGTACCAACCAGGCTGAAACCATCCGGACGGTGCGCCAGGCCAGCCTACATGGATGCGAATATTCTGCCAGATGCTGTTCCATACACGTCGCATGTGCCTGAGTTGATTGTCTAACTATTGGGGATCCCGTTTGATCACGATATTCAACTGTTTCCCGGTAGAGAGGAACGCAAGATGGGGATAATTTTCCACTGCATACCGCAAAAGACTCTCCCGTTCCGCCAGTGACTGACTTCAATGCTGAAATTGGTGACCGTTCGGAATACGCAGATCGACAGCTTGCGTCGCCTGATCAATCTTGCGAAGCCTTTGCCAATTCAAGCTCTTCCAAGTGGGTTTTCAGTTCGAGGGGCGTCATACTAACGCCGTTGAGTGAATTGAGGAAGAATGTGAGGTAATTGCGACAGTTGTTAAGAAAGGCCTGCAACTGGTCCTTGCTTTGCACGTAGTTAGTGAATCCGGGGTGCACAGATGGGGAGTGAAAACTGAACACGAAGACCCGGAAGCCTCGCCGTAACAAAGCCAGTGTCAGCCTTTTGAGTTCTTCCGAGGTATAGCCTTCCGGAGAGAGCCGGATTCTTTCCAGTAAGCGTAGCCGGGAGAGCATGCCCGGCAGGCGGGCGTACCGAAGTCGGCGATGAGTGGCTGCAGAGTAAAGCCTATGCTCGCCGCGTCGCAACAGGCCGACATAGGCCCCGGTGCCTGGAAGGCCGAGTAGCCGGCGCTTGCTGCCGAACCAATAGGGATGGCTGGAGAAGCCCGAGTAGTCTGGGCCACCGTCGTCACGGAAGTCCAGCGGTGGGGCGGGACTGACATCTACCTCGAATCCCAGCTCATGCAATATCTCGCCCGTATGAGGGCCGAATCCGTAACGCCCCGCGAGGTAGACGGTCGGCCGATAGCCGAAGGCTGCCTCGATCTGCTCGGAGAGGATGGCGAGCTTTCGGGCTTCCAATTCGCGGGGCAGGTTTCCCGGATAAGAGTTGCGAGCAGATACTTGCTCTTCGTGAGGAGGTGAGACCCACGGATGCAGGTGGGCGCCGATCACGGCTTGGCCGCTGTCGCTGAACTCCTTGAGCGGCCGAATACTATCTTCCTGAGAGGCGATGGGATAGTCGACCACGTAAGTCGGCGTTATGCCGAATTTATCAAAGATATCTTGTGCGCGATGGACATATCGCATATGGACAACGCTGGTCGCGTTGCGATCGAAACCCTTGCTCCAGTCGAATTCTTCCTCGGTGTGTATGACGACCGAAAGAATAGGACGCGCGTCTCTCGGGAGATGGATGAGTTCTCTTTGCATCACAGGTCTAGTGCCATTAACTCGGAGTATAGATTAGTGATGTCGTGTGCCTGCAGTGTGTCACTGCGGTACATCCTGTTACGGTAGCCGCTGATCTGTGTAGAAAACCTTGGCAAGTTGTTGAGAAATCGCGATTCGATTCGCGTCGTCGCTAATCCGTGCTTAAAAAGAAAGTGGTGGCCCAGTATTCGATGATACTTGACGAACACATTCGGATCACTGACGCTCAATATCTCTGCACACGGTAGCTTCTTCAGTTCTTGTCTCTTGAATATGATGTGACAGCTATCATCGGCGCTCGCCAGCGCAACATGCTTCAGCCAGGGGAAGCCGCGGTGGTCGGCGTAGATTCTCGCAGCGTCGGGTGGGAGCATCCCTTGGATTTCATCTCCATCGCTGATTACCCGAATGTTGGTGAGGCGTTGGGTTGGCCACGGCAGGTTGGGAAATACCGTGCGCCGCGCATCCAGGGATTTGAACTTGAGAAAGCGCAGGGCGTCGGCAACTACGGCTGTGGGCGTAAGATCGGTGAAATGAAAACCTTGCTGGGAAACGAGGGCCATCGCCAGTCGCATGCTCTGTGCGCGGTAGGCGTCGAGGACACACCAGCTGGTGATGTTGCAGAAGTGTTCAGCCTTTCCGTGTATAAACTGTTGCGAATAGATTGCCCCGATCCCCCCGACGATGGTGTCCTGGTCGCGTGCCAGGAAGCCATAATTGGGTCTGTCGGGGAGCCACGGAACCTGGAACGCCCGCATCCATTCCTCGACGGCAATGCGCCCGCTCAGGTTGGTATGCAGAAACTGACAAAACTCCCATAGCGTGTCATCCGTCACCGGTTTTAATGTGGGTTTTGCCATGGGGGCTACTTCTCGCAGGTGCTGTCCTATCGTTGTCGAATCTGTGCCGCAGGCGGCAATACACCCGCGCATGCTTGATCGATTATGCCTTTGTGCCTTTGACTTGACCAAGGTGTTCTGAAAACATTGTGTAAGAGTATCAGTCTGAGGCAATCTGGACGTCCTGTATTCCACAACTATGATCTATTTGACTGATTGTGCAACCGAATGTCGGGCTGCCGTGAAATCCCTTGCATAGCAAATACGCCGAAAAATTGAATAGGTTTCGCCTCAATGCGGTGCCGGGCTTCGAGAGCGATGTGCACGGCAAGCCCTTGATCGATCTCGACGCGCGCAGCCTGTATGCCTACGGACATCTGATTCGCAGCACCGAACGACTTCTCCTAGAGCAGTTCAGCAAGGGACTGGTCTCCGGCACGACGCACACGTGCCTGGGTCAGGAGCTCTGTCAAATGGCCGTGGTGCGCTGCCTGACGCATCCACGCGATGTCGTCCTCTCCACCCATCGCAATCACGGCCACTTTCTTGCCTACTCTGGGGACTTCGCCGGTTTGGTCGCCGAGATCATGGGACGGCGCGATGGGGTGTGTGGTGGGCACGGTGGCAGCCAACATCTCGCCTATCGTCATTTTCACAGCAACGGTGTCCAGGGTGGGATGGCCGGCATCGGCGTGGGCATGGGGCTCGGCCACAAGCGGGATGGAGATGGCTCGATGGTCGTAGTGATTGTCGGTGACGGTACGCTGGGCCAGGGGTTGTTCTACGAGAGCCTCAATCTCGCCTCCATCTGGGCGCTGCCGGTATTGTTCGTGATTGAAAACAACGGCATTGCGCAGACTACATATACCGCCGACACTCTGGCCGGCGATATCGCAACGCGCGGCAAGGCGTTTGGGTTGACCACATGGCGGCTGAGCGATGACCAACCCGACTTCTTCGCGCAGGTGGAAAACATCACGCAAACGGTGCGTACCAGCGGCAGGCCCGGGTTCCTGATCCTGGATACCACGCGCATGGGGCCGCACAGCAAGGGCGATGACTTGCGTGACGAGGCTGAAATGGACGCGATCCGCCGGCGCGATCCGCTCGCGCGATTGGGTGACAATTTGCCTGAGGACGTGAGGGCGGATATTGAACGCCGCAATGATGCGTTTATCGATCAGGTCGCGGAGCGCGCCGCCGCCTCCCTAAAGGCGGAGTTCGAGGAGATTCCGGCGCACATCTTCAAGCAACCCCCCACCCCGCCGCGAATACAGCCCGAGAGGTATGCCCAAACTTCCGGCGCCAATGTGAGGTTGTCGTTGAATAGCGCCTTGCGGCATCTCCTCGAGAGCAGTGACGAAGTTTTGTTGCTGGGGGAAGATCTGCACGATCCCTACGGAGGGGCGTTCAAAGTGACTGCCGGTCTATCCACGGATTTTCCCGGGCGGGTCATCTCCACCCCCATCAGTGAAGCTGGCATTACCGGTGCCGCCATTGGCCTCGCGATGGCCGGTTACCGCCCGATTGCGGAGATCATGTTTGCCGACTTCCTGACACTGTGCACCGATCAGATCTACAATCACGCGGTGAAATTTCCGGGCGTGTTCACCGACGTGGAGATACCCATGGTGATCCGTACAGCCTGTGGCGGGCGGCGCGGTTACGGGCCCACTCACAGCCAGAGTCCGGAAAACCTCTTCACGTCTATTCCAGGTCTGACCGTGGTGTACGGCAGCCACCGGCACGACGTGGGCCAGCTGCTCATCGATGCCGTGAATCAGTGGCCATACCCGGTGTTGTTCCTGGAGCACAAATTACTCTACAGCGAGGTTCAGGAGCGAGGCGGCTACGAAACGATAGCGCCCGATGAGGCGGACGTAGCTGCGGCGTTGTTCCCAACGCTGGTTCGCAGTCGCGC
>CALZGZ010000373.1 GCA_945787105.1 uncultured Gammaproteobacteria bacterium
AATATGTTGCGCTCTTTGGCTGAGTATGGACATGAATTTTTCCCGGTAGTGATTGGATATGAACAGCTTAGTTATGGGTGGGCCCGCCAGGACTCGAACCTGGGACCGACGGATTATGAGTGTGTGGCTCTGATCGCGATAAGCTGCTGACGGATCGGCGGCTTCTTCTTTTCTCATTTCCAATACTTTCGCCAGCTTTGCTCCCGCAAGTTATTACTTTTATTGATCGCTCGTTGAAAATATTGGAAGGATTTTCCCGATTCTGGATTTGTCGACACGACACAAAATTAAGAAATATAGCTCCTCTGGATCGTTGTTAGATATCCGGGGTTGATATTTTATTGGTATCGTATATGATACCGTAATGAAGTTGCGAAAAGTCGTATTGGACACGAATGTTCTAATTGCGGCAATTCGTTCTCGGGAAGGCGCGTCATTCGCTCTGCTGTCGCGGTTGGCTGAAAAGGAGCTTCCGTTTCAACCGGTATTGTCGGTACCTCTGGTTCTCGAGTATGAAGACGCCATGCTTCGTTCGCTTGAGGCAAGCCCACTCACTAAGCAGGACGTGGGCGATTTTCTCGATTTTCTGTGTTCTGTATCCTGGCACCAGGAAATCTATTATTTGTGGAGGCCACTTCTGAAGGATCCCGGTGACGATCTTGTACTTGAGGTTGCCGTGGCGGCAGGTGTGGACTACCTGGTTACGTTCAATACCAATGATTTCGCGGGAGCGGAATCTGTGGGGGTAAAATTGATAACGCCTCAGGCGTTACTACGCAAATTAGAGAACTGAAATGAGTACGCTAAGTTTACGATTGCCCAACTCTCTGCACCAAAAACTGAAGGAGCTCGCTGCGAAGGAAGGCATTTCTATCAACCAGATTCTTACAACCGCGGCGGCTGAAAAGATCGCTGCGCTTGCAACTGAGGAATATCTGTTGGAGCGCGGAAAAAGAGGCCGGAAGACCAAGTTTCGAAGAGTTCTGGGCAAAGTACCAACCGGTGCACCGGTTTCCGGGGATCAGCCAGACGCTTAATGTCACGCTGTCGGCAAAGTACCTACGCGTCACGCACGTCGTCTCGTCGACGAAAGCTTTCGACTGACGTAAGACGAACGTCTGCTTCTCTGTTTTGATTGACTACTGCTGATTGGGAACCACGATTCGCGGCAACGCAGATAAATCGCCTCCCGTTTTCGTAAACAGAATTTCTGCTTACGACCCTTTGCCGCCGTCCGGCCTCCAGGCATCACAGCAGCCGGAGTTGTGGTCGAAGCAGCCATTCAAAGAGTCACGCTATCGTGTGAAAGCGAAATAGATCGGCTGTGGCTTTTTTACTGCGCCGCACGATTTCGCAATTTCTATCTGATTGCAGATGTAAGGGCTTGGCCTGATTGTGTTGTGCTAAAACATTCACGGTTCGTTCACACAGGTGGAGTAATGCTTCAACCGTTGATCGAAATTATCAGAATCGTTTCCTCCGGCGTGCCAATTAAATGACATGTATTCTTGAGATCCTTGCTGGGTTATTTTAGCATACCGCCGCCTTGCCGCTGAGACCGCTGGGGCAAATAACTGGCACGAGCACGACAACAGACCTTTTCATCGAAGTTGTGCCGATGCGCGCGAATTTTTGCCAGAGGGGGCTACGGCAATGACTCGCGATGTGAGGAGAGCCATCGCTCGGACTATGAAATTGACAAGAGGATCAAGCATGAAGACACTAAAGCACTGACTGCGGCCCTGTTTGCATTCGTTACCCTGTCGAACAGCCAAGGCTTTGCATACGATAACGCCAGCGTGTTTACGCCTGGCCTGCTCGGGGCGGAGATTCTCCACGAGGAGAAGCAGGATCAGATACTGATCACCAACGTCCACGTCTTCGATGGCAAGAATAAAGAACGCATTATGGATGCTAACGTGCTAATCGAAGGCACGCTGATCAAGGAGGTTTCGAAAAAGCCCATCAAGGCAGTGAACGCTACCGTGATCGATGGTGGGGGCCGCACACTGATGCCGGGCATGATTGACGGTCACGCTCATGTGATGATCAATGACGACTTCGGACCGGTCGAACGCGACATGGATCTCACCGATATTTCCTATAACGCGGTAATTGTAATGGAACGCTTCCTGATGGATGGCTTCACCGCTGTGCGAGATATGGGTGGACCTGCCTTTGGCCTGGCGCGCGCGATCAATTCCGGGCGTGTAGTCGGGCCACGCCTTTATCCTTCGGGCGGTTTTATCTCTCAAACTTCAGGCCATGGCGATTTCCGTGATCGTGCCGATCCAGGCTTTAGCATCCATGACGCCGGCGACCTCTCAAACTTTGAACGCATGGGCATCGGTAATGTTGTTGACGGTGTGCCGGAAGCGCTGAAGGCCACCCGACTCAA
The DNA here is from genome assembly GCA_945787105.1 of uncultured Gammaproteobacteria bacterium. Taxonomy (GTDB): domain Bacteria; phylum Pseudomonadota; class Gammaproteobacteria; order Arenicellales; family JAANXG01; genus CALZGZ01. The sequence continues at coordinate 2,399 of CALZGZ010000373.1, forward strand.
CCTGCGTAATGGTGCTACCCAGATCAAGATTATGGGTGGTGGTGGTGGATCGTCCCGCTTCGACCCCATCGACACCACCCAATTTTCCAAGGACGAGATCTGCGCCATTGTAGAAGCGGCGAAGGACTGGGGTACCTACGTCGCCGCCCACACGTTCACCGATCGTGCAGTCGACCGTCTGCTCGACTGCGGGGTAAAGACCTTTGAGCATAGCTTTTTTATTTCGGAAGAGACCATGCAACGGATCGCCAAGGAGGGAGGATACGTGGTGCCGCAGATGTGGGGCATCTCGCCCGATCTCGCGCGCAATCCACTAATGCCTAAGGCTAAGATCCCGATGGTTAAGGCGCTTGGCGAGAAGTTCAAGGATTTTGGGCGGAACCTTCTCAAGAATAACGTGAAAGTTGTATTTGCCTCTGACTATGTTGGTAAGTTCGAGGATGCCGAACGGGCACGCCGTTACGAACTATGGTGGCGCACCCAGACGTTCGACAGTAACTTCGAGGTGTTAAAGCAGCTGACATCGACGGCTGGCGAGATGCTGGCTATGTCTGGCCCCCGAAATCCCTACAGCGAGGGCAAGCTTGGTGTGATCGAGCCCGGTGCCTACGCGGATCTTCTCCTGGTTGATGGCAATCCACTGGAAGACATCAGTGTCATTGGTGGCACCGACAAGTGGTTCGATGCGGAACCCGAATGGAAACCCATCGAGACTATCCGCCTGATCATGCTCAGCGGCGCGATCTACAAGAACACCTTGTAAAAAAAGAGGTGTCGCATTTCCGAAACAAGACGAGAGGAGCCACCAAGGGCTCATCGCTTGATTGTCGTTCGTCGTATAACTCCTTCATAAATTCAAGATAGCTGATATGAAAGATAAGTTTGCTCGCCTTCTAACGGCGTTAACACTGTCTGTGACCATGACAGCGCCAACCGCCGCACAGGACCACGACGTGGTCATCCTCAATGGCCGGGTGATGGACCCGGAGACCTACCTCGATGCGGTGCGCAACGTCGGTATCAAGGACGGAAAGATCGTTACGATCACTAAAGAAAAGATTTCCGGTGAAGAGAAGATTGACGCGACCGGGCACGTCGTCGCGCCCGGATTCATCGATACGCACCATCACGGTGCGGGCAATGCCTGGGGGATTAAGGCCAGCTTGCGCGACGGCGTCACGACGCCAATGGACCTCGAACTGGGCACCATCAATATCGACGCCTGGTACGCGCAGCGCGAAGGAAAATGGCCCGCGAACTTCGGGGCGGCGGTTTCTCACGAGTTCCACCGGATGCGCGTACTGGACAAGATGCCGATTCCAGAACCGGCGGATGGGAGCGATTTCGCCCGGTTGCGTAACCAGTCTTATGAGGAGAACGACAAACCCGACTGGGCCGTAACGGAAGCTTCGATCGATCAGCTGAACGAGATGCTCACCAACATGGACCAGGATCTGCAAGCCGGCGCGCTGGGGATTGCCTCGACGACCGGTTACATGGGGAACGGTGTCACGACTTTCGAACTCTTCAACGTGCAGAAAACATCGGCAAACTATAGACGCCTTTATGCATCGCACGTACGCCTGCTGGGTAATACGAAACCACCTACGGAAGCGACCCTTGGCGCGTTCGAGCAAATTGCCAACGGCGTAGCCTTGAACCAACCACTGATCCTCAGCCACAACAACAATTTCGGCTGGTGGGAGGTCGAGGAGCACCTGCAGTTGCTGCGTGATCGCGGCTATAACGTCTGGTCGGAGTATTACCCCTACACCTGTGGATCTTCAACGATCGGATCGGAGTTCATCAAGCCGGATAACATCGGGTCTTTGGGTCTCGATTACACCAACCTGATCGATCCACGGACCGGGGAAAAGATGAACCGGGAGATCTACGACAAAATCGTCGCCGACGACCCGGCGTACATCATCATCCTGTGCCTTCTCTCCCGCGAGGCCTGGCTGCCGTTGTGGCTGCGGGTTCCGCACATGACCGTGGCGGGTGATCAGATGCCGCCCGTGGACATCAAAGGCAAGCAGCTTGGCTGGGACGATCCGTTCGAGGCTTTCAACGGCCACCCGAGGACGGCGGGAACCCACGCGAAGACCTTGCGGCTCGCCCGCGAGCACGACGTTCCACTGATGCACATCCTGGCTCAGAACGGCTATTGGTCGGCGAAGCACCTCGGTGATGCCGGCATTGAGGCCATGCAGGTCCGCGGGCGCATGCAGGAAGGGATGGTGGCGGATATCACGATTTTCGACCCGCAAACCGTCACCGACAATGCGGACTACAAGGCCGGTACCAACGGACTGCCGTCCACCGGTATTCCTTATGTGCTGGTGAGCGGTACGATCATGGTCAAGGACTCGCGGGTTCAAAACGGACTTTACCCCGGTAAGGCGATCCGCTACCCCGTTGAGCAGAACGGGCGTTTCGTGCCGCTTACCAAGAAGAGTTACCTGGAGAAACTTCTGGGAACCTCGGTGCCCGACGAGGTACTCGACCATGGAGCCGGCGACTCGCAGACGCAACCGAAGCCACAGAAGAGTTCTTCGCGATCATCGGGCGGCAATCCAATCGCCACCGCATGGTTTGCGGTTTCGCCCCAAGAAGACATCGCGGAGCGTATCTTCTGCCCGATTCATGGGGTCCACGAGGACAAAAGCACGGTAAGGCGCGATATGGCACTGGCGGACTTCTCTACGACGAATTACCCGAAAGGCCAAGGGGGGCATCGATCCGGGACCACAGCCGACTAGCGAGAATCCATTCATCAGGAAGTGAAACGGTACGGGACGAAATCGCAATGGACCTGATCAGAACGCGTGCTGCCGTGCAGTCGGGGCTGTTTTTTGCGTTCGTTGCGAGTGCTGTGGCTTCGGCGTCAGAGTTCGACAGCAGTCCGGGCTTCGGTGGGCCGGACGCCACCGAGAACACCATCGCTGCGGATCGTGCGCCGACGATATCTATCATCAAGCGCGATCCGCTCGCAGCCTGGAACAATTGGAAAAAAGCGGTCACAGACAAGACCGGCATCGCTTTCAGTGTCGATTATTCGGCCGTGGGGTTGTCCGGCGACGGCATGACGCGGGGCAACGCCTCCGGTGGAATCGCACGTTTCTACGGTTCGTGGGATCTGGTCAACCGCGGGACCAACAACACCGGGGCATTCGTCTGGAAGATCGAAGACCGCCATGGCTACACGACTCCGCCGCCGAGCGGATTCGCACTAGGCGAACTTGGCTATGTCGGCCTTCAGGAACCGCCCTTCAGCGACCAGGGGTTTCGCACCACCAACCTGTACTGGCGCCAGCGCTTCAACCAGGGCCGCTCAACACTGATTGCCGGCTTCCTCGATAGCACAGATTATGTCGACGTCTACGCGCTGGCCAGCCCGTGGCTGCACTTTTTCAACTTCGCTTTCAGCACCGGCAGCGCGACCATTGCCCTGCCCAACGATGCCACCCTCGGTCTTGCGGGGGCCACCATGCTGGGGGAGAACTACTATCTCATTGGCGGCCTCACCGACGCCAATGCCGATCCGACCGATCCATTCGAAGGATTTGACACATTCTTCGAAGATAACGAGTACTTCAAGAGCATCGAGTTCGGTTGGACGGCTTCCCACCAGCGACTGGTATTGGATAACTATCACATCACGTTGTGGCACAAGGACCAGCAGGATGAGCTTGCCGTTCCCACTGGCAAGGGCGTCAATGTCTCGTTCACACGCTACCTCGACCAGCGCTGGCTGCCGTTCGTGCGCGCCGGTTGGGCCGAGGACGCTGGGACCCTGCTGGAGAAATCGCTGAGTGTTGGTATCGGTTATCAACCCACGCCGGGGGGCAACCTGTTGGGTTTTGGGTTGAACTGGGGCGAGCCCAACGAAACCACTTTTGGGTCCGGACTCGACGACCAAATCGCCACCGAGCTGTTTTATCGCATCAACCTCGGCCAAAACTTCGCGGTGACTGCGGATCTACAATATCTCAAAGACCCGGCGCTCAATGCCAATGAAGACTCTCTGTGGGTATTCGGCCTGCGTGGACGGCTAGTGCTCTGAGTAGTCGCCCTTCCCCATCTGGACGACGGTCCGAATTGCTGGAGCGATGGTCCTTCGATTTGGATAACGAGACCGTCGTTGTGCGGGTCACATGCTGGCGAATGTCCGCAAAGGATAGGCCCAGCAACCGTTCAGATCTCTCTTTCGGCATACGCCCGAACGGCTCTTGTTGGCCTGACGGCTGTCTATTGTACCGCAATATCAACGTGCGGTTCTCCGCGATAACTTCATCGGTAAGGGCAACGCCTGGACCCGACCCAAAGGAGCCGGTCGCGACCTCATCTGGGAATGCGTGCAAAGTGCCCGTTGCTGTCATTGGCGCTATTTTGTTGAGCTGGCGCTTTCGGCCAGTTCCGGGTATTCGGACCTATCGAATTTTTGCCCTTGGAACGGCCAGTGTCATACGCGCAGCGGACCTTCAGGTACTGTATTGTGAACGCGGCCGTCGACCGGGGGCGGATATCCCGCGCTACGCACGAGGGCCGAAAACGAGTATTGGCATACCGTCGTCGTGTTTCACGAAAGTCCGGCTTCATTGACCTTGCTCGGCCCAAATACGACGAACGCTACTAAAGAGAAGATGGCAAGCAAACAAACAACCAGCGGGCCTGCTGGCATATCAAAAGCGAATGAAACCCACAAACCGGAAATGTAGGAAATGGTTCCGACGCCGTAACCTGCCAATAAAGCACTGCTCCTATTTGTCCGACTGATGCCCAGCGCGGGCAGTATCAAGGTCGCAAAAACGAGCAACACACCGACGAGTTGAACCGAAGCGGTGACCAGCAACGCAAACAAGAAATAGAACAAACTCTGTTTTCGGTGGCCCCAAAGCCACCACGCGACCAGGATACCAGCGTAGAGCAACGCTATCGGCAACGTTTGTTCATAGGTTACCCATAGCAACTGTCCGGAAAGCAGCTTATTGAATGACTCGGCACCATGGGGATCGTTTGCTAATAAAATTAATGCGACGCTTGCGGAGATCACATACAAACTACCGATAAAGGCTTCCTGCAGTCGCGGCCAACGCCGTTCAGTCCAAGACAGTAATGCAGCGACCAAGAGTGCTGCGGTCACAGCAATTGCCTGAACGCCCCACACGGCTTCCGCCAGCCGCAGAGCACCGGCCACGATTACTCCGAGCGCTGCGACCTGGGCGATCGTCAGATCGATAAAAATGATCCCGCGTTTCAGGACCTCGCGGCCGAATGCGACGTGAGTAATGACGATCAACAAACCAGCGACCAACGGCGGTCCCAACAAAGACCAATCGATTTCCGCCGTCATCGCAGCGACTCAACGAGACGCTGCAACGTGACTTCAAATAAACTAAACAAATCATCCGTTTCGGGAACGCCGCCAACAGAGAACGGTAACTCGACGATTGGTAGCTGGGATCTGGAAGCGAGCCATTCCGCAGGTCGCGAGTCCTGATAGGTGGCACGGACAATCATACGTGCCTTCGTGCTCTCAACTATAGACAGCACGCGGGAGAGATGCGCAGCGCTCGGGGGAATACCAGGTTTCGGTTCCAGGGTGGCGATCTCGGAAAGACCCAACCAATTATACAAGTACGGCCAGGCTTTATGGTCGCTCACCACCTTTACCCCCCGCAGCGGCTCACCCAACTGCTCCCACCGACGCATTGCCTCTGTCCATCGCGTCGAGAACCCCTCGTAACGCCCCCTGAAAAACTCAGCATCGTCGGGAGCGATTGCGATCAGGCGCTTGCTTAACGCCTCTGCCACCTTGAGGATATTGCGCGGATCAGTCTGAATATGCGGGTTACCCAGGGCATGGACGTCGCCCTCTGCACGATCCACCTGCACAGGGATTTCCAGCATCTCAACGTAAGTATAGGCTTCGAAATACCCCGGTGTGCCGGGCTGCACTTTGGGATTGTTGCCTCGCCTCAGCAAGACCGGCAACCAAGCCATCTCCAATTCCGCTCCAGTACAGACGATAAGATCTGCGCGACGAACGCGCGCAATCAGACTGGGGCGGGCTTGTATGAGATGAGGATCTTGTAGAGCAGTGGTAGCAGTGTAGATATCGACCCGCTCTCCAGCGAGCTCATTGATAAGCGCCGCCCACTCGGGCTCACAGGCGAACACCCTGAGCGCGGCCAGAACCGACTGGCTTGCGAGCACAGCAGTTAGCGAGAGTATTAAAGCTGCGATTGTTCGCATTCCCAATTCCTCCTAAAACTGGTGTGCGGGGTGCGATCCGATGCTATGTATGTACTGGAGAACTACTTGGTCGTCCGTCTCGCCGTCGGGGCGCGACTCGTCCCGGTTGTATTGCAAACGTACACGTGCAAATTCGCTGTTCGACCAATCCACCATCAGACTGTAACGCTTGGGGTCATCGCTATCCTGGGCCAGGATATCGAACTCCCCATTTGGATTATTGCTGACGTCATTATCCGCAGTTAACCAATCATATCGGGCTCCCACTCGCCATTTCGGAATAAATTGATACACCCCTTGGATGTAGAAACCCTCCTGAGTGCCGTCGTAGAGCGTATCGGTCACACTCCCTAAACCGTCATCGAAACTGATGTCGCCGTCTTCATCCCGGTAGAAATACTCCGCTTGGAGAACAAAGTTTCTCTGCGTAGGGTTACCTTGGGGCGCCCATTTCCAGACGAAATCGGCGATGGTCAGATCACTATCGCCGTTGAAGATGAAGCGCGCGTCGCTGTCTTCTTCTCCGGTTTCACGTCCATCGGCATCAGCCACGAGATGAGACAGGCCGAGCCGCCACGAGGAACTTACACCCCAGTCTCCGCCTACATGTGAAAACACGGTGTATGCATTCACCCCGGATCGATCCTCCCCGCCAGCCGGGAACCCGTCACCCCGCAAGAGCTCCGTGCCCAGCTCCACGAACAGGTCCGTCGGCGCCACCCAGCGGAGTTGCACGCCGTCGTCCCTGAGTTGATTCGCCAGCATCGCTCGGTATGCCAAAGGTGCGTCCACGAAGTCCCACGCGTGATTGTGAAGTCGATTTTGATATCCTATATCCGAAAAGAAGCGGCCGAACTTAAGGCCCAAACCGGCCGGTAATGCCAGGGTGTCGACGTAGGCCTCTTCTACCTCGACCTTGGTTTCGCCCTCCTCGTTCTCCAGACCGACGGTCAACCACGCCCGGAATTTGTCGTCCACATTGGCCTCAAAATTAAGCTCCGACTCGCGCAGGGAAAATCCTTCCGGTCGCAGTTCGGTCTCCGGCCCGAGAAGGAATCCCGGAATCTCAGGCTCCGCGGAGGAACTGTAGTCAGCGTACGTGCCTTGCAAGATGACGCCGATTGCGGGGTTCCCAGGCTGCGCCGCACCCGCACGTCCCGATGCTCCCGTTGTTCTCTCATATGCACCCGCTACCTCCGCTGCCTTTTCCGCCGTCGCAGGCGACTTGGCCTTCTCCTTTTTCGCGCTTACGGACTGCTCGGCGCGCTCTAATTTTTGCTCAAGTACCTGCAGCCGCTTTTCATAGTCCTCTCGCATCTGCCGCATCTCTTCCCTGATCTGCTGGATTTCTTCGGCTGTGTCTCCGTAGACCGACCACGAATTAAGAAAAGCGGGCACACAAACCATGACCGCGTAGAATTGCTTTCGCATGACTCACTCCTTGCTAGTTGCTGATGACGCAAACAAAGCGCCCGGTGGTTGTTATTCCGGGCCAAGAGAACTCAAGAGCGAATCAGGATGTGGGGGGACCGCGACTGCGGAGGTTGAGTGGATAGCGCGCCTTAGGCTGCCTAGAAAGAACCGCACAGTCTCGGACGTACGCTCCGCAAGCAACCGCCTGAACAGCAGGCGCACCGAGTGGAGCATCGATACTTGCTGCGGCCAGACATAATGCGCAGGCGCGATGGTATCGGTGATCCGTGTCATGTTCCGCCGCATGAGCAACGACCAGACACTGGCCGACCAGCAGCGCCAGAACAAGAATCAACCGCAGAGCAGGATGCCTTTTCATTTCTATGCCCAACACGGATGACGATTTTGGCCTCGCCCCGGAATAAAAGTCAAATTTATTCGCATCGGCATTGCTAAGAAGTCCGTGACACCGATATCCTTACGTCATCCATCGATTTTTACCGCTCCTTTTGGAACCCGCACGGCTGACATGATTCATCTGTACACGATGGCATGCTTGCCTGAAACCGAACGACTGCTTCGAACAGCACTCCGGCCGTTGTGCCGCCTAGAACTTCGACAGCAGCATCGGGTCGTAAGCGCCAGTTCGTCCCGATCCTGCGAAAGTCGGCAATGAGTTATACAGGAGCTGTTCCTGCCTCTTGCCTTGAATGACAGGAGCTGGCGTGCGCCGTGCTAAGGCGGCGTTTCTCAGTGGGTGCGAGTCCCACCCGGCAACTTTTGCTCCAGCCGGAAGCAATCGGAGCAGTCATGGAGGTAACGAAGTGGCTGAAGCCTTTGA
>CALZGZ010000374.1 GCA_945787105.1 uncultured Gammaproteobacteria bacterium
CTGTCGCTCGGCCTCTGGATGTAACGACGACCGGAGTGGTGGTCGAAGCAGCCATTCAGAGCGTCACGATATCGTGTGGAAGCGTAATAGTTCGGCTGTGGCTTTGCTGCGCTGCAGGCGTTCGCAATTTCTAATAGCACACGCCCCAACCGTTGGAACCGAAGTCTTATTGCAGATAAGGGCCTGCGTGACCTGTGTTGTTCTGAAGCGTTGACGGTTTGTTCACACAGGCGAAGTCACGCTTCTACCCAATCGAGATTATTCAGGTTCAAATTCGCCGGCGTGGAAATCCACTCCCAATTATTCTTGATAGATTTACTAGGTTTATTTAATATACGGCGCCGCCGTTGCCACCGAGACTACTGAGACCACGAACTAGAACTAACGCGAACACGAAATTAATAAGGAGACGAGAAATGCCCTATTTTCGGAATAAGTACTCTGCAGTTGAGAAGAATGGGCTCGTGGTGGTTTTGCTTGCTCTTTGCTTCTCGGTGGCAGGAGCAACAAATGCGGCGGGCGGCGCTTCCGCTTCCTTGCCCTATGCAAAATCACCCGATGAGCATTTCCATCCCAAAGGTAAACCGCCTTCTAAACAAACGCTGGAAGTTATCAGACAAGCTCGCGAAACGATGCCGTTTGCGGATAAGCGCGACTTCGAAGAGGCGGAGAAAGGTTTTATCGCACCGCTGAAGTCCATGGTGATCAAGGCCGACGCTGGCCACGTTGCTTGGGATATCGAGCGTTACGAGTTTCTATCAAAGGATCGCGACTTCGACAGCATCCACCCGTCGCTGCAGCGGCAGTCCACCCTCAATCAGAAAACGGGCCTGTTCGAAGTCATCCCGGGGATCTACCAAGTACGCGGCCTTGATCTGGCGAACATCACGTTCATGCGCGGCAAGACGGGCTGGATCGTGTTCGATCCGTTGACGTCGCGCGAGACGGCTCGGGCTGGCCTCGAACTCATCAACGAAAAGATCGAAAACCTGCCAGTCGTGGCGGTCATCGTGTCGCACTCCCACGGCGACCACTTCGGTGGAATCCGAGGCGTTGTGGATCCCGAAAGACTGGCAGCTGGCAAGGTGGAGATCATCGCGCCGCGCGAATTCATGCTGCACACGGTCTCTGAGAATATCTATGCCGGCAACGCGATGAACCGACGCCTGTTCTATCAGTACGGCGTGCTGCTGCCGGCCAGTCCATTCGGCCATGCCGGGCAAGGCCTGGCCCAGAACGTTTCCGCGGGCAATCTGGGATTGCTGGCGCCAACACGGGTCGTCGAGGAAGCCTTGGAGGAGATCGCCGTCGACGGCATCAAGATGATTTTCCAGAATACGCCCCGCACGGAAGCACCGGCGGAAATGAACACCTACATTCCGGGAATGAAAGCGTTATGGATGGCGGAAAACGTTACGGGCACCATTCACAATATTTACACTTTGCGAGGCGCGCAGGTGCGCGATGCGCTGGCTTGGTCGAAATACATTAGCCGCGCACTCTATTTGTATGGTCAAGAAGCCGAGGTCATGTTCGCCTCGCATCACTGGCCGCGCTGGGGCAACGAGCGGATCCAGGAGGTACTGCGCGGCCAGCGCGATGCCTACGCGCATCTGAACAATCAAGTGTTGCACTATGCGAATCAGGGCGTGACAATCAACCAGATTCACAATGTTTACCGCGTGCCGCCTAGTCTTGAGGACGATTGGTTTGCGCGCGGCTATCACGGCTCACCACAGCACAACAGCCGCGGTGTGATCAACCGTTATCTCGGGTACTGGGATGCCAATCCCGCCACGCTGATACCGCTGTCGCCGGAGGACTCCGCACCGCTTTACGTCGAGATGATGGGCGGTGCCGAGAGGATCATGAAGCGGGGCCAGGAACTGTATGATGAAGGCAAATATTTCTACGCCCAGGAAATCCTCGACAAGCTCGTCTGGGCCGAGCCTGAAAACCAGGCGGCCAAGGACCTGCTGGCCGACGTGTGGGAGCAGATCGGCTACCAGCAGGAGAACCCCGGACTGCGCAACAGTTTCCTGGCCGGGGCATTCGAGCTGCGCTCGGGTATTCCGGAGGGCGCGTCACCTGACTCCTCCGGTCCGGACATCATTGGTGCGATGTCGACGGAGCTGTTTCTCGACTTCATCGGCGTGCGCATGGACAGCAAAAAGGCGGAAGGTCTCGAGTTTTCGATCAACCTGATCACGCCCGACAATGGTGAAAAGTATGCGATCGAATTGTCGAACGCAACGTTCACTAACGTGGAGGGGTTTCTCCACAAGGATCCCGATCTGACCGTTACCATCAATCGTTCCGATCTCGAAAACATCATGATGGGGCAAAAGACCTTTGCCGCGTCGATCGAGGACGGCACCGCCAAGGCGGATGGCAACGTCGACATTATCGCGCAGATTGCGAAGACCCTGGTGACGTTCGAGATCAGATTTGAAGTGCTCCCGGGCACCGCTGCCAAGGCGTTGGCAGTTGATCTCAATCCGTACGAGGTCCCCGCGGAATCCAGCAACATTCGCGGAGAGTAATCTCTCGATTGCAGTGTGCCATTGACAGATGATGCTGGATATTGACAGGACCCGATGAGCAATCTAGGAGGTTCCAACATGTCGAGACACGCGCCCCACACGCGGGACAACAAATTGCGGGCGCAACTTCAGTTCTTGTTTCCGAAATAGACACCAACCCGGTGCGGCTGAAGTGGAGGAAACACCAACAGTGGATGTTCGGCTCTCTGGGTAGTGCAACAATGTGACGCGGTGCAAAGAGAGGTTGGCGTAACGAAACAACCGAAATCCGCTTTAGACCGGAAAAGCAAGTCCACCGGCCCTTCAAAGGTCAAAGTTTCGATGCGCCGAATGACTGGAATTGGCGTGCGCCGTGCTAAGGCGGCGTTTCTCAGTGGGTGCGAGTCCCACCCGGCAACTTTTGCTCCAGCCGGAAGCAATCGGAGCAGTCATGGAGGTAACGAAGTGGCTGAAGCCTTTGA
>CALZGZ010000375.1 GCA_945787105.1 uncultured Gammaproteobacteria bacterium
CTAGCGGGCACGCTTGCCAGCCTGGCCGCCAGTCTGGGTACCAGTGTAGGAGCAGGGCTCATCTATACCATCACGGAGTTGAAGCCCCGCACGGAAGACGCGTTGCTCTCAGGCGCCGCCGGTATCATGTTGGCGGCGTCTTTTTACTCTCTACTGCAGCCTGGTCTGGAATACGGCTTAGAGAGATATGACGACGGCGCAATCGCCGTGGTAGTGGTCATTGCTGGCATGCTACTGGGCGGAGGGATACTTTGGACTATCCATCGCTACACGCCCCATGAGCACTTCCATGCGGGCCGCGAAGGTCCAGATACCACAAAGCTTGCGCGTCTTTGGTTATTCGTCATTGCGATTACGCTGCACAACTTCCCGGAGGGGATGGCCGTCGGTGTGGGTGCTGCGAGCGGCGATTTCACCACGGGCGCAGCCCTGACAGTCGGTATCGGCGTGCAGAACGTGCCTGAAGGCCTAGCGGTGGCCGCCGCACTCATGGCCGCAGGCTACCCCCGTAACCAGAGTGCGGGGATCGCATTCCTTACCGGCCTAGTGGAACCCGTTGGCGGGTTACTGGGCAGCAGTGCCGCCTGGTTCGCCTCCGCCTTGCTGCCAGGTATTCTGGGTTTCGCCGGTGGCGCCATGCTCTACATCATCAGCGACGAGATCATCCCGGAGACCCATCGGAAAGGCCACGAGACCATAGCCACCGGATCGCTTATGGTGGGGGTAGCACTAATGCTGGTTTTCGGAACGATGTTGGATTCTTAAGCTGGTTGAAAAATACTACCAGTTGTCAATCCTGCTCTCACATGTACCACAACAACCGGACTGAAAGCCTTTACGACCTGATCACGGGAGACGAAGACGCTCGCGTCTGCAAGGATATTCCCGGATCGGCCTGTGATGATCAGCCGCACAACTTCTTCGCTTATCTCGGCGCCAACCTGCTGAGTAAGGTCGCCGACGAACTCGCAAGCGCGAAGCTCGTCCTTCCTTGGCTTCTCGCATCGCTTGGAATCCCGGCGACATTTACCGGCTTTGTGGTTCCCATTCGCGAAGCGGGCGTGTTGCTGCGCCAGCTTGTCGTTGCGGCCTACATTCGTCGCTTGGCAGTGCGCAAATGGGTCTGGGTTTTAGGCGCCGGCCTCTCCTCGATCGCGCTACTGGCAATGGCCGCAGTGGGAATCAGTCTCGACGGCGCCGTCGCAGGCGTGGCGATTATTGCGGCTCTGGTCTGCTACAGTCTGGCCCGGGGCTTGTGTTCGGTGGCGGCGAAGGACGTCGTTGGCAAAACGGTCTCCAAGACTCGACGGGGACGCCTGATGGGCCTTGCTTCCGGCATCGCCGGGCTGTTCACGCTTGCAATTGGCCTGTATGTCGAGTTCTTTGCCGGTGGCCTAGAAAGTGCGTCCGCCGCCGCAGGGCTCATATTGTTAGCGGCATTGATATGGTTGCCGGCGATGGTCCTGTTTTCCATCATACGGGAAACGCCCGGTACGACTTCTGGTGGTGGTAACGCGCTCGACGTGGCGATCCGCAGCCTCAGCATTTTGCGGACCGATCCGGTATTTTGCCGCTACATCGTCTCCCGAATCTGGTTGCTGAGCGTCGCTGTGGCCGCACTGTTTTATGTGTTGCTGGCCCGAGCGCGCCTCGGCGGCGAGCTGGCAGGACTCGGAATGCTGATTATCGCCGGTGCGGTCGCGGGCAGCGTGAGCGCTCCGTTGTGGGGTTGGATGGGTGACCGCTCCAGTCGCTTGGTCATTGCCGTCGCCGCCGCAGTGGCGGGACTTCTCGGCGTGACGACCTGGCTGATTGCGGATACACCGTTGCTGGAGCACGCGGTCTCCCATGCGGTGATATTCTTGGTGCTGAATTTCGCACACAGCGGCGTACGTTTGGGGCGCAAGATCTACCTGGTCGATCTTGCTACCGAGCAAAATCGTGCCGCTTTGGTGGCGGTCAGTAATACCATCATCGGTGTAGCGATGCTGGTAGTGGGACTTGTGGGCGTCTTTGCAGACGCGGTGGGTATCGCAGAGCTGATATTCTTGCTCGGGGTTCTTTCATTGATTGCGACGGCGTATGCCTGGCGCATGCCAGAGGTATCCGGCTGATTCCCGCACTCGCTCCCGCCACGCGGGAGGCCGCATGGGTCTGAATTAAAGTGGTGTTTAGACGCGACGTTGATGACGCATTTGCGAATTCTGGCAGGTCTTGGATCGAAGCTTTTTAGGGAGGCTTCGATCTCTATTGAAAAGACCGCTGCACGTCCCGCGCACGCAGCGGAAGAATTCAAACGCCTTTGTCCCGATACAGGGCTCTCAAAAAACGCCGTGCATCACTTCGGACCGCCTCGATTTTCTCAGCGCCCATTTTTGACAAGGAGCTGTATACCAGCGATAGCCGTGGATTGTCGCGAAGCCGCCGTTTGTGGCGGTCGAGGAAATCCCAGTAAAGGTAATTGAACGGACAGGCATTGGCGCCGTTTTTTTTCGACACGCTGTAAGGACAGTTACCGCAGTACGTAGCCATCTTGTTGATGTAGTTTCCCCCCGCTGCGTAGGGCTTGCTGCCCAGCAATCCCCCATCCGCAAATAAGACCATACCCGTGACATTTGGCATCTCAACCCATTCGTACGCGTCGGCATAGACGCTCAGGAACCAATTATTCAGATGTTTGGGAGCCACGCCGGTTATGAGGGCAAAATTCCCCAACACCATGAGCCGCTGTATATGGTGAGCGTAGGCGTTTTCCTTGGTTTCCCGTACGCACTGGCGCAAGCAGTTCATGCGTGTGTCACCGCCCCAATACAATTTGGGTAGCGCGCGTTTGGCGCCGAGAAAATTTTCATCGGCATATCCCGGCATCTTCAGCCAGTAGATCCCGCGCACGTGTTCTCGCCAGCCGATGACTTGGCGGACGAATCCCTCCGCGGCGTTGAGCGGCGCTTTGCCTTGGTGATAGGCCTCCTCGGCCTTGAGCACGGTCTCGAGGGGGTTTAGAAGTCCGCAGTTAAGGTACAAACTCAAATGCGAGTGGTACATCCACGGTTCGCCCTCGACCATCGCGTCCTGATAGTCTCCGAAATACGCCAGGCGTTCATCCATGAACTTTTTCAGCGCGTACAACGCCTGATCGCGGGTCACCGCGAAATGAAACGGTTCGAGGTCGCCGAAATGATCGCCGAAGCGATCGGCCACCAGGTCCAAGACCTCACGCGTCATCGTATCCATCTTTGCCTTGTAGGGCGGCGGTACCTCCAGTCCACTTTTGGGTGGCTTTCGGTTTTCGACGTCGTAATTCCACCTTCCACCTTGCGGTTCGCCGTTGCGCATAAGAATCTTGTATTTCTTGCGCATTTCGCGGTAGAAAAACTCCATACGCAACTGCTTGCGGCCCTTGGCCCAGGTCTTGAATTCGTTAGGCGAGCAGAGAAAACGATCATCCGGCCGAATATCAACCTCGATATCGAACATTTCCTGCCATTGTTGCATCGCCTGGAGAACGCGGTATTCACCCGGAAAAGTAACCACGACCTTATCGGGGTTGTGTCTTTTCACCGCACGCTCGATCTCGCCCGTCAAAGAACCGCTGTTGTCCTTATCGTCGAGCCGAACGTAACCGACGCGATGGCGTTTCCCCTTGAGTTCCTCGGCAAAATGCCGCATCGCGGAGAACAAAAAGGCGATTTTCTTCTTGTGGTGTTTGACGTACGTGGCTTCCTCATGAACCTCGGCCAGGAGGATGACGTCACGGCTTGGATCGTAGCCGCGGAGTGCCGAAATATTGTGATTCAGCTGGTCACCGAGGATCAGTCGCAAGCTGCCCATATAGGCGCCCCCGTTTTCCAAACCCGTCTTCGAAGGTCATAAGCCAATTAGCTGTGCCGCAAAAAATTGGAACCTCTGTTCGAGAACTAACTCTTAGCTTCCGACCCGTTGCTGCCTGTCACCGACATGGTACGTGACGCTCATCAAGAATCTAGTCTAGATGGCGTGTTTCAGCTCTTGCCTTTCGTTGCGGAGATTTCCTCGTGTGTTCGATGAATATCAAATCGTCTGTTGAAAAGCCGAGCTCCCGAGCTTTCCCGACCAGCCTGTTGACAAGTTCCGGCTCCAGTGCCGGCATACGCCCAAGTATCCAGAGATACGAACGATTCGGACCAGCCACCATCGAATATTGATATCCGTCCTGGTCGAGCTCTATTATGTTGTAGCCATCCCAAAAGGGCCCGAAAAACGAAACCTTCAAGCGGCCCTTATCGGGCGACTCGACAAAATAGGCTTTTCCAACAGCCTCGTTCCACTTTCCGTCTTCTTCTTTGTAACCGCGGTTGACTACGTGCACACCACCATCATCACGGAGGCTATAGGTGGCTGTCACGTTGGATAGGCCACGTTCGAATCTGTGGTCAAGTCGTGCAATTTCATACCAAGTGCCAAGATATCGCTCTAGATCAAAGCCCGATATGACCGTCACACCCTCCGGTACACTGGTACACCCACCCAATAGCGGGAGATACGAGGTCAGCAGGCCGAATAGCCAGGACTTTGGTTTTGTTTCCATAATAGCCAGATACTCAAGCAGATGGTGAAGTGTACCTACTTCGCGGGATACCGAAAACGCATCCGCAGACAAAAAGTGGAATTGTTCTGGGCAAAACGAGATTCGGCCCTTATCGATTAATAGCCGATACAGATTTCAATCTTTCGGGGAAGCGAAATAGACGTTAATTCTTCACCATGAGTTGTCATTAACACCTGAGTTCTCCCCAGCGGTAGTAGTCTGCATCACAAATAACTTCCACCTGCGGGCAAAGCCGGGCAAGTCAATCTACGTAACCAACACTCTCGGTGGCGGGCTCGTAGCGCAACAGCGTGTTGGATTCGTAAACGTATTTACGCCGAGTGTCATTCACGACTTAATCACGCAGGATCGAGTAAAATACAGTTTTAAGAAAAAAGGATCACCACGATGCATGAAAAAACGCTTTGTTACGGAACAAAGCGACCCCCGTCGCGGGACGTTGTGTTTGCTTCGCTTATCGCCATATTATTCTATAGCGTATCCAGCGTTGTGTTTGCGCAGGAGTCAGGATTCGGCGACGCTCCAAGGGAACGGTCGGGTATGTCTTACGACTTTTCCATTGCGCCTTTTTACCAACCGTCCGTTAGTATGGACGGCGGTGGTGACTTCAGCCTTGGCAGTCTCTTCGCCCGGTTCAAGGTAGAAGTTTCCATGTTGGAGCGAACGACGCTCGGGCTTTCGTTGAAGTACGACGTAGATGACTACGACTTTAGCGGGACTACGGAGTTCGGCAGGATGGCGCCATGGAACGACGCCCGTCGCTTCGGCATCGGTGTCCCGATTTTCACCCGATTGCCCAGCGACTGGGCCTTCAGTATTTCACCCGCAGTCAACTGGCTAAAGGAGGAGGGGGCGGACAGCAGCGAATCGATCTCCTATGGCGCAACCACATTTGTTCTCAAGAGTTTCGGCCGGGAGAGGAGCATCGGTTTTGGCGCTGGTGTTTTCCGCGAAATAGACGACGATAACTTGGTGTTCCCCTTCATTGCGGTGGACTGGAGGTTTAACGAGCGCTGGCGTTTATCCAACCCCTTTGATGCTGACGTGGTCGGTCCAGCCGGCCTGGAACTCGGCTACAGCTTCGACGACAGGTGGCAACTCGGCGGCGGTGGCGTATACCGGTCATTCCAGTTCCGCCTCGATCAAGAGGGTGCGGCCCCCAACGGTATTGGAGAAAATAAGGGCTGGACAGGATTCCTGCGCCTGCGGCGTACGGGGCCATCAGGGATTGATTTCGATGTCTACGTCGGCGCTATATTCGATGGTGAACTCGAACTGCGCAACCAGGTCGGTGAAAAGATTACGTCCGCCGAGTACGACACGGCTCCTTTCGTAGCCGTGTCCTTGTCAGGAAGCTTTTGAGTCTGCATGTTTCTAAGCTGATTCCATTCTGCCAGTAATCTCCGGGAGCTTGCTGGATAGAGGCTTTTGTCCAAACCCCAAAGCTTTCACTGCGGACCAAAATCTTAGTTGCCTCCTTCGAGCTCATACAAAACGGCGCTGTGAAGCGGGCACACCAGGCAATGAATACACTCAGCCATGGCGATTTAGTTTTATGCTGAAAGTCGCTTGCATATCACGAATACTAAACCCTAAAGAGAAGATGTGCTCTACACTCACTCTATAGCCCACGTAGTGGATAACAGTTCGATGCTAACGCAATCCCAAAGATCGACTGTCCCAAACGCGGTCCTGCGGTCCATGACACAGAGGTTGCAGTCAGATTGTGCGGGACCATTACAGTCTCACAATAGAACGTCGGTGACGTGACGCGCATTGCAGTCATCGGCGCCGGCTTGTCCGGGTTGGTATTCGCGCACCGGATCAAACCTTGGGCGCAGGTGACTTTATTTGAAAAGTCAAATGGCGTGGGCGGACGCATGGCGACCCGGCGTGCAGGACAATATCGATTCGATCACGGCGCCCAGTTTTTCCTTGCCAAGACCGACAAATTCCGCGAATTCTTAACGCCATTCCTCGGAAGCGGTATCGTAGCACGGTGGGACGCCGAATTTGTGGAGTTGGACCGTGACACCACGGTCACTCGGCGTCAGTGGGACGAAAACTTCCCTCATTATGTAGCCGTGCCCGGAATGAATCAGTTGGGCAAACGTCTTGCGACCAGTCTGGACGTACGCGTAAAAGCGCGCGTTGAAACAATAAAACCCGCTGCCGGGGGTTGGCAACTCGTTAGCAAGACCAAGCAGCCGCTCGGCACCTTTGATTGGGTGGTTTGCGCTGTGCCGCCGGCACAAGCGGCTAAGCTATTGCCGAGCTCATTCTCTTACTTCGATGCCCTGACAAAGCCGAATATGATGGGTTGTTACGCGCTAATGTTGGGTATGCAGGCGCCGATAGAGATTCCGTGGCAGGCCGCTCTGGTCCGCCGGGCCGACATCAGCTGGATTTCGGTCAACAACAGCAAACCCGGTCGAGCGAGCCAGTTTTCGCTGGTCGCCCATGCCACCAACCAATGGTCAGAGGCTCACATGCAAGAGAATATCGACGATGTGAAGCACCACCTGACGCGCGAATTGTCTCAGGTGATCGGATGCGATTTATCTACCGCGGATCACCTTGTAGTGCATCGCTGGCGGTACGCGAACATGGCGAGGCAGAACGGCCCTAGTATGTATTTGGACGAGGCCAGTTCGCTCGCCGCCTGCGGAGACTGGTGCATCCAGGGGCGTGTGGAGGCGGCATTCACGAGCGCATACTACTTGTCAGTTGCGCTTAAACGACTAATTTGGCCGTGTTAGCGCGCGGCTCATATTCGATCTGTTTTTCGAGATTGCGGCGCACCGTCTCATCGCGAACACTCCAATATTGTATAAGTTGTTCTGCAGGGCTTGTGTTCACGAGCTCACCGCCTGGGTCCGATGATTATGGAAACGGGCAGCTGTCTGAGTACCGCAATAAACCCTTTGAGTTAGTCCTTTCAGGCGTTCAGCCAAAAACGATACGGGTAGTCGCGTTCCGGGTTTTCGACTTTCAAAGGCTGCCAACCCGTCACACGGTAGAATGCCCGGGCGTTCTGGTTCGCCTTTGCCAACAGGCCCACGCAACCAGTTCGACGCGCGTCTTCCATCGCACGTTTCAACAGACGACTCCCCATGCCCAAGCGATGAAACCTCGGGCTAACATAGATCCCGTGCAGCAATAAACCCTTTCATTCCCAGGGCGTGTCGCGCGAGTTCGCCGGTTCCCAATTCGCAACGCCGACGATATCGCCCGAGGCGTTTTCGGCGACCAGCATCGTTAGGTGACGAATATCGTGCTCGTCATAACGGTAGATCGGTTGCATGAGGCGCTTCACTCGAGCGGGCAGGTCCCAAGTTAAGATCGCGTGCGTTATGACGTTATTGATCGATTCAAGATCAGCGTCCTTTGCGGGCCATATTCTAATCCTGGTGCCGTTGCGCACTACAACTTCTTCCATCTCAATGTCGACGCCGGTGTGCTTCGATGTATCCATAAGTGTGTATCGGCACGCAAGTTTGACCCCGATCGGCTCCGAATTGTGATCCAAGTTCAGACTTGAATTACGTATTGCGATCAACCAGTTCCAAAACCATCAAGGGGGTCTACATTCAAAGCCGATTTTCTATTAGATCCCTCGCTGATTCACACTCAATGTCTCCACTTGCGGTATCTATGGCGAAGACGATGGATGGGAGATCAGAGGCACGGGTCAAGGGATCGAAATCACCGAATACGCAAAACAGCACGATGGGGGAGGTTGCTCCATCCCGTTCTGGGGCAGCACAAATATCATCCAACGTAGTAAAGGCAATACTGCTGGAGCCCATTCCCGACTGTGTCGATTCGATCAGCGCTGAATGTGTAAACCGCGGGTGCCCCGGTTTTTGACATTAAGGTTTCAGGCGAATCCATTGTGCTGTCACGAAGGGCTCCGCTACGGCGTGACCCAGATCTTCTGTGACTATTCCGTCCGCATCGAGCGTTTCAGCTCCTGAATCTCGGCACGTAAAGCACGCACCTCTTCGAGCAGATTGACGCGCTCGGCGTGGGCGGCCTCGGCGTGTTCGGCTTCCATCTCGTGATACTGGCTCTGCATTGCATTCACCACGACGGCGATAAACAGGTTGAGCATCGTGAACGTGGCGATCAAGATGAAGGGCACGAAGAACGCCCAGGCATACGGATACACGTTCATCACCGGGCGTACGATACCCATCGACCAACTTTCGAGCGTCATGATTTGAAACAACGAATAAACGCTGCGGGGCAGCGTTCCGAACCAGTCAGGGAACGCGTCGCCGAAGAGCTGGGTCGCCATGACCCCGGCCACGTAGAAGATCAGGGCCAGGATGGCGACCACCGATCCAAGTCCGGGCAGGGCGGCGAGAAGCGCCGAGACGACGCGGCGCATCCTGGGTACGGCGGACGCGAGCCTCAGCACGCGCAATACGCGCAGTGCGCGCAGCACAGAAAATTTCTCGGTGGCCGGTACGAGCGCAACACCCACGACGACAAAATCAAAGATGCTCCACGGGTCGCGGAAGAATCGGCTTCCATGCGCAGTGATGCGCAAAGCCAGTTCGATCACGAAAATCCCGAGGATGATGCGATCTGCGGCGGTCAGCACGGCCCCGGCGCTCGCCATGGCCCGATCCGAAGTCTCGAGACCAAGCGTGATGGCATTGATCACGATGAGGAGGGTGATCGATCGCTGAAAACGTCGGCTCTCCACGAAACTGGCGAGTTTCTGGCGAAAGTCTTTAAAACCGGCATCGCTCATCGTAACTGACCTATGCGTATCGAATTCCAAATCACGCGTCCATCGGCAACTGGACAAGACCTTGACATTGCGTGTCCCAACGAAAGTCATCGAGTTTAACTCGCTCTCTTACCAATTCGCCACTGACTGGGCCAGACACAGCGCGGTTGCTGCTGGCCCTGAGGATTCCTTCTTAATTGCGGATATCGAGAATCTTCTAAGATTCTGCGTCGCGATCGGGTAGCCCGCACACCGACTGGCAGCGCCTATGAAGAGCCGCCTTGGCGACCAGATGGGCGCTGACGGGTGCGGTCAGGAAAAGAAAACCGATAATCAGCAGTTCGCGAACGGCGACGCCTTCGCCCTGAAGAAACATGTAGAACATGCTTCCAAGAAGCAAGCCTCCCAGGCCCAGCGTCGTGACTTTGGTTGGTCCGTGCAATCGGGTATAGATGTCCGGGAAGCGAACGAGCCCGATTGAGCCGATGAGCGCGAAGCTCGCGCCCAGCAGAATCAGTATGGCGCTGACAAATTCAAACATGGCCGGTCCTCGGTTGTTTTGTCGGTGTCACGGTGCTATTCAATGATGTCGCCGCGAAGCAGGAACTTGGCAAATGCAACCGTACCGACGAATCCCAGGAGTGCGATGAGGATCGCCGCCTCGTAGAAAAGGGGCTTCCCGTCTGCGGTATCCGCCAGAATCAACAGGGCAACGGCATTGATGTACAGCGTGTCGAGCGCGAGCACCCGATCGGTGACATCCGGCCCACGCAGTAAACGCCATAGATTGCATCCCATGGCAATGGTCAACATGATGATTGCAACATTGATACTCGCATTCAGCATTGGAAAATCTCCTTAATGGGGGCCTCGTAACGCTGTTTGATGTCTTGGATCAGGGCCGATTCGTCGTCCAGGTCCAGGACATGGACGAGTAGGTGCCTTCGGTCTGCGCTGAGTTGCGCGGATACGGTGCCGGGTGTTAATGACACCGTGCCGGCCAAAGCGGTCAGGGCGAAATCGTCCGCCAGCGAAACCGGGACGCGCACAAAGCGTGGCGCGGGTCGAGACCTTGGGTCCAGGGTCAGCCGGGCGACCGCAATGCTCGCAACCAGGATGTCCCAGACGACGGTGGCGGCAAAGCGTATCAATACGGTACCTCGCTTTATAAACACCGGTTCCGGAAAGAACCGCTTTGTGAATTTCGGGATGAGAATCCCAAGCGCGGTGCCAAGCAGCAGGTGTCCTATGGAGACCGTGTGATTGAGCAGCAGCCACACAATGAGCAGCACCGCGCTCACGTCGGGGTGGGGCAACCAGCGTTTCATAGATGACATAGCGAAGACTCCTTAGACTCGATTAGCAAGCACCGCCTCGATATAGCCGGACGATTGCAGCAACTGCTCGACCGTCGCTTCCGCGTAGTCGAGCGCCGGCGCTGCGAAAACCATGAGCAGGAAAGCCGCGGCGAGCAGGATGCCGGTGGATAGGGCCTGACAACGTTGTGCCGGAAGCGCCTCGCCGGCACTGTCGTTGGTACGCCAGAAGATCGCGCTACCGGCGCGGCTCAGGCTTGCAATCACCAATACCCCCGACACCAAGACGGTCCCCCAGAACCAAGGGGCGGCCGCCGATCCCTGTGCCGCCTTCAACATATACAGTTTGGCTGCAAAGCCAGCGAACGGCGGTAACCCGGATACGGCGACGGCGCCAACAAAAAACAGACTGCCCAGCAATATGGGTTGATGAACGGCACGCGGCCGATTCAATCGCGCTTCATCGCGACCACGTTGACGGGCGATCAAATCGGCGAGCAGAAATAGGCCGCCGGTGACGAGGGTACTGTGGCTGAGATAAAGCAGCGCTGCGATCAGCGCATCACGAGAGAACAAACCGATCGCGGCGAGGAGTGTGCCAACGGACACCACCACCAGATAAGACACGGTGGCGCGCAATTCCGATGCCGTGATTACGCCGATCGTGCCGAGAACAAGTGTCGCCAGCGCGAGTGGCAGCAGCCACGGCGCCAACAAATATGTGCCGGTGGACTGGTCCGCGAAGATCAACGTGTGGACGCGGAGAATGGCGTAAACGCCGACCTTGGTCATGATGGCGAACAGGCAGGCGACAGGGGCGATGGCCGAGCGGTACGCGGATGGAAGCCAGAAACCGAGCGGCACAAGCGCCGCCTTAAGTCCGAATACTACGAACAAAAGCAGCCCGGCCGTGCGGATGAGGCCCGCATCGTGCGGATCGGTGGATGCGGCTTTAACGGCCACATCGGCCATGTTCAAGCTTCCGAGGGTCCCGTAGATGACCCCCAATGCAATCAAGAATATGGACGAGCCGGCCAGGTTCAGCACCACGAAGTGGATCGCCGCCCGTGTGCGCGGGGCGCCGCCGCCGTACACGAGCAGGCAGTAGGACGCGATCAGAAGGATCTCGAAAAAGACGAACAGGTTGAATAGATCGCCGGTAAGGAACGCACCGTTGATTCCCAGCAGTTGAAACTGAAACAAGGCGTGAAAATCCTTTTGTTTTTCATCTTCACCCGCGAGCGCATAGAGCAGGCTGGCGCAGGCCAGCACCGCGGACAACACGAGCATGAGCGCACTCAAACGGTCGAGCACCAACACGATACCGAACGGTGCGGGCCAATCCCCGACGTAGTAGGTATGCTGCTCGCCGGTGGCCGCTGCGGAGAGCAGCATCAGCGCGATCAGAAGCAGTGCGGCCGTGGCTGAAAGACTCAGGACTCGTTTGGTATGCGCTTCCGCGCCTTCGAGCACGAGTAATGCGGCACCGGCCGCCAGCGGAACAATGATCGGGGCGATGATCCAATGATTCATTCCCCCGGACCCCCGTCCACGTGGTCAGAACCGGACTGCCCGTAGGCCTTCAGGGCAAGCACCACAAGGTAAGCCGTCATACCGAATCCGATGACGATGGCGGTCAGCACTAGAGCTTGCGGCAGTGGATCCGGAGGCGAATCTATAAAGGGCAACACCAGCGGCGCGCTGCCGGTAACGAGGCGGCCGGTGGCGAACAGGAACACGTTTACGCCGTAGCCGATCAGCGTCAATCCGAGCACGACCGGAAACGTCCGCGCCCGCAGCAGCAGGTAAACGCCGCAGGCAACGAGCCCGCCCACCACGATGGCGAACAATGCTTCCATCAGTCCTGCCTGGCCTGACGGCGCCGGATTACAGCGCGCGTATCGAGCGGCGCATTCAACTGACCTAAATAGGCGAGCATGGTCATCACTGTCGCGACCACGGTTACAAACACCCCCAGGTCAAACAGCATGGCCGTCGCGAGCTCGAACTCGCCGATGACGGGGAGATGTACGTGCGCGAACGATGAGGTGAGAAACGGATAGCCGAACACCCAGCTACCGATGCCCGTCGCCGCGGCGATGAGTATGCCGGCGCCGAGTAATGCCCGGTATCGCCAGCCGATGCGCTGTTGCGCCATGGCCGAGCCGTCTGAGATATATTGGAGAATCAGGGCAGTGCCGACGACCAACGCCGCGATAAATCCTCCTCCAGGATGATTGTGGCCACGCAGGAACAGGTACGCGGCGACGATGAGGGCAAAGGGCAGCAGTACGCGTGCGACGACCGCGAGCACCAGCGGATGCCTGTCCGGCGACCAGGGGCGGCCGCTATCGTCGGTTGTCGAAATATTGACGTGCGTGTCCGCCAGCATGGCGCAGATCCCCACCGCGGCGATGCCCAGCACCGTGATCTCACCCAAAGTATCGAAGCCGCGAAAATCGACGAGAATGACGTTGACGACGTTGGTCCCGCCGCCACCGGGTTTGGCCTCAGCGAGAAAGAACTCGGAAATACTTTGGAACGGGCGCGTCAACATGGCATACAAAAGCGTCCCGGTTCCCGCGCCGGCAAGTGTGCCGAGCGCCATATCGCGCACTCGCCGCAACGGACGAGATTCTGCCGGCGAGGTCCACGGCAGGAAGAACAAAGCGAGCATGATCAGGATCACGGTAGCGAACTCCACCAGTAATTGCGTCATGGCGATGTCGGGCCCGGAGAACCGGGCAAACAACAACGAAACCATCAACCCGACGACACCAATGGCCGCTGCGGCGATAAGACGCTGCCGGTGGAATACGACGGTCGCGACGGAGCCAGCGATCAGGAACACTCCCAACGCCAGCGTGGTTGCGTCGACGGCCTGGGTGGACGCACTGCCGAACAATGGTTGCTCGCGAAACGCCGAGACCCCCACCACCAACGTGCTTGCGACGAGTACAAACAGATAGCGCTGCAGTGACCCATTCTCGATTGCCGCGTTCGCACGCAACGCCCACCGAAACAGCCGGTCGAGGAACGCCTCGGTCAAGTTGCGGCCGCTGACGGGACGGAACAGGCGATCGTGCAGCGCAAAGATCGGATGGCGATATGCATACACCGCCACGCCACCGGCCAGGGCGACCACACTCATCATAAAAGGCAGGTTGAACCCATGCCACGGACTCAGGCTGTACTCCGGTAAACCGGACTGCACCACCGCACGGGCGATCTCGTCGAGTATCGGTCCCACGACGTAAGCTGGGGCAACGCCCACGGCGACGCACAACACCACCAGGAATTCGATCGGAACCTTCATCCAGCGGGGAGGTTCGTGGGGCGTTCTATCGAGTCCGACGGGTTCACCATTGAAGAACACGTCGTGGATGAATCGTGCCGAATAGGCCACCGAGCCGATGCCGGCGACCACCGCAACCGCGGGCAGCGTGTAGCTGGTATAACCGATCGCCGCGAGATCGACCGCTTCCTGGAAGAACATTTCCTTGCTGATAAAACCATTGAGCAACGGCACCCCCGCCATGGCGCCGGCGGCGACCATGGCGAGCACCGCGGTATAGGGCATGTATTTGAACATGCCGTTGATCTTACGCATGTCGCGGGACCCAGTTTCATGATCGATGATCCCGACGGCCATGAACAGCGACGCCTTGAACACGGCGTGGTTCATGATGTGAAACACCCCGGCTACGGCCCCGAGTTTGGTGCCGAGTCCAAACAGCAAAGTAATAAGTCCCAAATGACTGATCGTCGAGTAAGCGAGTAGCCCCTTGAGGTCGTGCTGCCAAATTGCGTGGTAGGCGCCCATCAACAGCGTGATCAACCCCGCACCGCCCACGAGAACGAACCACGGTTCGGTCCCGGACAACACCGGGAAAAACCGGGCGAGCAAGAAGATACCCGCTTTCACCATGGTGGCTGAATGCAGGTAGGCGCTGATAGGCGTGGGCGCGGCCATCGCGTGGGGCAGCCAGAAGTGGAAGGGGAACTGGGCCGACTTGGTGAACGCGCCGAGCAGGATCAGAACCAGGGTGACTTCGTATAGAGGGTGCGCCTTGATCGTTGCACCGGCACGCAGTACATCACTGAGCGCAAAACTGCCGGCCATGTGACCGAGCAGGAGGATCCCGGCGAGCAGCGCCAATCCCCCGCTGCCGGTGATGAACAGCGCAAGGCGCGCGCCGCGGCGGGCTTCCGCTTCCTGGCGCCAGTAGCCGATGAGCAGAAACGAAACCAGGCTGGTGAGCTCCCAAAACACGAGCAGCAGTATCAGATTTTCGGATAGCACCACCCCCAGCATTGCACCCATGAACAGCAACAAAAAGGCGTAGAAACGACCGGTGGCGTCTTCGGGTTTCAGATAGTAGCGGGCATACAAAATGACTAGCAAGCCGATACCAATGATAAGGTAGGCAAACAGCATCCCCAGTCCGTCAAAGCGAAAGGCAAGCTCCAACCCAATCATCGGCACCCACTCCCAGCGCACGAGCAGCGTCTCATCACGGAACGGGGCCGGGGTAAGCACGAAAAGACAAACCAACGCCAGGACGGCGACCAATCCCGCCGCAATCGCGGGATCACGCCCCAGTTTGGTTTTGAGAAGAGGCGGAAGCAACGCGCCGAGGAACGGTATGGCGACTAACAGTGGCAGCAAGTCTTTTGTTCTCCCAAGTGACGATTGCAGCAGCCCTCTATTATTGCCAGGGCACACTAAAAGTCCAACCTGGTCCACGCTGGCCGCCAATTACTTCCCGCGCA
>CALZGZ010000376.1 GCA_945787105.1 uncultured Gammaproteobacteria bacterium
GAAGGTGGCCCGCTTCAAACGTGGCTCGCGCCATCATCAGGCATGGTCGACGGATTCCCCTCGCCGGTGCGCATGCGTAAACAACGCGAAAAAGTTGTCGGTCGTGGCGGCGGCCAGCTCCGCCGGCTCCATATCGCGTAACCGCGCTACAAACTCCGCGGTATGGCGAACGAAGGCCGGTTCGTTGGTCTTACCCCGGTACGGCACGGGTGCGAGATACGGGCAATCGGTTTCTACCATGATTCGGTCCAGCGGTGCTTTACGCGCGACCTGTTGGATATCCGTGGCGCTGTTGAAGGTGACAATGCCCGAAAACGACAGATAGAACCCAAGATCCAGGGCTTGTTTGGCGACTCCCCAATCGCCGGTAAAACAATGCATCACGCCGCCCACTTCGTGGGCATGGTGATCGCGTAACAGCGCCAGGGTATCCGCCGCCGCGTCGCGGCAATGGATAATCAACGGCTTGTCGGCTTGTTTTGCGGCCTCGATGTGCCGCCGGAAACGCTCGCGCTGCCAGTCCAGCTGTCCCTGGCTACGGAAGTAATCCAATCCGGTTTCACCGATGGCAATAATGTCACCATCCCGAGCCGTCTCCGCGAGCTCCCCCACATCCGGGTCAACCCCCCCCTGTTCGTTGGGGTGTACCCCAACCGAGGCAAAGATGTGATCATGCTGTTGCGCTAACCGGTGGAC
Source organism: uncultured Gammaproteobacteria bacterium (assembly GCA_945787105.1). Classification (GTDB taxonomy): domain Bacteria; phylum Pseudomonadota; class Gammaproteobacteria; order Arenicellales; family JAANXG01; genus CALZGZ01. Next base: position 697 of record CALZGZ010000376.1, read on the forward strand.
TTGCGGAAAGTCTTCCATGTTAACGGACACGCACAGCATATACGCGACATGGTTCTGGCGGGCATGATCGAGCACCACTGGGAGCTTCGATCCCAACGGCTCGAAGTTGATATGACAATGTGAATCAACAAGTTCCATATTGTGCCCACCGCCCGGCTGGAACGCCGGATTTGGCTACATCGTGTGGGTGGGCCGATCCGACTTCAAAGCGCCGCCGAGCATCGCTTCGATTTTGGTGCGCGCTACCCCGGAGTCCTTTGCGCTGAACTGAATGCCTACCCCAGCGGCGCGGTTACCCTGGGCGCCGATAGGCGTGAGCCAGACCACGTGACCGGCGACGGGAATCTTTTCCTTTTCCTCGAGCAAGGTCAGGAGCATGAACACCTCTTCACCCAATTTGTATTGTTTATTGCTGGGTATGAACAGCCCACCGCCTTTTAGATACGGCATATAGGCGGCGTACAAGGCGCTCTTATCTTTTATCGTCAATGACAATACCGTAGGCCGCGGCCCACCGTTGCCATTCGTGCTATCAATAGTAATGCTTGTCTTGTCGTCTGCCATACTTACTGTTGCAGGTTCACCCCAATCTTGCCGAGACGAATCAACAGATCTTCCATAATCAGATCCTGATCTACCGGAGATTCGAGAAGTTGTTTGCCGCGGCCCAGCCGATCGGACAAATCAAATAGGGCGGTCACGTTAATGCGTTTTTTTAAATCTTGCAAGCGCCCTCGCACATCTGGGTTATACAAATTTTCGGCGTGCTCACAAAATACGACACGCGTTAAATCCACCACAAACCGATGCAGCCAGTCGATTGCCATTGGCGTATCGGATCGATTCCATTTGGCAGCAACCTCCAATGGGTCCTGATGATCTTCCATCAACTTTAGCACATCGCTCATCCATTCACGCCGATGTTCCAAAAAACCAGTCTCATGGAGCCGCCTGGCCCGCAACGGCGCACCGCCGGCCAGCGCCAGCAACACCTCCACGTTGGCGTCAGGCAATCCCTGGTCCCGCAACCACGCGCGGGCGGTGTCTTTGTCCGGGGCACGCAAATCTACCGGACTGCAACGGCTGATTATTGTCGCCGGCAGCTGCTGAGGCATGGCGCTGACGAGCAAGAAAAGAGTTCGTTCAGGAGGCTCCTCTAACACCTTGAGCAAGGCATTGGCGGCATTCGCATTCATACATTCCGCCGGCGATATGATCACGCATTTATTTGCCCCGGTATGTGCCCGGGTGCTGACGCGTTCGATCAGTTGCCGTATCTGGTCAACGCTGATAACGGACTTTGGTTTGCCCTTCCCCGCCTTGAAATAACGCACCGCATATTGCTCCAGGACGCCTCCTCCATCCACGCATCGCTGCTCCGGCATCAGCACGTGAAAATCCGGATGTGATCCTGCAGTAAACAAGCGATGTATCTTTGCGCTATCGGCAACATCCTTCGCAAGCAGGTGCAGCGCAAATTGAATGGCAATGACGGTCTTGCCCACACCCTGTGGACCTTTGAACAACCACGCGTGCGTGGAGCGTTCACATTGCTGCGTCAATGTTTCCCACATCGCGCGATTCCACGGATGAATCGATTCACTCACCGACAACCTTCCTTATAAAATCGTTAACTTGAGACCTCACTTCACGCACGACTTGTTCTAATGGCTGCGAAGCATCGATTACCTTCACGCGCTGTGGATTTTGTTTCGCGATTGTCAAGTACCGTGTCCGCACCGCTTGTTTGAACGAGGCTTGCTCTGATTCAAAGCGATCGGCTGTGCTGCGCTGCTGGGCGCGAGCATTGCCGGTATCGATATCGACATCGAACAACAAAGTAAGATCCGGCTGTAATTGTCCCTGAACCATATGTTCCAGCAATGCGATCGCATCCAATGAGATTCCCCTTCCGCCACCTTGATATGCGTACGTAGCGTCGGTGAACCGATCACACAATACCCACTTGCCGGCGCTTAATGCCGGCGCGATGACTTGATGTATATGTTGCGCACGGGCGGCGAAAATAGTCAGTAGTTCAGCGGTGGGGACGATGTCCGTATCACGGTAGTTTAATATCAGTTCGCGCAACGCTTCCCCCCATGGGGTTCCGCCCGGTTCGCGGGATTGAACTATGGGGATGCCTGAGCGTTCAAGGGCATCGCGAATCACGGACAGATTAGTAGTCTTGCCGGCTCCATCCTGTCCTTCTACGGTGATAAATCGTCCGCGGGGCACCTGTGTCATGCATCAATTCCTCTTGGTCTCGGGGAAAGCCGACCGCGGTGTCGCTTTTCTGCTCAGTTGATATTGCGCCACCGCCCGATTATGCGCCTCCAATGTCGAGGAGAATTCATGACTGCCGTCGCCACGGGCGACGAAATATAGCGCGGTCGTATCAGCGGGGTGCAGCGCTGCGTGAATCGCGTCGCCACCGGGCATCGCGATCGGTGTCGGCGGTAAACCTTTATGGATATAGGTATTGTAGGGTGTCTCGGTCTGCAAGTGCCCGCGGGTCAAATTGCCGTCAAAATTGTCGCCGAGTCCGTAAATCACCGTGGGATCGGTTTGTAAGCGCATGCCTCGTTGCAGGCGATTGTGAAACACCGCCGAGATCAACGGCCGCTCGTCGGGTTTGCCGGTTTCCTTCTCAATAATCGAGGCCAGCACGAGTGCCTCGTGGGGGGAACGCAACGGTGTATCCGCCGGGCGGTTGTCCCATTCATGCGCGAGACGCCCCTGCATGCGCCGGTGCGCCTGGCGCAGTATATCCAGATCACTGTTGCCGAAGATATAAAAGTAGGTGTCGGGGTAGAAACGACCCTCGAAATGTTGCGCCGACGCCCCAACTAACTCCATGACTTGGTGATCGCTCGTTTCAGCTAAGGTCTGCTGCAGCCTGGGTGCCGATTGCAGCACCGCCCTGAGTTGCCTGAACGTCCACCCTTCGATGAACGTTACTTCATATTGGATGACCTTCCCTTCCACGGTCTGACGCAGAAGTTGTTGGACACTGATGCCTGACTCGAAACGGTATTCTCCCGCCTTGATGTTCCGCGTATAGCCATTGGCGTAAGCCCATGCGATGAGCGTATAGGGCTCATCAATGACATCCCGGTCTACAAGCTGTTGCGCAAGTTGCAGCACGCCGCTCCCCGGCATAATCACGTAGGGTTCGGCGCCGGGATCAAGCGGTCGGGTCCCCGCCCAGTAACCATAACCAATGCCCATGACCAGCACCACCAGCAGGGCTAACCCAACAGAGCTAAGCAATGATTGCCAAATTCTGGTCACGGATTGCTTCCTGTAGTCTGTTGGTCGCCGGTCCCACAGAGAATTGGCGTTGCCCAAGGGTTTTAATTGGCCAAATGCCGATCACGCTGTTGGTCAAAAACGCCTCCTCAGCCTGAAACAAATCGTCCATCTGCACCTGGCGTTCATTTACCCCGATACCGAATTCCGCCGCCAGGCGCAGCACTTGGCTACGCACAACGCCGCGTATCCCACACCGGTCTACTAACGGCGTCACCAATGTGGCCGCCGATACCAGAAAGATATTGCTCATCGTGCCCGCGACGACGAACCCCTCTTGGTCCAACATCAGGCCCTCCTCATACTGGTCGGCCCACTCCGCCCGAGCCATGACCTGCTCCAGCCGGTTCAAGTGCTTAATTCCCGCCAGTAGCGGCTGATGGCCAAGGCGAGACTTACACACACGCACATTGACCCCCTCAACGTAGCGGGCGCTTGGAAACTCCGGCCACGGATACAGGCTAATGATACAAGTTGGTGAATTGCCAACAGGCGAGCGGTAACCGCGGGCACCCTCGCCCCGGGTCAGGATTATTTTCATTACGCCTTTGTCGAGTTGTTTCGCCGACTCCTTAGCCTGTCGATGGATGCCCGGCAGATCGAGCCTTGCACCGAAGCGCAGTTGTTCACAGCCCGCGCGCATCCGGTCTAAGTGGGCATCCAATAACAACGGCTGGCGGTGATGGATGGCGATGGTTTCGAACACACCGTCGCCGTAGTGTAGCCCACGATCAGCAATTGGCAGGCAATCCGCTGGTTCACCGTTTATCCAATGTCGGCTATGCATCGTCTTCTCAACCGAGGGCGCGCAGCATACCCTCGGCCTTGCTTCGCGTCTCGGCGAGCTCCCGTTGCGGTTGTGAATCGGCGACGATCCCCGCGCCCGCGCGCAGCTCGATTGTTCCGGGGTGCCACGTCATGGTGCGGATCAGAATGTTCAAGTCCATATCACCATTTCGGTTCAGGTAACCGATGGCGCCGGTGTACGCGCCACGGCTACCCGGCTCCAAGTGTTGAATGATTTCCATGCAGCGTACCTTCGGGCATCCGGTGATCGTCCCGCCGGGGAACACCGCCCGTATCACCTGACCCGGCGTGGTGTCGTCGTTAAGAAGTCCCCGTACTTCGGAGACAATATGGTGCACGTGCCGGTAGCTCTCGATAGTCATAAATTCGGACACCTCTACCGAACCAATTTCGCACACTCGCCCCAAGTCGTTCCGCTCCAAGTCAATCAGCATGACATGCTCCGCCCGCTCCTTGGGATTTTGCAGGAGCTTTCGTGCTTGATTGATGTCATCACTATGTTTCTTGCCTCGCGGGTGGGTACCGGCGATCGGCCGGGTGCGTACCCTGCGCCCCGTCGTTTGTACCAGTCGTTCCGGCGAAGATGATAGTACCGCGGTATGGGCATTCCAGTGCATCAATCCGGCGAACGGCGCGGGATTGCTCTCGCACAAGCGACGGTACACATCCAGCGGTACGATGTCTCCCGCTAACTGCGCTTGCCACGCCCGGGAGAGATTGACTTGAAACACGTCGCCGGCACGAATATACCGCTTGATCCGATCAACGCCGTCAATAAACTGTGCCGCATTGTCTTCCTCAATAGCAACAGCGCGGCAGCATACTTGTGGCCGCATCAAGTTATTTATTTGCTTCAGGTTACTTCTCAATTCACCCAGATGTTCCTCAAATCCGTGCTCACAAATCAGCAACGTCTGTAGCGTCTGATAATCGTTGATAACTGCAGCACGGATTCTTACCATGGCTGCGATCGGCAAATCAGTTACCGCTGGGATACATGACGCACCCTGGAGGCGCGGTTCGATTTGATGTGCCAGCTCGTAACCGAGAAATACGAACCAGCCACCCACAAATGGTACGTCAATGTCCACCGGGTTTGCATCACGCTCGGCCGACCACAACTGATCGAGGCAGGTAAGAAAATCAGCGTTATCTTGTGGCGTTCCATCCAAATAGGTAATCAGGTCCTGTCCCAAGCTCAACTGTGTTCCCGGAAATGCGAACAATAGGTCGTAACGATTGCTGGCCCCGGTGGGATGGACGCTTTGCAGAAGAAACGGATAACGTTCAGGATCAAGTTGACACAATCGATCCAGACCAGGGGTGAAATCTAATTCCTCGACAACGAAACAGCGGTTCATGTCGCGCCTGAGATAAGGCGCGGCTTAGCCTGCATATTGCACCAGTCTCCGGGAAACTGGCGCAGGACAGGGGCGGCTGAACGCCGGACTGGAGCGAAAGTCATAGCCGTAGCTATGGCTAGAGTGAAGTCCAAGTTCAGGCGTGCCTGGACCAGCCGGAACCCGGATAGGACACCGGACGTGTACTAAGTGTCCCCAAGACCAATATTCTTGATTCGATGTATATAAATTGTTTATCAAAAAGTTAACTCAAGGCCGGTGGCCAACTGGTGCAATATGCAGGTTAGTTACATTCACTCGAAACGTTTGAATGCCAGTGTTCCGTTGGTGCCACCGAATCCAAAAGAATTACTCAGGGCGACGCGAATTTTCATATCACGTGCCTGGTTGGGCACATAGTCCAGATCGCATTCGGGATCCTGTGAGTCAAGATTGATGGTGGGCGGTGCTATTTGATGATACAGGCTAAGGACGGTAAACGCGGCTTCCACACCTCCGGCAGCGCCAAGCAAATGGCCTATCATGGACTTAGTCGAACTAATCGCGAGTCTGGAGGCATGGGCAGCGAACGTTTTCTTGATTGCCACTGTCTCGGCGAGATCACCCAACTGCGTCGACGTGCCATGAGCGTTGACATAATCTACATCACTCGGGTCTAGACCGGCGTCACGCAGACAGTTACTCATACACAGGGAGGCACCCGAACCGTCGGGTTGTGGACTGGTGATGTGATGGGCATCGGCGCTCATACCGAATCCTGCAACTTCTGCATAGATGCGGGCGCCGCGTGCTTTGGCATTTTCTAACTCCTCCAACACGAGAACCCCAGCACCCTCCGCTACCACGAATCCATCTCGATCAACATCCCACGGGCGGCTTGCCGCCTGCGGGTCATCGTTTCGTGAGCTCAGCGCTTTGGCGTTGGAAAAACCGGCCACCGCAGTGGGCGTAATCGCGCC
>CALZGZ010000377.1 GCA_945787105.1 uncultured Gammaproteobacteria bacterium
GCAATACTCATACAAGTTCTATCTCGAGGCCGGCCGATCGAGCATAGCTTTTAGACGCAAAACAAACTTTTTTATCCATGTCGCAGACCTCACCGTCGAGCCGGTGGAAACCAAACTCATCCAGGCGGCGTCCGGCGAGGCGGCCATCGATGTCGCGGTGTCGATTAAAGACGGTGACCCGTCGATATTCGTTGAAAAAGGCCGCGTGAACGTCACCAGCCAGGCAACCGGACAATTGCAAACCATCGCCGCCGGCGAGTTGTACACCGCGGCGCAATCAGAAGGTACGCTGCGGCCTGTCGCCATCGGTGGAGCAGGCGCCGCAGTGGTCGATCCGATCATCTATGTTTTGCTCGCCCTTGGCGCCGGCTTGGCGATATGGGACCCAGGCGGTTCATCACAGGGGACCCCGCCGCCGGACCAAGTACCGCCACCCCCAATAGTGGAGAGGCCGCCCATCACTACCGTGCCTCCCACGACAACGACGACCAAGCCGCCCACGACAACCGAGGGTTCACCGTTCAAACCCACATCATAATAAGCCGCGACCACAACACGCTTAAAACCGGCGGCCGTACCGTGCCGCCGGTTTTGGTCCCGACCCCAATCAAACAGGGAAAATAACACCACCAATTGTCTGTACAACAACCGGCTCCCATGGCCCCTATCCACGCCAACACCCACCCGCGCGCGCCGCGCAACCTGACCACTGCCCGCCAGCGCCGATGGTCCGTGGGGGTCAGCGCCGCCGTCCTGCTGACCGCCGCGCTGATCAGCGGCTGTGCGTCCCAGCCCCCCGCCTCGTTGCCGCAAGCAGAAAACGCCCAACGGCAAGAAGAGACCGAACTGTTGAACATGGAACTCGCGGCCGCCGCCAGCCGTCAGGGCAGCGACACCTTCGCGGCGTCCAGTGAATACCGCATCGGGCCGGGGGACGTGCTGGAGATCGCGGTGTTCCAGGTCGATGAACTCAATCTCACCGAGCGGGTCAACGGCCGCGGCACCATCATCGTGCCCCTGTTGGGTGAACTCCAAGTCGCCAACAAAACCGCGGCGGAAATCGAGCAGCTTCTGGCCGCCCGGCTCGGCGACAAATACTTGCACGACCCCCAGGTCTCGGTGTTCGTCACCGAATACCACTCGCAGAAGATCACCGTGATGGGCGCGGTCAAACAGCCGGCGGTGCACGTCGTGCAGCGCCCGCGCAGCGTGCTGGAGATGCTGTCGATGTCGGGCGGACTCAACGAGAAGGCCGGTTACCGCATGTATATTCAAACGATGAGCAAGAACCCGGAGACCGGCAACATCGAACCACAAAGACTGGTGGTCGATCTCAAACAAGTCCTGGAAATGGACAACACCGGTCCGTTGCTCACCATGATCCTGCACGGCGGCGACAGCATCTACGTGCCCAAGGCCGGGGTGGTGTTCGTGGAAGGCGCGGTGCGCAGACCCGGTGCCTACCCGATGCAAGGCGTGATCGATGTGCTCAAAGCCATCGCCATGGCCGGGGGCACGAATTGGGACGCCAAAGAGGGCTCCATCCAGGTGCTGCGCCCCGACGCCAAGGACAACCAGGTGATGGAGATCGATCTGAAAGAGGTGCGCGACAATAAGATACCGGATCTGACCCTCGCCGACGGCGACATCGTCGTGGTCCGCACCGACGCCTTCAAGAAAGGAGTTTACACCGTTTGGCGGGGCATAACGGGCATCATCTCCTTTGGTTACTACAGACCTTTGTAATCGTTCCCGGCAATCGACGACCTCTAGCACAACAAAAAATATGAACGACCAGCCTCCCAACGAGAGCAACATCGCCCACCTGCCGGTGGTGCCGGGCCCGGGTGCGACGCACGCGCTGCAGCCCTACGATCCGTACACCGCCGAGTACGCCGCGGACGATGAGATTGATCTGCGCGAGCTGTGGAACATCCTCGTCAAGTACCGCTGGACCATCCTGGTGTTCATGGCGTTTGCGCTAACGGTGACGGCGATCGGTACCAAGTTGATGCGCCCGGTGTACAAGGCGACCACGCTGCTGGAGCTCGTGCCCAACTCCGGCAATATCGTCAAGTTTCAGAATCTCGAGCAAATGGACTATCAGCCGCGCGAGTTCGCGCAGACCCAGGCGAATATCTTGCGCAGCGAATCGGTGGCCGCCGCCGCCATCGCCAGCCTCGGCATCGAGGAGCATCCGGAGATGAACGGCGAGCTGGCGCAGCGCGGCATCATGAACGGCGTTAGCCAATTGCGCTCGCTGTTCTCGACTCCGGAGGAAATCTCCGAAGAACACGCGCAACGGGTTGCGGAACGCGGCCGGCTGGCGCGCTTCTCTGCGCGCCTGACGGTCGAGCCGCTGCGCAGTTCGAATCTGTTCAAGGTATCCTTCGAGAGCTTCAGCCCGCAACTGGCCGCCGATGCCGCCAACGCCGTGACCCGCGAGTACCTGCGGCTCAACGAAGTGCGCCGCTTCGACTCCACCTCCGGCGCCAAGACCTTTTTGGAGAAGGAAATCCGCAAGGTGCAGGCGAAGCTCGAAACTTCGGAAAAGGAGTTGAACGAATTCGCCAGAAAGCGGCGCATCATCGACGTCGAGGACAAGAGCAATATCATGACCACCCGGCTCGAGGAGCTGAGCAGATCCTTGACCGACGTGCAGAGCCAGCGCATCAACGCCGAGTCGCTCTACC
>CALZGZ010000378.1 GCA_945787105.1 uncultured Gammaproteobacteria bacterium
ATGGTATCGATGGGCTTCACCGTCAGCCCGTTGCCGACGGCGTCACGCAGGTCCACCAGAAACACCGACAGGCCCTCGGTCTTTTTGCTGACCTGTTCAACCGGGGTGGTGCGCGCGAACAGCAGCATCAAATCCGAATGTTGCACCCGTGATGTCCACACCTTTTGACCGTTGATGACATAGCGGTCGCCATTGTGGATAGCGGTGGTGCGGATCTTGGTGGTGTCGCTGCCGGCGCTCGGTTCGGTCACCGCAAACGCCTGCAGCCGCAATTCACCGCTGGCGATCTTGGGTAGATAGCGTTGCTTTTGTTGTTCAGAACCGTGGCGCAGCACGGTGCCCATGGTGTACATCTGGGCATGACAGGCCGCTGCGTTACCACCGTAGCGGTTGATCTGCTCGAGAATCACCGATGCCTCGGTGATACCCAGCCCGGAGCCACCGTATTGCTCTGGAATCAAGGCCGCCAGCCACCCAGCCTCGGTTAACGCATGTACAAACTCCTGTGGATACCTGTGTTCCCGATCGATACGACGCCAATACTCATCCGGATAGCGACGACAAAGATCGCCAACCGGGTCACGCAGTTCGTTGTAATCGCGAGATTCGCTCACCGCCGGACACCGGTGGCGTCTTGTTTGGGGCGCGTACCCAATCCGTCGGCAAATATTGAATGGATACTTTCCATGTCGCGCAAATTCCACGCCAGTTTGATGAGGTCGTGCATCTCATCTGGCGTTGCAGCCTGCCGATAGGCCGCCAGCCGCAGCGCCTTGTCCTCCAATTCGGGACGACTGAGCGGATTGCCGGGATCGCCCTTGGGGGCGTCGACCCGCGCAGCATAGGTTCGCCCATCGCGGGTCGTCACCTCCACCTTGCCGAGCCAGCGTTGCGGATACGCCGCGTCTACTTGCGGATCACACACCATGACCACCCGCCGGCTCCAATCACGCATCACCGGGTCATTCAGCGTCGCATCGTCAAAATCATCGACGCCGGCATGGCCGCGGACGGCCATCAACGCCAACACAAACCCCATGCAGAATTTCGCTTGATGAACGGTCCGCGGCGCAGTGACCGGCCCCAGCACATCGATCGCGGCCTGGTGCACGTGAGCGTCCACCCGGGTGATGTCTTGATGCCCCAATCCGTGGCTATGCATCAGTTCACACAGTGCGTCGGCGGCGGGGTGCGTGTGGCGGCACGAGGCATGATACTTGAATGATGTCTCGGTCATCGCCCACCGCTCTCCCAGTTGGTCGGCGAGGCGCGCGGGGTCGGCATCCACCGACATCCCCGCGGCCATGCCTTGTTTGCCGGTCAGAATCTGATGCGCCCCGGTAAACCCGTCGCCGGCGATATACGCCGACAACACACCGTCAGCGGCGGCCTTCGCAGTGTGGAGTTGCTTGGAGTCCGCACCCTCGCGCAAAAACTCCCACAGGCCGGCGGCCTGAGTACCGGCATTACCCAGCACATGCAGCATGCTGTCCTCGTCGAGTTTCAACAAACGCGCCACAGCGGCGGCGGCGGCCAGCGTCCCCGCGGTGCCGGTGGTATGAAACACGCGATAATGGGAGCGGCCGAGAAACTCTCCAATGCGGATGCCCGCCTCGTAGCCAGCCGTCGCGGCGGTAATCAGATCCGGCCCGGTGGCGCCGATCGACTGTCCGGCCGCCAACACCGCGGGGAATACCACCGTGCCCGGATGCAACACCGAACCGTTATGGACATCGTCCTGCTCCACCACATGCGAGCTGGCCGCATTAACCAGTGCGGCGAACAACGGTGAGGTACACCGCCGCGACACCAGGATCTCACTGGGTCCGGTGGCAGGGCCCATGGTTTCGGCAAAGCGCTCCAGAGCCACTACCGGGCGCGCCGCCCGGCCCGCCAACGCTGAGGCGATCCAGTCGAGGAACAGTTCCTCGCTGCGTGCCACCACCGCTTCGGGCAGCATTGCGAACGACAAGTTGGCCAGGAATGCCGCAAGCTCTCGCGTCACGTTTCGTGTGGTATCGGTCATCGCTCGTCGTTCGGCTCATGTCGCGGAATCTGTGGCGCGAAGTCCCGCTTATAAACCATAAGTGTGCGTTGAAAACTGATCACCACCTTGCCATCCTGGTTATAGCCGGTGGTGTTGACAGTGACAATACCCACATTTGGCCGCGACTTCGACTCGCGCAGGGTCAACACCTCCGATTGCGAATAAATGGTGTCGCCCTCGAACACGGGATTGGGTAACTTGACCGCGTCCCAACCGAGATTCGCAAACACGTTTTGCGAGATATCGGTAACGCTTTGTCCGGTCACCAGTGCCAACGTAAAGGTCGAGTCGACCAACGGTTGACCGAATTCGGTCTGCTTCGAATAGTGATGATCGAAGTGAATCGGCGCCGTGTTCTGAGTCAACAGCGTAAACCAAATGTTATCGGTGGTGGTGACCGTACGACCGAGTGGGTGACGATAGATATCACCCACTTCGAAATCCTCAAAAAACCGCCCCCGCCAACCTTCCTTTACTGCCATATGTTGTTCACTCCCATATATCGATAGCGGTCGAAGTTATAAACCTCGAATAGCACTGGCGCAATTAGACACAGCGCGCGATAGCCGATTTCAGCAGCGCCAAAAAATCCTTGTCGTCCCGAATCTGTGAGATCTCAGTGGAGGTCACGGTATAACCGTGGGGCTTGGCAATGGACTCATAGCGCGGGACCCGGGCATGAAACAGCCGCGGAAATACCCATCGCGTGAAATCGTCCGGATCAATCTCATCGTGGCTAGACAGACCGTGGTGCTTAAGGTAAGCCCTTAATTGTTGCTCTAAAAATGCCGGCCGGTAGTAGAGCGGTTTGGGATCGGCTTCCGCACGTTCGATCAACTCGGCTTCATCCTGCGCGGTTACCTGAATATAAAGAATCAGCGTGTGTTCGATAAGCACGTCCATCGAGCTGGAATCTTCCAATTCACACAAACTACCGCCCACATCGTTGACGAAGTTTTTGTAACCATAGATTTGCTGTGACTTGCGTATGAAATCGGGCACATCCTTCATCGCCGCGATCTCTCCCAGCCGATACAATTCCTGCCGCCTTTCGAACTCGTTAATGGGCAGGCCGCCCTTGCTTGGATCTCCGGGTTTGCCGACAAAACTCAGCACCGCCTCCAGATTATCCACGGTAATGTTGTGCCCGATGTAGATCGAATCAGACCGCAGTAGATCGCGCAGGAATGGCATTGCCATCGCCTGCTGCTTGATGTTGTCGAGTATCGGTTCGTCAAGATAACGCGTTCCAATGCGATAGTCGCCCGAGTAGTGAAACCAGTCGTGCCGGCGCAAAACGGTTGACAGGTGCGTCTTGCCTACGCCGGACATACCCAGCAGGGTAATGCTCTTGTTCGCCCAGTTATTGAATTCCTCGACACTCAGTTTCATGTATCCTACCGTTTCGGTTAGTCACCGGTATCAATCCACGACTGCCGCCGATTGTATGGGCTTTTTACCGAATTGCTGCAATATATTTCCCGCCACGATAAACATCAGTCCCACCAGAGTCGATGCCAGGATTTTCTCCCCCACAAGAAAATGAATAAACATCAACGACAAAAACGGAGAGAAGAATATGAGGTTCGCCACACTGGCCGTAGTGCGCGCCAGACGCAGCGCGTTGAGCCACAGCACGAACGCTATACTCATCTCGAACAATCCCACATATGCCGCGCCAACCAATCCCACGGTATGCTCGATGTGAAGCTCTGACAGCACAACCACCGCAATGAATACTAATGGTAAGCCAAATGCAAAATTCAGGAACAAGCTTGCCACCGGGTCTTTTTGATCCTTGGTATTGTAAATCCAGTACAGCGCCCAAATCACGGTACTGCCCAGGGCAAGTGCCACCCCGGTTGCGTTGCTGAACCGCAGCGACAACAAGTCACCACGGGTGGAAATAATGACGACGCCTAGGTAACTTATCAAGATGGCTAGAAACTGCCTGGTGGCGATGCGTTGCTTGAGTAAGGGGATGGACAGTAAAGTGAGCGTTATCGCCCAAGTGTAATTCAAGGGTTGCGCCTCCTGAGCCGGCAACAGATCGTAGGCCTTGAACAGCACCAGGTAGTACAAGAATGGATTCAAAATCCCCAGGATCGCCGAATGCATCAGATCGCGCCGCGAATAAGTGCGCAATAAGTAGAGCTTTTTTTGGATGAGCAAGATCGCAAATAAAGTAGTCACCGACACCAGGTTTGCAAAAAACAAAAGCTGGATGGGATCCATATAACGAAGTGACAGCTTGAACGCGGAAGCGACGGTCGACCACAACAACACCGTCATCGCGGCGAATAAGTAAGCTTTGTGCTGATTGGTCATAGAGTCAGAGCACAGACAATGGCGGCAGTTATAGCATAGTGTCTGCGAATCGTGTTCCAAATATGATCAAGCCGGGATTGTCGTGGTGCCGGCGTCATGTAGCGCGTTAGGAAGGTGGACATGCAAGTTTTTGGACCCGACACCGCCAGCGAAGTTAAGGGTCTGAACGTGTGGCATCAGCAAGAAACTGGCACGTCCGCCTGTCGTCGTCACCTTACGAAGATACGGAGTCTGACTCAGCAAGCTAGCGTGCGGTACGTCGTCTCACGAAGCTCATACAAGAAGGGCCGGTAACAGATACCGGCCCCTCACTCAAGTGCGCCGATTCCAGTCGGTTAGGGTGAATCCTCCAGCACCGCTACATCACTGCTCGGCCACCGCTGATGGTCACGGCGGTAGCTGCCATGGCTCCGATACCGGTCTCGGTGGTGACGGGCGTGGCGGGTTTCATTTCTGAGATCCCGAAACGACCCGTTCAACCGGCGTATCGCTTGGTAAGTGCGGCGCGACTCTGGAACATAGGCATGTCGGTATTCGCTGCGAAAATCATGAAACCGAGCAGCCAGTTCTTCGAACTGTCGTTGCTGGTACCGGTACGGCTCGCGGCGTTCGAGAACGCGTCGGTAATGTTTCGCGGCACGGGTGAGCTGGCGCGCCGATTTGGCCAGATAAGCGCGGCCCAGGGTATGGTAAAGGTAACGATGCATGTGTTGCGCGGACTTTTCGAATTGATAAGCCGCGTGCACCACACCCGGGTGATGTGGATGATAGGACTGCCGAGCCTGGGCCTGCCCCATGCTCAACAATGTGATGCCGATAAGCGGCAGGACGAATCGTAATACGTACTTTTTCATGACCGTCTCCTTTCCAAGGTTTCATTGAGGTAGCCCATAAGTGATTGGGTTACGCGCAACCTTAGCGTACCGGCCATGAACCAGTGCTGAACCGCGTCTGAACAAACGCTGAACATAAATAACAATACTACAGGGACATCTCAAGCTCCGCGGTAATCGCCTCCAGGCCGGCGCTGGCACATTCCTCATCCGTTTTACCGGACGGTGCACCGCTGACACCAATACCACCGATGATGGTTCCGCCGGCGGCTATCGGCAAGCCGCCGGCGGACAATATAATCCCCTCTATCTTGCCGGGAGAAAACGGCGAGGTGAATCGGTTTTCGAGCAGCGAGGTTGGTGAATTGAAATTCATCGCCGCATAGGCTTTTTGCTGTGCGACGTCTATGGTGAGCGGCATCGCAAGCGTGTCACGCAACACCACCTGTTGCCGACCACCTCGGTCCACCAGCGCCACCGTAATGTTCATGCCCTTTTGCCGACAGGCCTGGATCGTGGCCATCGCGGCTTTTGCCGCCATGTCCAGGCTCAGCCGCTGGATCGGGATCGTCGCCGGCGGTTCCTCGGCAGCGTGCGACAACGCAGTGCTCACAAATACAATGGCGATAACCGCAAATGCACCGTACTTCATCTCAAACTCCTCTATGTCAACAAATAACTTATCTGGATCTACGCACGCACGGCTTGGAAATCACATCAAAGCCGGTAATCACCCCAACCCACATCCGCAAGATAGTTTTCAAACACATGCACACATTGCCTGAAGGCCTTATCAGAGATTACCGGTTTGGCTGCTTTGTATTGCCGTGTGTAGATGTCCATTACCTTGCGAGAGATCCGTTTTTTATGTGGAATTTGTTCTACGGTATTGGCGACTTCGATCGCGACTAAAGCGCTCAGGGTCTGCGGCAACACTGCGACCAACTCGCCGTCGACGTTGTTCAGTAGTGATACATCTTCGGCGCCGATATTCTCAAAAAAACTATCACGGTCGGTTATGCTGAACAAGAAAACCAACTGCTCCGCTTCAGCACCAATCAAGCTGCGCACATAGCCTCGTTGGCTGTGGTCGAGCAACGAATGCGCAAATGTTTTTGTTCCATAGACGCTGTGAAACAAACCGGCAACGCACGTCGCCTCGTTACTCCCCCACTGCGTCAACAGCTCGTATGTGCCCCGGAGATGATCAAGCAAGGTGCGGCCGGAGTGCGGCACCCGGTGGGCCCCAACGTGGTGAAGCAATTGCCCGTACGCATCGTTCAAACGCCGACTACCGACCGGCATGACCCGTTAATTTAATCCACATACGCCCCCGCAGCACGACGCAGCGGCGTCACAGGATGGTGCCTCGGGATTTCTTAGCACGCTGCTGTTGACCACGTTTCCACCGCTGATCAAGCGCTCGACGGGTGTATTCGGCGCAACAGCGCCGGGATCAATGCCGATGGCCGTGCATAATTCGCCCCAGCTGCGTAGTTTGCCGTGAATGGAGTGACGCACTTCGAACACCCGGCCGGTGGCGCGACACAGATAATCATAGGTTGGCATGACTTGAGCCCTATTTTCCGCTGCAATAAGTTCATTATACCGTCGCTAAACGGCCTGTCATCTGGGCACAAATCCTAACGCTGACCCACTGCTGTGCCACCCACAGGCACGGTCGACGTTTGCTGCCATTCGGCGCGCAGCCAGACGCCTACCCCGTTGGATAATGGCCGTAAATTCAACATGTTGTGGCCCTTGCCTGGGGCTACGCTCAGAGTGCCTCAGAATCACCTTCGTCGTGGTTCGGTTGCGCCCACTGCAGGTCCGTTCTTAGATATTGTCGTGTTTTCGGCCACCGCCCCATGGTGACCGGGCTTGTCGTGAGCGCGGTCCAAGGGTTGCAAGCACGCAACGGCAACCTGGGTGACACGGCAATGAATCTGACCTTGTTTTTACCGCTGGACTGCTAAACTTAAGCTAAACAGCGGTCCAAATTAGTATCCTAGGGTTTTAGGGGGTTTTTGCGAAAACGCAATCACAAATTGCACGCACCAATCACCTATAGGCACTTGGCGGATAGTCGCATGCTCGCGACATCAGCCAGTTGTGGCGTGAATATCCCGCAACACATTTAACGCGCTAACAGGGATCAAACAAAGCGATGACGGAGAAACGCGACGCTCCACGACTGACCATCGGTGCCCCGATACGCTTTCGTATGAACGACGACAACCGATATGCGAAAGGCGTGGTCGTTGACATGAGTCGCACCGGAGTCCTGCTCGAGAGTGATCACGTTCTTGAACTTGGAACCGTAATTGACGCCGAAATCCATGAGGAACAAAACGGTGCGATCTTGCGGTTCAGTGGGGTGATCGTGCGGGTCGAGCAAATCGGGGTGAACAATACGCGGTATGGGTGTCGATTCGAGCTTACGGGAGATAATTAACCCGTATATTGCACCAACGCGATTCGCGCTTCCCATCTTTGCGTGATTGCATCTCGAGAGTACTCCTCAGCGTTGTACAATTGGCGAACGCCACCAGTGATCGGGCATGGCTTCCACAGAGCCGGCCCCTGCAGATGATATGCACCGCCCCGCTACGCTTCGCGAGCTTGTCGATACAAAGTTTTTTAAATTTTAAAATTTCAATTTCGACTTCCCGGTTATGATGGCAATATACGTTCGAAACGAAAATATATGATCATGATTGTATTAAAAAACAGGCTCAGTGCATTGCTTGCCGCTTTATTGTTGCTGATACCATTAATGGCTTCGGCTGAGGGGGTAGTGTGCTTGTACAAGAATCCCGATTTTCAAGGCGATCACATCTGCCATGATGGAGATGTCATGTGTATTAGCGACAAGATAATCAAACCAACCAATCAAGTGCCGGGGCCGTGCCTGAATTCGTGGAAAACCTAACCCAAACAGCCGGAGGGAAGATCCGATGACCGAAAAATCGATATCGCTCGCCCTCCAAGGAGGCGGCGCCCATGGGGCTTTTACTTGGGGCGTGCTCGAAAGGTTACTCGAAGACGAACGCATCGAGATTGACGGTATCAGCGGTACCAGCGCCGGGGCGATCAACGCGGCGGTACTTGCGGACGGTTATCATAAAAACGGACGCGCCGGTGCGGCCGAGGCCCTGGAGAATTTTTGGCGCACCATGAGCAACTATGGTTCATTCAATCCATATCACTCGAGTCTACTTAATCCCACCGGACCAACTTGGCCACCGACGATCATGTGGCTGGACATGCTGTCTCATCTCGTCTCCCCGTATCAGCTCAATCCGTTCAATATCAACCCTTTGAAAGATGTGTTGATCAACACCATCGATTTCGATTGCCTGCGTCACTGCTCTGAACTCAAGCTATTTGTCTCCGCCACCAATATACGCACCAATCGACTGCGGATCTTTACCAACACGGAACTCAGCGTTGCCGCTTTGCTTGCATCGGCGTGTCTGCCGTACCTGCATCACACGGTGGAAGTAGATGGTGAGTACTATTGGGATGGCGGGTATACCGGCAATCCTGTCTTGGAACCGTTGGTCAATGATTGCGACGCCAACGATATCTTGATCGTTCAGATCAATCCCACTCACCGCGACGAAGTTCCGGTTACCGCCCAGGAAATTACCGAACGCCTAAACGAGATCACTTTCAACTCAAATCTGATGCGCGAAATTCGTCATATCGCCGAAATCACGCGGTTGATCGAAGCCGGGGTCGTCACAGATCCAAGGTTCCACCGTACTTATTTTCATCTCGTACACGCCAACGAGGAGATGAAACGGTTCGGCATGCATACAAAGTATGATACCGCGTGGTCGTTCCTGACCACGCTGCGGGATATCGGCCGCAGAGAGTCAGAGGCGTGGTTAACAACTAATTTCGACACGCTAGGCGAACGCAGCAGCCTGTCTATACAGGAGTGGGCACCCAAATATTGGCACCGCACCCAGGTAGCAACAGCGTCTGACAGGGAAGAAAACATCACCCCGAACATCGAAAACGTCAAGCAGTTCACAAGGAAGCGAGATAAATAACCGACGAGCATCAGCTAGGAGTACGATTTGTCATTGGAGCAGGTCGAGTCGTTACCGTGTAGCACCAGCGGATGTGGACACAGCGGCACGACCATGCTGTCGGAGCTCATTCGTCAACATCCCCTACCAATGGCCGCTCCAAGATCGAGTTTTGCTCAATCGGATTGCCGATTTCAAGCGCGAGGATAACCTCCACTTCGAATTCGTGGGGTCATTCTGGAGGGTCAGCGACGCGTGTTGCGACTAGCCCGCATATTGCACCAGTCGGCCACCGGCCTTGGCGTAATTAATTGAAAAACCGATTCTATATACGGAATCTAACCCACTTGGCCCGGGTACGTTTTGTATACGGCCGGTGTCCTATCCGGGGTCTGGCTTGTCCAGGCACACCTGAACTTGAACTTCACTCAAGCCATAGCTACGGCTATGACTTTCGTTCCAGTCCGGCGTTCAGCCGCCCCTGTCCTGCGCCAGCTTCCCGGATACTGATGCAGTATGC
>CALZGZ010000379.1 GCA_945787105.1 uncultured Gammaproteobacteria bacterium
AACTATCACAGATTAGAAAATTCAGATTTGGTTGAATTTCTAAGCGCGCAACACTTAGGGGAGGTCCTCAAGCTGACTCGCTTCCCGCGGCTTGACCCGTTCTCAACGACTACGCTTGCGGGTGAAGCGGCTGCCCTTTGACATAAATGCCTTCCTCTTCCATGGTCTTGGCAAGCAGCTTGACGCAAGCATAGATCGCAGTCATGTAGGGCACCGGGGTAGCGGTTACCTCACCCAACTCGACAACCGCGCCGATCAATGCATCGGTCTCAATCGCCTTACCGACCTCGACATCCTGCAACATGGAGGTCTTGTGTTTTCCGACTTTCTCAGCACCTGCGATCCGTTTTTCCAAGGACACGCGAAAGGTCACGCCAAGTTTATTGGCGATAGTCTGCGCCTCAGTCATCATCATCTCCGCCAAATGGCGGGTCAATGGATACTGGCATATATCCACCAGGGTCGAGTGGGTCAATGCGCTGATCGGATTGAAGCTGAGATTTCCCCAAGCCTTGAGCCATATCTCCGAGCGTATATCGGGCAGGATCGGCGACTTGAACCCGGCCTCAATGAACATCTCGGATATCATCTTTGCGCGGTCGGTTTCGGCACCGTCGAGTTCACCGATGGGGTACCGTATACCTTCAATATGGCGAATCACTCCCGGTTCCGCGATCTCCGCCGCCGGATAGGCGATACAGCCAATAATCCGTCCGGGCTCAATGTTGGCGGCTATCGCACCGTCAGGATCAACCGCCGCAATGCGTTTACCTTCGTGCTCACCGCCATGTCGTTGAAAATACCACCACGGAATCCCATTCTGGGTGGTTACCACGACAGTATTGGGCTCAAACAGTGCCCGTAACTGGTGGGCTATAGGTGCAATTTGATGCGCTTTTACCGCCAGGATGACAACATCTTGCAGACCGGCCTGTTCGATACTATCGGTCGCTTTCACGTTCGTCGCGACATGCTTCATCCCATCATTCATGACCAGCGTCAGACCATGCTCATTGATGGCCTTGAGGTGCGCACCACGGGCGATTAAGGTGACATCCTGTCCGGTCAACGCCAATTTGACACCCAGCATTCCGCCAATGGCACCGGCACCGACAACACATACTCTCATGGCTGTTCCTCGACGTTATAAAGATGGTTTTCGGGCAAGCATACCCGGGGTTTTGCCGCGTTTCCCAACCAAGGCATTACCGTGATTGGACACCGCACCATTCTAGTTATGTCTATATTTTTAAAATAATTAGTTTTTCAATGTTCAGTATCAAAATATCTGATGTAACAGGCCGTCTAATCGTAGTGTGCAAAAAATTACATGCTGTTATTCGACCACGGGTCACGAATGAATACCCGCGGTTGTGCCACTCGCGGTGGCTGCAGCCGACCGCCTAGACTGGCAACGAATCCGTCATCCAATGGAGTCATATACTAACTAGAGACGGCTATGTTTCTATCCAGTTCTCGGTCTTCGGGATAGATACGTAAACGCGGCACCTTCCCTGCTTTGAGGTCACTCTGGATGCGTTCCCAGTACTGTGTTGTGAGCAAATCTCCGTGAACTTCACGAAACACCCGGCCCAACATCCGGTTCGGGATTCTCAAACCTGATTCGATTTCTTCCGGAAGAAAGACGACACCATCTTCAAAATACCAATCGGGGATGTCTTCCTCACCGTCGATCCTGTCCTGATTGGTTCGTATCTTAACTTCCGTCAATAGTTCCAGGGCGTCATAATCGAAAAGATACACTTTCAAGAATCTGGTGACGCCATAATTTCTCGCATCGAGGTCTTTGTTGAAAATATTTGCCGCCATATTGTTCTTGATGGAATAGCCCAGATTAACAATTACCGTCTTTGCATCGTCATCGGAAGCGGTTTCAAAAAACACCGGCAACGGTATGACCTTACGTTGAACAATTAGGGTTTTGAAAATGACGTACTTACCCTCCAAGGAAACACTTTGACCGGCCTCTCTCAGCAACTCATCGAGTAAACATACCTCGAATAAATCTTTCTCCAACCTTAGGTTAAAGTAAATAATATTATCCAACATGCTTCCAGTCCGGTTGATTTCATGTACTCGTTTGTACTTTTTCAATACCGCGTCAAGACCTTCATATCTGCCCCATTTGTATTGTGCTGTGGGTTTATCGCGGATTACTTTCAGATTGTAAGAGGACGAAGGTGCCGAAAAACCAATGGTGACGGTGCCTCTAAAACCAACCGCCGTGCTAAATACCTGTTTTGAAACGTTCAACTCTTCTTTCAATTCATTCATTACCGCAACTTTACCGACGTGATTGAAACCAACCGTGGAATAGTGAAGACCTATAGGTCTTCGCGGCATGATGCTATGCAGAAACGCCGATAGCTCGTGATAGTACTCAGTGGTGACGTGAAAGTTGGCCAACGTGGAGCTGAAAATATTATGCGTATCCGCCTCAGAGATCAGGACCGCATCCACATAGATACCTCCATCGCCATTCAGAAGCGCGATGATCAAGGGCACGATACCGCCACGCTCCAGGACAAACCGCCCCACTAGATACGCTCCCCGATTGCGATAAAAACCGGCATCAACCATCACGATGCTTCGGACGCAGTCCGTGTGTTCGCCGTTCAAACCCAGGACTTGATTGGCCCGTTCCGCGACCAAAGCGGCATCCTCATCAAGACTTTTGTAGGGCGTCGAAAAACCGGGGATTCCAAGAACATCAACGATTGTCTCGGCAGTTACCCGAGGACCCCCGGGGAAGGTG
Source organism: uncultured Gammaproteobacteria bacterium (assembly GCA_945787105.1). Lineage (GTDB taxonomy): Bacteria > Pseudomonadota > Gammaproteobacteria > Arenicellales > JAANXG01 > CALZGZ01. Next base: position 2,777 of record CALZGZ010000379.1, read on the forward strand.
CGGCACACCTCAGGATTGTCGATCGCCTTTTTTTCAATTGACCCGCCAAATGCATACTCCACCGGCTTCCACACGCCTTGATAGATCTTTCGTCTTACCGAATGTAGATAAGCGAATGCAAGATCGGCCTCGTATCTGCCTTTGATAAGCGGTAGATAACCCTTTTCCACCTTATCCCAAAGATGTTCATCTTCAGCCAATTGCGGAAAAGTTTGGTTCAGCTTCGGACCAAGTTCATTTATACTTTCGCTGTACATGGACAGCCTGCTCTTACTCAATACGAGGGATGTCGTTGCGTCCCGATTCTCAAATGCCTGTTTGGCCAGACCCGGGATTTTTCGGAGCTCGGAATAAAGGAATTCGAATTCCTTTAAAATCCACATCGCCGTCAATTCGATCATTTCGTCTTCTGACGCGGCTTGCATGATCCGCGACATATAATCAACACTCTGTGGAGAACCACTTGTTAGGGGCAATAAAGATTCAGTCATTGGGTGTTTTCTATCCGCTTATGTGCCATTAGCACCTTTGTATACCATCCAACAAACAGGACTAGCGGCTCGTCTCACGCGCGATGCGCCATTGATCGCGTTCGCGCACCAACTCGAGCGTCTTTAACACTTTGTCCTCGTAGCGATCGGCGCGATAGGCTTGACGAAAAGTCGCTTGCGCGCGACCCAGGCCTAAGAGTGCTATTTCCAAGTCGGTGATGCTTACCTCAATGAAGGCAGGTCGCGTTAAGCGGCGGCGGCGCAGCGTTTCCCATGCGTTACGGGTCGCGCCGCCAGCGGGTCGAAATTCCTGGGCATAGAACGCCAGGTACGCGTCGACGTCCTGTTCCGACCATGCGGCACCCCAGGCATAAATCAAGGCATCGATATCCGCGGTCACGTCAAATGTTACAGATTCCGCATTCTCTGAAGGTGCGGTTGCGGCGAGTGACGCGTTCGGTAATAGCTCTGCGGCTGTTGACCGACCCGCGCCTGGGTGGTCGAGCTCTTCGCTCATCGCGATGTCTCTACTCTCGGTTCTAATTCGCTGACCCTCGAGTTCTCGGACTCGCGAGCGGTGCCGTTCGAGTTCGGCGAGCTCAGTACGAGCGGCATCGAGTTCTCTGGTGTTTTGCGTGTGCACCGCATCAAGACGCTCGAACCGCTGGTGTTGCGTCTGGCTTTCTTCACGCAAGCGCATCAGGTCCGCGGCCAAGGTCTGCTTCGCGGTCTGTTCCTGCTGCAAAGCCTGCTCAAGCTCGGAAATCTGCGCACGGGCGGCATCGAGTTGTTCGATGCCTTGCTGGTATGTCGCATCGAGTCGCGCGAGCCGATGGCTTTGTGTCCGCTGTTCTTCGCGCAAGCGTCTTAGATCGTCGGCCAAGGTCTGCTTCTCAACCCGTTGTTGCTGTACGTTTCGCTCGAGATCTACCACCCGGGTGCGGGCAGTTTCGAGTTTCTCAATGCGTTGCTGCTCGCCAGCAGCGAACGCATCGAGTTGCTGGCGAAGCGTCTGGTGTTCGGCATCCAGCCGCGCCAGCTCATCGGTTAACATAAGTTTCAACGCCTGTTCTTGTTGCAACGCGCGCTCAAAGCGCTGAAGTTGGGTTTGGTGTTCGTCTTGCAGGCGCGCCAAGTCCCCAGCCAAGCGCTGCTTAGCGGTCAGTTCCTGTTGCAACACGCCCTCGAGGTTGGCGATTTGAGTTCGTGCCGTATCGAGCTCCCGTGTTCGCTGCTCCTGGTCCGCCCCCAGCTGCTCGAGTTGCTGGCGTTGGGCGGTACTCCGATCACGTATGCGCCCCAGTTCGTCGGCCAGGCCCTGCTTCG
>CALZGZ010000380.1 GCA_945787105.1 uncultured Gammaproteobacteria bacterium
ATCGCAGCCCACCCAGATTGCGATACAAGCGGTTCGACTGGCTGTCAAAAAACTGCGGTTGCAGCTCGCGCTTGATGATGTTGCGGAACCCGGCGTCGTCCTCGCGTGTGGCCGCGCCGCGTCGATAGCTAACGTAATTGGTCACGTACAAATCCAAGCGCCCGTCGCGGTCGTAGTCCGCCACCGCGGCGGACAGCGACCACTCGCGCGCATCGCCCTCGGTGCCCGACGCCGCGGCAGCCGTTTGGAACGTGGCGTCGCCGTTGTTGGCATGCAGCTCATTGGGCCCGAGGTTGGTGACATACAGATCGGTGTCCCCGTCGTTGTCAAAATCCGCCGCCACGCACCCCATGCCCGTATATTTAGTGTCCAGCTTGGCCTTATCGGTCACGTCCGTAAACCGATTCGCGCCCAGATTGCGATACAAGCGGTTTCCGCGGCTCGCGTGCCACCACTGCTTTTTGCCGTAATAGCGCCGCTCCCCAGTGCCGCCGATAACGAACAAATCCATCCATCCGTCGTTGTCGTAATCCAGCACACAGGCCCCGGCGCCCAGCGCTTCATCGAGCCCCGCGATCCGCCCGCTGCGTTGCGCATGGGCGTTCCACAGTCCGGCTTGTAAGGTGCGGTCCGCAAACACCGGGACGATTAGCAGTGGTGAGGATACGGTTGGGTTTGGTGTGTCCATATGGTGCGCGCGCAGCTCGCCGAGCGTTCGGCGCTCACTGGGGTGCGTGAATACAAGGCCGGCGAGAATCCCTACGGCGAGCAGTGCCAGCCACGTCGCCGATGCATTAAAACCACGCTTGTTATGCGGATGTTGAGACGAAGGGGTTGTGTTGCTAGCGGGCCTGACCATGGTGTGACCCGGTGCGAGAGCAAACTACCTTAATTGTTTGGTGTGACAATAGACTACCCGAAGTTTCTAAGGTGACAGATGAGCGTCATCAACGCCGCTTTGCAACGGGAGTTGACGATTCCCTAGGATAACTCTAAAGTATTTGAGAATTTGGGACGTCGTAAAAGAGTATTCAAAAAATGGAATTTTAAAGTACTCCTATAAATATAAAACCCAACCCAACAGCGCAAAAAATAAGTGGCAACACACGGGGAGAGGGAGACGATCGCTTTTCTATTGCCGGTATACCGGTCTTGGCTTCCTGTTGTCGCTCATTCTCTTCGTTTCCATCCACCCTCATCGCGCTGTGTTCACGTGGTGCATCGTCCGTGACCGCCGCCAGCGTCAGTGCCCTTTTCTCCCGTAGGCGGCGCACGCCCTATTATCTGCTTTTCTTGCTGTGCCTGTCTTCGTTTGCCACCCAACCTGCTTGGGCGCAGGCGGGTGTTAATAGTCTTTGGGCCGCCGACAATTCCGCGGTGATCAAGGTTGACTCGGCGACCGGGCAGATCCTGCTGCAAATCTCCGCATTATCTGGTGTGCGGGCACTGGATTTGGACGAAGTGCGCAACACGGTGTGGGCGTTGGATAAAGACGGGCGGCTGTTTGCGTATGGTTTTGACGGGACCTACTGGGGCGACTACGCGATTATACCCGCCGGCGGCGGCGAGGACGGAGATTCCGAGGAAGAGGAGGGCGCGGAGGGTGGGGTGATGGCCGTGGATATCGCCACCGGTACGGTCTGGATCGGGAGCGGGAAAACTTTGTATCACGTGGCGGCGGATGGGACGGTGTTGAGTTCATCGACCATGGCTAAGTCGATATCCGCACTTGCATTTGACCGCAACGAGCGCCGTTTGTGGGTGGGTACGAGGGACATGCTCACTGCCTTGGACGCCAATGGCTTGGTAGTTTTTACCATTGCATTGGGCGACGAAGACGCGGTAGCAATCGATTTGGCGACCACACGGACCACCGGTGAGCTGTGGGTTGCCTTGGCAGAAGAAGAAAATGGATTGCGCCGTTACGATGTTGCCGGCGGTCTGCAACTCAGCCGGTCACTGGACGAACTCAAGGGCCTGGCGGTCGACGGCGCGGGGGGCGCTTGGGTGGTGACGGACGAGAAACTGCGGCGATACTCCGCGGTGGGAGCGCTGCTGTTGTCGGTATCCTTGGACGAGGACTTAGAGGGCGTCACCGACATCGTCGCCGACAGCACCGGCGAGACGGTGTGGCTGGCGAGTGATAACGACGTCGTCCATATCGGCGCGGACGGGAGCCAGTTGCACCAGGTGACCCGCGCTACAAATATTCGCGCGCTGGCCCATGTCGAGGATGCGATCCCACCCGAGGTGCAGATCACCAGTCCCACCGCGGGCGCATTGGTGTCGCCGCAATCCGCGATCGAGTTGACCTATTCGGACATTGGGACCGGGGTCGATCCCGGCAGCATCGTATTGACGGTGAACGGCAATCTGGTCGCCGTCACCTGCGATCCGGCGACCGCCGATAACGCGACCTGCATTCCCGATACGCCGTTTGCCGATATCGAATTGACCCTATCCGTAACCGTGAAGGACTTCATTGGCAATGAGTCGGCACCGGCGAGCGTCATCGTCAAACTCGACACCGACGGCGATGGCTACGCCGATGATGTCGATGTGTTCCCCACCGATCCCAACGAATGGGCCGATTTGGATGGGGACGGTATCGGCGACAACAGCGATCCGGACAAGGACGGCGACGGGGTCAATAACGATCAGGACGCGTTCCCTGAAGACCCCAACGAGTCCAGCGATCTGGACGGCGACGGCATCGGCGATAACGCCGACCCCGACAAGGACGGCGACGGTGTCAACAACGATCAAGACGTGTTTCCCAACGACCCGGCCGAGTGGGCGGATCTTGACGGTGACGGAACGGGCGACAACAGCGATCCGGATCGCGACGGCGATGGCATCGCGAACGGTCAGGACGTGTTTCCCGAGGATTCAAGCGAATGGGCGGACCTGGACGGCGACGGCATTGGCGACAACAGTGACCCGGACCGTGACGGCGACGGCATCGACAACACTGCCGACGTGTATCCGAACGATCCGACCGAGACCGCCGATCTGGACGGCGACGGCATCGGCGACAACAGCGATCCGGACCGCGACGGCGACAGCATCGACAACACCCAGGACGTATTTCCCGACGATCCCACCGAGTGGGCGGACCTGGACGGCGATGGCGTCGGTAACAATGCCGATGCCGACCGTGACGGCGATGGCGTCGCCAACAACGAAGACGTGTTTCCCGATGATCCAGCGCGCTGGAAGGTGCCGGTGGTCGTCATCGCCTCGCCGGCCACCCTCGCCACCGTCGGCGCGACCCCGATTACCGTCACCGGCACCTTGGACGATCCCCAGGCGACGTTGACCGTCAACGGTGCGCCGGTGTCTCACGGTGGCGGCGGCTGGAGCGCGAACGTGTCGCTCGAGGAAGGATTGAACACCATCGTCGCGCGCGCGGTCGATGTTGCCGGCGATGAAGCCACCGCTTCCATTGTCGTCTCGCTGGACACCACGCCGCCGTACATCACCGTCGCCGCCCCCGAACCCGGGATCACGGTGACAACCCCGAGTGTGGATGTCAGCGGTCTGGTCAATGACATCGTGCGCGGCACCGTGGCCGAGAACCAGGCCAACGTCACCGTCAACGGCATCGTCGCGACCGTATCCAATCGCACCTATCTGGCCAAGAACGTCCCGCTGCAGGAAGGCATCAACACCCTCACGATCAGCGCCTCCGATGCGGTGGGCAATACCGCGCAGGAGCAGATCGAGATCGCCTACGTGCCGCCGCCGCCCGCCAGTCCGACGATTGCGTTGGTATCGGGACAAGACCAGAGCGCCCCGATCTTGAGCCCGCTGGCGCAAGCGTTGGTGGTCCAGCTCAACGACGGCGCGGACCAACCGGTGGCCGGAAAACCGGTGGTGTTCCGTGTCATCCAGGGCGACGGCCAGTTCGACGATACGCCGCCGCAGAACACCCTGGCGGCGACCCGCCAGGCGGTGGTGATCAATACCGACACGCAAGGCCGTGCCAGCGTTGACTTTCAAGTCGGCGCGCGCGCCGGCACCGGTAATCATCGCGTGCGGGCCTCCGCCACCGGCTTCGCCGGCGAGGTGTTGTTCTCCGCCTCGGCCAACGCCAATCCGGGCGACAAGGTCAATGTGATTGCGGGAAACAACCAGCGCGGCGCGGTGCGCATGCCGCTCGGTTCGCCGTTTGTGGTTGCGGTCACCGATGAAGGCGCCAACCTGATCGCCGGCACGCTAGTCGAATTCCAGGTGACCCAGGGCGGCGGTCAGTTCCAAAACGGCGAGGCGGTCTACCAGGTATCCACCGATTCGGACGGCCGCGCCAGCGCACATCTGACCCTGGGGCCGGAAGAGGGCCTGGACGTGCATCGCGTCAGCGCGACCATCCTCGGCAGCAACTTCAGCGCCGGATTCACCGCCAGCGGGCTGATCCCCGGCGATCCCGGCCAGACCAAGCTCTCGGGTGTCGTGCTCGACAACCAGGATCAACCGATTCCCAATGTCACCGTACGCATCGACGGCACCACCCGCCAGGCGGTCACCGACGCCGAGGGCCAGTTCACCATCGAGCAGGTGCCGGTCGGTCCGGTGCATCTGTTGGTCGATG
>CALZGZ010000381.1 GCA_945787105.1 uncultured Gammaproteobacteria bacterium
TGGCTTAACAATCTGGTGGCTTTTAGAAGTGATAATGATATGATTATATTTACTAAAACGCTGACGTGCTACATGTATAGTAAATCCATCATCGTAATCCACTACAATAAAGGTGGTTTTGGTATGGTTCGCTTGCTTGCGGATTCCATCTTGCCAGTGGTGGGGTGAATATGAATGTTTGCAAAATACTTTTTTTACATCTATATCAGAAATATAACCATTGTCTTTTAGAATTTTTGCTACTGATTCTTTTACGCTGCTGTGGGGCAAGCTCACGTCATCTTTGTGAACGGCCATTGCGTTACGTATTCTTGTTAGCATATCTGCGATTGGACTTGCTGCGTGCTCGCGCAGTTTGGATGTGGTGGTGTCCTTCACCGCTGTGCCCGGGCTAGATAAGGGCGACGCAGTAATGCTGGACGGTGAGCAGATCGGGAAGGTCGCCAAGCTCGAGCATATCGATCAAAGGACAAAAGCAGTCTTGGCGCTGGATCCAGACAAAGTAATAAGCTTGCGGAGCAATGCTGCGGCGATCGTCGTAACACAGGACTCGACCCAAGTGGTGGAAATCTATAATTCGACCACCGGCTCCAGCCCACTTGATTCGGGCCATGAATTGCTCGCCATCGATTCGAGTGTGGAGCTTTTGGCATGGCGTGCCGGAGAGACGCTAGACCAAACCAATAAACAGGTCGGCGAAGCACTTAGTTCTTTGCAGGCGTACTTTTCGAGTCCCGAGTGGGAGCAACAGAAAAACCAACTGCAACAAGACCTTGCAGGATTGGAACAAGCGGTAGGTCGATCCTCGGACCAAGCGCGGCGCGAGTTGGAATCTTTGCTCGGTTCGCTGGAAAATGAATCGAAGGAAACCACTGAGCACTTGCAACAGCAGTATCAGACGTTGAAGGATGATTTGTCTGAACTCGGCAAGGATCTGGCAAGGCAGGGGCAAGAAAATCTTTTGCCGGCGTTGGAAAATATATTATCCACCGTTCGCGAGGCGCTGGAGCAATATCAAAACAAGGAAAACCCGCCCGTGAATCAAAAACAATCCTCTTGAGGTGCGCTGACTCACACGTAACCAGACAGATATCGTCTAATAGAGTCCAAACCTGTTGGTCCGCAGTCGGCCAATTCTGTTGACAAAGTCCGAATTTTTTCGATCGGCAAGATTATTTCCTTCATAACGAATTTTGAATTTTGAGACACGGGAAGGAGACTCAGGATTAACGATCTTTTCCTACAGATTTACTGCGGAGCGATCATGCTAAATTCCATGAGAGGGTTAAGGCATGAGAAAGACTCCGTGGAGTGGGATCTTTCATTACTTCGAACCGAAATAACATCCGCTGTCTTTGCTACACGAAAAACGGGGCTGGTTTACGCCGCAGGGTCGGTGAATCGTGGTGTGTCCCCGTGTGGTCAGTTAACCAGGCTCTGAGCCATTATTGAAGAGGAAGTGATATGCGGTAGCAAGCAAATCGAAGCCTTTCCGGGTAAGGTCGATCCAGCCGCCCGGTATCGCTGGAATTACAGCGAGAGTTGAGCGAGGTGAAGGGTGTGTGCCCTGAATCTGAAACGTAGCCCCGAGATCGGGAAAGTTTGGGAGACTGCCGATCGTTTTGACCTAACGAGCAGGCCACGCGAGCGTCCGCGCAACAGGAGAGCGGCTATCGAGCCCCCGGGGTCTTAGACAGCATCGAGCCAACGACGATAGTGGAGCAACCCTGGCATACAGGGCGGTTCTTGGGAAGGATCCCGAGTATGAACATGCAACGTGATAGAAGATGTTCAGATGACCTTCTTGTAATGGGACGGGAACTGGTTTAGCGATGAAGCGGCTAATCCCCGCGGAGTGAAAGTTCCCGCACTCAAACACCCGTGAGAAGAGAAACACAGCCACGATACAAGGCGTGAGAGTACTGTGAGCACAAACCGATCACGGATAGGTGTAAAGGCGAAAGCGCAGCCAGATCTGGTGTTTACGTCCCTGTATCACCATATCGCGGATATCGATAGTCTTCGGGAAAGTTATCACGCTATCGACGCCGATAAGGCGTCGGGAATTGATCACGTCACGAAGTCGATGTATGCGGAAGATCTGGAGGCAAATCTACAGGATTTGTCAGCCCGTCTGAGACGGATGGGATATCGTCCACAACCGAAGCGACGGAGTTACATTCCGAAGCCGGGCAGTGAGCAGGGTCGCCCGCTGGGGATCAGCAGCTTCGAAGATAAGATAGTGGAACTGGCCACAAAGCGTGTGTTGGAACCCATTTTCGAATCGATGTTCGAAGACTGTAGCTACGGTTATCGTCCCCGAAGGAGTCCCCATGACTGCCTTGATGCGTTGGGAAAAACCATCCAGCAGAAGCGTGTTAATCACATCGTAGAAGCCGACATACGTGGTTTTTTCGATCGCGTCAATCACGCATGGTTGTTGAAGTTCCTCCAGCAGAGGATAGGAGACCAGCGAGTTCTTCGCCTGATCACCCGGATGCTGAAAGCCGGGATCCTGGAAGACGGACTGGTACACCCTGGAGAAGTCGGGACCCCACAGGGTTCGATTCTTTCTCCACTCCTATCGAATATTTATCTCCACTACGTGCTGGATCTGTGGTTCCAGCGTTGGGTACATCGGTGTTGTCGGGGCGAGGCGTACTTGTTCCGATTTGCCGATGATTTTCTGGCCTGTTTCGAAGTTCGATCCGATGCGGAGCGGTTTCGAACCTGGCTGGGCGAACGTATGGAGAAGTTTCAGCTGGAACTTGCCGACGAGAAGACACGTTACCTAGAATTTGGCCGTTATGCTCGGGCCAATGCGTACAGGAGAGGTGCAAAGCCGAAGGAATTCGATTTCCTCGGTATGACTTTCTACTGCGGCAAAACCCGATACGGATCATTCAAGGTGAAACGAAAAACGTCGCGCAAGAAACTACGACAGTCACTGGCTCGGTTTACCGACTGGATACGGAGGTATCGCAACTTGCTGCGCACCGGAGAGTTGCTCCGGCGGGCTAAGGCACGTGTCAATGGACACTTTAACTACTATGCGATTACGGACAACTCAGATGAGTGTCATCGTTACATGCATCTGATAACCCGTGCGCTGTTCAAGTGGCTCAATAGACGCAGCCAACGCAAGTCGTATACCTGGGAAGGCTTCCGCCATGCTTTACAGTATGTTGGCTGGCCGACTCCTCGCATCCGCGTCGATATGAACCCGTTTAGCCCGAGACCGAACGTATGAGTGAAGAGCCGGATGTGGGCAAGCCGCTTGTCCGGTTCTGTGAGGGGCTGGGGAGCAACCGATGTATGGCGGAGATATTGTGGCACCACCGGTAAACCAGGTGGCAACAGAGAATACAAACCTCTGCCTGCAGCATTGGGAGTCCCCAGTCTACTCGACAAAAACTCATGCGGCCTCACGGCAGTAATATTTTAGCAACCCACCTAATCGTTCCCGACAATGGATTATGCCGTCACAGTGTTCTTTGGGGATGGAAGGGAACAGCAAGACATTGCCTTTGCCTTGATGATTGCGTTCGGTGTGATGGTGCGCGACGTATTCCCGCAGCGCACGACGCAGTGAAGCTTCGCAAAATAGGATCAGATTGGATAA
>CALZGZ010000382.1 GCA_945787105.1 uncultured Gammaproteobacteria bacterium
GGAGCTGGCCGCCGCCACGACCGACAACTTTTTCGCGTTGTTTACGCATGCGCACCGGCGAGGGGAATCCGTCGACCATGCCTGATGATGGCGCGAGCCACGTTTGAAGCGGGCCACCTTCGTGCCCAACGCGGTGTAAGATTCTTCACTCGCTCTGCGGACTCAGAATGACAGCTCGGTTATTGCCATCCTCAGGAGTGCAACCAGAGCCTGTCCTGAGCGCAGCCGACGGAAAGGCTCCTCACGCGCACACTGCACCAAGGATTCTTGATGATGGCGACGACATTGGGCCGCGGGACCCCCTGCTTTGCGGCGACAAGGCGGGGACGAGCCCCCTGCTGTGCCCGGACAGGCGTCGCGCTGGCACGACATGCCGCGCCGCAGCCAGGGGGTGAGTGACGCGCAAGTGCAGGCGTCCAAGACCGAGCCAGCGCCAGGATGAGCGGCGCTTCGGGTACCAGACATCACCGACCTTTTCTCCTGTCATTCCGAACGCAGTGAGGAATCTCACCGTGTTCGACCTGGGTGAAGACTTCAACCGGGTGAGGTCCGGTCCCCGGCCGTGCGGGGGCAAGGCGGGGACGAGCACTGCGACGTCGCGCAGCACAGGCAGCCGCGGGCGGCTTGCGGACGCACACCTTAGTTTGGCGCCCGTTGCGGATTAGCCGGGAATCGCCGCCAACGCCCGGTCCAACTGTGCGCGGGGCGTATAAAAGTGGGGCGAAAAGCGTATGCCACCACCACGGGATGCGCAGATGATGCCTTGGGTGCGTAGCTGTTTCACCGCCTCATCGGCCGACAAAGACTTCGAGCGGAATATAAGAATACCTGCGTAACGTCCTGTTTTTAAACTAGTAGTGCACACCAGGTCCTGGCGTGCCTGGATCGCATCGAACAGGTACTCGGCGTGCGCGAGTACCCGCCGCTCAACGGTCTGCATGCCGATTTCCGCAAACAGATCCAACGTCGCGGATAATGCGTGGATGCCGAGCATGTTGGGGCTGCCGCATTCGAAGCGGCGTGCAGACGGCGCCGGGCGCCAGTCCCGCGCGTCATAGTCGCTGAAGTTCTCGCGCATATGCCAGCCGAACTGATGCAGTGCCAACCGTTCGCGCCATCGCGGCGCACAATAAAATACCGCAATCCCCTCCGGGCCCAATAACCATTTATGCGCGTCTGCGGCGAGAAAATCGATATGCGCGGCCTGTACGTCCACTTGCAGCGCGCCGACGGCCTGAATGGCGTCCACGCACAGGGCGATCTCGCGCGCATGACACACGCCGCCGAGCTTCACCAGATCGAGCCGCAACCCGCTGGCGAACTGCACCGCGCTGATCGCGATCATCCGCGTACGCGCATCGGCGGCGGCGATCAGTGCATCTTCGGGCGCTTCGGTCTGGGTGAGCGACACCTCGCGCACCGACACCCCACGGTGACGCAACGACTCCCACACAATGCGGTTCGAGGGGAATTCCTCGTCGCTGATAATCACGTTGTCTCCCGGTTGCCAGGGAAACCCGTAGGCGACCGTCGACAAACCTTCGGAGGTGTTCTTCAGCAGCGCAATATCGTCGGGGGCGGGCGCATGGATCAGTTGCGCCAGCTGCTCGCGCACACGGCTCTCCATGGCCATCCAGCGCGGATAATCACGCGCTCCTTGGGTTTCGCACTCGTGCGCAAAGCGCCGGATCGCATCCGCGCTGCGCTTGGGGAGCGGGCATATTCCGGCATGGTTGAGATAAATGACCGTGGCATCCAAAGAAAACTCAGCGGTGAGATAATCGTCATCGGGCATTGAACTGGGCCAGTTTGCGTGTGTGATGGTTGTGCGACGGGGTGGTCAATGAGCACTTTGTCATCGACCCTCGATCACAAACATACCATGGCACGGCCGCGTCGCCTATCGCCGGGTGACGGCCGACCAATGAAACCAGTGGCCGGCCAGACCGCGCCCCAAGATCCGTTGTGACACGTAGCGTGATTGAGAGTCCAGTGCGAAATCCAAGAAATTTCCGCGGACACGGCCAACATTCTTCGACTCGCGGGCAACCTGGCAAAATCGATCCACCACAGCTTTTGGTAATCAAAGCTGCTATGTTGCTGATTAACACTGGGTTCACACCATGATCGAACAACGCGCATTCCTGAGAATTGTCGACGCGACGCCGCTGGTTTCGGTTGACTTACTGATGAGCCACGGCGCGGGGGAAGTGATCTTGGGGCGGCGCGTCAATCGTCCCTGTCGGGGCTACTGGTTCGCCCCCGGGGGTGTTATCACCAAAAATGAGTCGATACGGGACGCAGTCGAACGTGTCGCCCAAGCTGAGCTGGGGCTCTCGGTCAACTTCGATCGGGCGCGATTCCGCGGTGTGTTCGAACATCTCTACGATGAGAATTTTCTCGGCGTGCCGGAGATCAGCACCCACTACATCGTGTTGGCGTATGAATACCCTCTGCCCGAACACACACCGCTGGTGCTGGATGCGCAACACGCAGAGGCGAAATGGTGGCGTATCGAGGCGTTGCTGCAAGACCCAGGGGTGCATGACAATACCAAGGCGTATTTTCGGTGAATTGTGCCAACCAACGAAAAATCCGACCGTGACCGCTAGAGGGCATACCCATTGGATAAAGTGATTGTGGTGACCGGCGCGAGCCGCGGCATCGGTGCGGCCACCGCGCAGCTCGCGGCACACAACGGTTACGCGGTGTGTATCAACTATCACCGGAACCAAGCGGCTGCCGACGCAGTGGTGCAACGCATCGAGGACGCCGGCGGCACCGCCATCGCGGTAGCGGCTGATGTGGCCTGCGAGCCCGATGTGGTCCGATTGTTCGAAGTCGTGGACCGCGAACTCGGAACCCTCACCGCGCTGGTCAACAATGCCGGCATTTTGGCACCGCAGATGCGGGTGGATGAGATGGATGGCGACCGGCTGGCGCGGATTTTCGCCACCAATATCAGCGGCTGTTTCCTGTGCGCCCGCGAGGCGGTGCGGCGCATGTCGACGCGATACGGGGGTGCCGGCGGGGCAATCGTGAACGTGTCATCGCGAGCGGCGCGCCTGGGTTCTCCTGGCGAGTACGTCGATTACGCGGCCTCGAAGGGGGCGGTCGATACGTTGACTATCGGTCTGGCCCGGGAAGTCGCAACGGAGGGCATCCGCGTCAACGCGGTACGGCCCGGTGTTATTTACACCGACATCCACGCCAGCGGTGGAGAACCCGAACGGGTGGAGCGGGTCAAGCAGAACGTGCCCATGCAGCGGGGCGGGCACGCGCACGAGGTGGCGCATGCGATTTTGTGGTTACTCTCCGATGAGGCCGCGTATTCGACCGGCACATTTATCGATGTGACCGGTGGCACATAACCGGGGGCATGGACACTATCTGGCATTCATCGGACGAGTTGCGCCATCATTCGACTACCGGTAAGTTGGTTGAATAGAGGTTGATATTAAGTTGAAAACAAATGGCTACTGTACTTGCCCTGTGCAACGAAAAGACACTTCGAAAGTTACGCCCGCGCCTGAAGAAGGTCCACCTCGACCTGAAAGCCGTGGCCAAACGTAGCACCCTACCCAAACGGCTGAAGGAAACGCATCCCGACCTCGTTCTCATCGATATTGCCATGCCCGCGGTGTCCGGTCTGGCAGCCAGTATTCAACTCGTCCGCGAGCGCGTGCCCACGGTGCCGATACTAATCACCGACGTTGCCAGCTGCGATGTGGAAAGTCTACGCAGGTTGGTGAAACAGGCAGGGGAGGGGCATGAAGGCCGGCCTGGGGAGCCCCCCGCCGAATTGTTCCACCCGCAATCCGGTCGCATTGACGCGGGACGGATCGCGACGTTTTTCGGCCTGCCACTCGCCCGATTAGCGAGGATTCTCGGGCGCAGTCCCCAGACAGTCCATAAGACCCCCGACGCGGAGAGGCTGCAGAAACCGCTCACCGTCTTCGTTCGTATTGCCTCGGTCTTGTTGTCACTGTTTGGCTCCGCGCACAAAGCCCGTATCTGGTTGAATGCGCCCAATCCAGACCTCGACAAGTTACGGCCCAAAGAATTGCTGGAGCGTGGTAAGCCAGAGATTATCGCGGAATTGCTAGAGGACGCCGTACTCGGGCACCCGGGCTGATGCACCCGACCCCGACGCTGATATATCGATTGAGCGACAAACATAAACAGCGCACGGGAGCGCGGCTTGCAGACGATTAATGCTATACGAACGGCATCGGGCACCGTGGCATCGCGTTAAACGCGGAGCAGGGGAGGTGGTCCCAATAACGATCTTTATCTCCATAATTCTTGGCGTGTCGAATACGTTGGGACAAGATACTTCCGGTACACCGAGAACGAACTGAGGGCTCTTTGAAACGGTCCACCATAAGAATAATAAAGGCTTGTCACACTTCCTGAAACCACAATCCTTTGCGTTACTTTGTTTATATGACAGGATACGTTACGCCACAGGCAGCACGAGAGCTGCCTTTTCCAGATGTCACATAAACGAACGTTTACGTTACGA
>CALZGZ010000383.1 GCA_945787105.1 uncultured Gammaproteobacteria bacterium
AGGTATTCGAGAACGTGGGTGGGTTGGTGCACCAAGCGGAAGATGAAATTGCCGCATGCGGATTCGCCATCGGTGCCTCCTACGCGGGCAAGTGCGCGGTGACCATTACCTCGGGCCCGGGTATGGCCCTCAAGCAGGAACTTATCGGGCTCGCGGCCATGGCCGAGATCCCGTTGGTTATTGTCAATGTCCAGCGCGGCGGACCGAGCACCGGCCTGCCGACCAAGGTGGAGCAAGGCGATCTACTGCAGGCGATCTTTGGTACCCACGGTGATGCACCGCGGGTGGTGTTGGCGGCCGCGACCATTGAGGATTGTTTTTATCTGCCGATCACCGCACGAAAGATCGCCGAGGCCTTTAATCTCCCGGTGGTGTTGCTGACGGATGCCAATCTCGCCACCGCGCAGCAGCCGTTCGCACGGCCGCGATTGCGAAAAGACTGGTTTGCGGCTCCCGTCGATCAGAGTGCGATCCCCGAGGGCGAGGCGCCCTACGACTGGGATCGCACGACCGGTCTCCACCGCCGTTTCACGCCGGGCCAACCGGGCGGCATGCATACGCTCACCGGGTTGGCCCATGATCGTAAGAGCCGGGTGGCCTACGATCCGGCGACTAACGAGGAGGGACTCCGGCACCGCAGTCTCAAGCTCGCGGCGTTCCAAAAGACCCTCACTGTGCCGGAGGTGTGCGGCGATGCGGACGGAGACCTGCTGGTGGTCGGGTGGGGCAGTACCAAAGGCGTCATCGAGGAGGCGGTGGAGCAGGTGCGCGCAGAAGGACCGGCGGTGGCGTCCCTGCATCTGACCTATCTGCAGCCAATGGCGTCGGGAATCGGCGACATCATGAAACGCTATCGACAGGTTATGACCGTGGAAATGAACTGGGGGGACCGGGTCGATGACGAATTGATCGACGTCGAAAATCGCCGCTACTCCAGTCTCGCATGGTTATTGCGGGCGCGTTATTTGGTGGATGTGGATTGCTGGACCGAAGTGCAGGGACAGCCGCTGAAACCACGGTCCGTAGCCCAGGCAATTCGTAACAAACTGACAAAGGGGTGATTCGTGTTCGATCCTATCAAGGTACTATCTCCGAGCGTCTCCGACCTCGATGACGAGGCCTATTCTTTAGACGACTTTGAGGGTGTCGACTCACGTTGGTGCCATCGCTGCGGCAACAACGCGATTCTCACTGCGGTACAAAAGCTCTGTGCCGAGGAACAACTCGCCCCGGAGAAGACCGTATTCGTGTCGGGAATCGGTTGCTCGTCACGTCTGCCACACTACATGGGCACCTACGGGTTTCATGCGTTGCACGGCCGCGCATTACCGGTCGCCGAGGGCATAAAGATCCGGCGCCCCGACCTGCATGTATTCGTGACTACCGGTGATGGGGACTGCTGCAGTATCGGTGCCGGACATTGGCTGCATGCGATCCGCTATAACATGAACATGACCGTTTTGCTGCACGACAACCAAATCTATGGTCTTACCAAAAAACAAGTATCACCGACGTCTCCCCGCGGTCTGGTGAGCAACACCAGCCCCCACGGCGCTTATCTCGAGCCCCTCAACCCGCTCGCCGCGACCCTCGGAATGTCCAACATCTCGTTTGTTGCCCACGCGGTGGACTGGGTGCCGAGTGTGCTATGCGACATTATTAAGCAGGCGTTCCATCACCGGGGACTAGCCTTTGTGTGCATTATGCAACGCTGCCCGAATTATCTGCCCGATCACTTCGAGGAATATGTAAAGGATCCGGAGCGGATGGTTCTGCTCACCCATGCCCAGGGGTTACAAGTAGAAGAAGCGGTGGCGAAACGCTTCAAGCACCGTGAGGAACACGATCCCCGGGACATAGATCGCGCCCGCGAGCTGGCCAATAACCGCGAGCGGGTGCCTCTGGGCATCCTGTACCGGAATCCGGATGTGCTCTGCTACGAGGACGTGCGTGCCGGCGTCGAGCATCTCTCGGTGGCAGGCAAGATTTCGGCGTTGGAACGGGAGTTTGACAAGTTCACGGTACAGCCCCCAGCGTAAGGTGCCCTGAGATCGGGATAACAGACTTGCTTTAGAAAGGGGTCATACACAAGAGGCTAAGAGGTACCGGTGAACAGGTTCGAAGAACACGGCGAGGAGTTGGTGGCGGTCCGCCAGGATGGGCGGCTCAAGCAGCTCCTGCGCATTCATCTCGGTCCCCCGGAGTTGCCGCAAACAGCGGAAACCGGACCGGCGCCGGTACTGACACCGGCCCTGTTCAGCGCCTACCGTGATCTAGGCGCATTGCGTTACGACTTTCCGGTGGTCTTGCTAGACCCCGGCGCCGAGCATGTTGCGGTGCCGCTGTCTGGTCTCATTGACGGTCTGGTTGATGCACATCCGCAGGAGGGCGCCGCTGGGGAGCGTTACCGTCGAGATCTATATCAATTAGAGAAAGTCATCAAAGACTTGGCTACCGGGGGCCAAGAAATATCGCTCAAGGCGCTTTGGACCGAGGCCGCCAACCGTTGTTATGCGCAGACAACCAACGAGCCGCGCCGCAAACAACTGCGAGCCAATCTCCAGTCGGCGCGTTTGCAACTTACCGAAGATGGTATCGTCGCCTGCTGCGATGGACAGATCGCGCGCAGGTTTTTCATGCATGCTTGGGAACGGATCCAAGCTGAACAAGAACTTCACGCGCGTGAGACGCTCGATGAGTTAATCGCGGAGCTTACTGCGATTATCGATTCGGATCGCATGCGCTCCGCCCGGGCGACGTCCGCCGATGCGTTGCGTACCGCGATGGGTGCCGAGCACGCGGGGGGCATCGACTTTGATCAATTATCGTCGGTGCTGCGCAGCAGCAAGCATCAACGACCACTCAAGAGCAACCGGCGCAAGCGGCTACACTCGGTGCTCAAGGTCCTGGAGGCACAGCGCAGGCAGCTCGGCGCCGGAAACGGGAAGTCGCCTCGGCGCGGCAGGCATGCATACACCGCCATTGATAGCTGTGTCGAGGCGTTGAAGCTCCTGGATGCCGAGATGCTGCGCATCGTCGAACTGTTTCGAGCCGTGCGCATTGCCCGGCTCGAGGTCGAGAACCGTTACGACGAAGCACGGCATGATGCCTTCTTCGCCGCATTCGACCAGGAGCAGCTGACACCGGAGGAGTTGCGTGGCTTGCCGCCGTTGTTCGTTCATATCGATGGCGATGCCCTGAATGCCGAGAACAAATCCGCGTTGATCGAGATTCTTTCGTCGGACCTACCCATCAAGACCGTCCTCGAGCTGCGCGCCATCCCTGACACACTGCCTTTGGCGGCGGGTCAAGCGGGATTCGGCGGTTGGAGCACGAGTCTTGGCAGCATGGCGACGGGACTGCGCACCGCCTTCGTACTGCAGACCTCCGCCTCGCACCTGCCGCGGGTCGAGTCGGAAGTGGCGGAAGGTCTTCGCTATAAAGGCGCCGCGCTGTACTGCGTGTATACCGGGCCGGATGAGGAGTCGGAGTCCGTGCCGCGCTACCTGCGGTGCGCCAGCGCCGTTGAAGGGCGGGCATTCCCATGCTTCGTTCACCACCCGGGATACGGTGGCGACTGGGCTCAGCGCTTCACGTTGGTGGCCAATCCGCAGTCCGAGGAACCCTGGCCGATCCACCTCTTTAACTACGAGGATTCCGACGGGCGCGCGATGTCCGAAGAAATCGCGTTTACTGTCGTCGATTTTCTTGCCATGGATCCGCGCTTTGCGGCGCAGTATGTCTCGGTGCCGCCAGAGGACTGGCATCCGAACATGGTGCCGCTCGGCGATTATCTCGCGTTACAAGAGGGCGAGACCTTCGGAAAGGTGCCGTATCTGTTGATGGTTAATGACAGCAACACTCTGCACCGGGTCATCGTGCGACGTGGACTGGTGGCCGCCGCACGCCGCTGTGCTGATTTGTGGCGCAGCTTCCAAGAACTCGGGGGTATCCGCAACTCCCACGCTCTGCGGTTGCTCGAGGCCGAGCGGCAGCGCGCGATCGAACAAAGCGATGCAAGTCAGTCGGTTACCGAATCGGCTGCGGAACTGGCCGCGGTGACCGAGGCCGCGACTGACATGGCGGTGGAACCCGCTGGGGATAGCACACAGTTATCCGAGGTGGCCGCTGCGCCGGTTACGGATCAGGCTTATATCGAAACTGAACTGTGCACGAGCTGCAACGACTGCACCGACCGCAACAGTATGATGTTTGCGTATAACGAGGCGAAGCAGGCCTATATCAAAGATGCCGGCGCCGGCACTTTCCGCGATCTGGTCGAGGCGGCGGAAAACTGCCCAGTGTGTATCATCCATCCTGGCAAGCCGGTCGACCCTAACGAACTGGGTGTCGAGGAGTTGACCCGGCGTGCCGCGGCGTTCAACTAGTTCGGCCGTCACGATGAACGCTGCGAGTCGGAGATAACCATGGCCAAGAAGACGATCAGAACCATTCCCCAGGAGCGCACGCCGATTGCGGCTCAGGATCCGCGGGAGCGGGCCGGGAATTTCGACGAGGTGACACTCGGCTACACCCTCGAAGATGCCCTCAACGAAGCGGAACGCTGCTTGATGTGTCCGCAGGAGCCTTGTGTGGCGGGTTGCCCGGTCGGTATCGACATTCCTGGATTTATCCAGGCCATCTGTGACCAAGACTACCGCGCCTCATACGACATACTCGCGGAGTCGACCCTACTGCCGGCCATTTGTGGACGGGTGTGCCCGCAAGAGGATCAATGCGAAGAGGTGTGCGTGGTGGCTAAACGCCTGGAGCCGGTGGCCATCGGCCGTCTCGAACGCTATATCGGCGATATGGCGATCGCCGAGGGCTGGGCCAACAGGCCCGAAATCGAACCGGGCGGTCATAAGGTTGCCATCGTTGGCGCAGGTCCGGCGGGAATCGCCTGTGCCGCGGACCTCGCCAAAGCGGGCTGTGAGGTGACGATTTTCGAGGCCTTGCATCGTCCGGGCGGGGTGTTGACCTACGGTATACCCGAGTTCCGCCTACCTAATACCGTGGTCGACGCAGAATTTCAAAAGGTGATCGAACTCGGCGTCAAGGTCGAGTGCAATACCCTGGTCGGGCGGCTGTTCACCATCGAACAGCTGCGCGATGAGATGGGCTTCGACGCGGTGTTCATCGGTACCGGCGCCGGGTATCCAAGCTTCATGGGGATTCCAGGTGAGTCGCTGAATGGGGTGCTTTCGGCCAATGAGTTCCTGACGCGATGTAACCTGATGCAGGCGGGAGGGTTTCCTGCCAAAGACACGCCGCTTGGTCTGGGACACAAGGTGGCGGTCATCGGCGCCGGAAACACGGCGATGGATGCGATGCGTGTTTCGCTGCGGTTGGGCGCCGAGGACGTGCACTGCCTTTATCGCCGCACCAAGGCGGAGAGCCCGGCGCGCGCGGAAGAGCTTCACCACGCCAAGGAAGAAGGTGTGATCTTTCAGTGGTTGACGGCACCGGTGGAGATCCTCGGTGATGGTGACAACAATGTTCAAGGGTTGCGTTGCATGCGTATGGAGCTCGGGGAGCCGGATACCTCCGGGCGGCGGCGACCGGTGCCGATCGATAACAGCGATTTCGAATTTGAATGTGACACTGTCATCTACGCCATTGGCACCAACGCCAACCCCATCATCGGTCAGACTTCACAGCTCAAGTTGAACAAGTGGGGCTACATCGAGACCAACGAGGAGCAATCTACCTCACTTGCTGGGGTGTTTGCGGGTGGCGATATCGTTACCGGCTCAGCCACGGTGATTCTGGCCATGGGCGCCGGGCGCCGGGCGGCGCAGAGTATCAAGACCTATCTCGGCATCAATGATACTGAAGACATGATCGTCTCGGACCTCCAGCGGCCGCGTATCTTCGGCATCGACGCTCGTCAGAAGCGATTTACCCGGGTGCGTCTTCCACGCCGGGACCGTGCCGCCTGACTGTCAACGTGAGTCGGCCGGTTATAGACTCCGGCGAATAATCTTTTGTGCCGTGGGACTTACCCGGATGGATGTGGTTCCTCCGCCATCAGCCGGCAGTTTTCGTTTCGCGTCCAACGCTCCAACGCCTCGCGCTCTTCACCCTTGAATCGCCCCAGCCGGCTCATCAGCTCATCGAAGTCGACCTGATGGCCGTCGAAGTCCGGACCGTCAACGCAGCAGAACTTCATCTCGCCGCCCACCGACACCCGGCACCCGCCGCACATTCCGGTGCCGTCAACCATGATCGGGTTCAAGCTGACCATAGTCTTGATGTCGTGGGGCCGGGTCGCCTCGGCACAGAACTTCATCATCACCGGCGGACCGATGGCGATGACCTCCTCGATGTCAGGGTGTACCTCGACCGCCTTTGCGATGCCGTCGGTAACCAGTCCCTTGATACCGGCCGAACCGTCATCGGTGCAAATGATAAGTTCATCGCACACACTCGCGAACTTGTCTTCCCAAAATATAAGATCCTTGTTACGGAAACCGATGATGCCGATGACGTATGCCCCGCGCTGCTTGAACGCGCGGGCCTGCGGAAACACTGGGGCGACGCCGAGTCCACCGCCAACGCAAGCGACTTTGGTTCTCTCCCCGATATGACTGGGCATGCCCATGGGACCTACCACGGCATACAGCGAGTCGCCGACCTTGCATGTCTGTTGCATCTCCCTGGTGGTCTTACCCACTGATTGGATGACCAGCGTGATGGTACCGCGCTCACTGGAGAAATCGGCGATGGTCAACGGAATGCGTTCGCCATCCGCGTGCACCATGACGATGACGAATTGACCCGGTTTGGCGGCTTTGGCCAACATCGGGTAGTGGACCTCGAGCAGGAAGGTAACCTCGGAAAAATCCTCACGAGCCAGGATCTTATACATAACTATTCTCTCGATCGAAGCGTGTCTTGCGACCTAAATTGTCGTCAAATACACGTATACTAGTGGCATTAGCCATCCGGGATGGCACGAAATAACTCAAAAAGCGGTGTTATCCGGTGTTCCGGTGGATATTGACAGGCCACCGAAAGACCGATGTTTCGCCTGCGACGTTCGCTGGGCGTAGTGTAATACAGATTCCGCTCGCGAGCAGGCGGGGTGGTAGGGCGCTCTGGGTCAATGTGCGGCCTAGAGCCCTGCCGAGAGGTCCTGGTGGATGGCCTCGGCGGCACTCTTACCGGCCCCGGCGGCCAGGATGACGGTGGCCGCTCCGGTCACCGCATCACCCCCGGCATAGACGCGCCGGCGGCTGGTCTCACCCTTCTTCTCATCGACCACCAGCCCGCCCCACGCATGGGTGGCCAGTCCCGGGGTAGTCTTCGCCAACAGCGGGTTGGGCGTGGTGCCGATGGATAGCACCACATTGTCCACCGGGAACACGAACTCCGAGCCCTCGATGGGCACCGGACGTGCGCGCCCGGACTCGTCGGGTTCGCCCAACTCCATGCGCAGGCACTTCAGTCCGGCGACCCAGCCGTCATCGTCGCCGATGACCGCCACCGGATTGGTCAGCCAATGAAACGTCACTCCTTCTTCGATGGCGTGGTGATATTCCTCGACGCGGGCGGTCATTTCCGCTTCGCTGCGCCGATACACAACAAGTGCTTGTTCCGCGCCCATGCGCCGCGCCGAGCGCACGGCGTCCATGGCGGTGTTCCCTGAACCGATGACCGCGACGCGTTTCCCCACCTTGAGTGGCGTATCCGCCTCGGGAAACTGAAACGCCTGCATCAGGTTGATACGGGTAAGAAACTCATTGGCCGAGTACACGCCGTTGAGATTCTCTCCCGGGATGCCGAGGAACTTCGGCAGGCCGGCGCCGGTACCGATGAACACTGCCGAAAATCCGTGGCGGTCGAATAGATCATCGAGAGTAATCGTCTTGCCGATGATCACGTTGTTGACGAATTCCACACCGAGCCGCTTCAGGGCGTCGATTTCCCAGTCGAGAATGGCATTGGGCAATCGGAACTCGGGGATTCCGTAACGCAACACGCCGCCGGGCGCGTGCAGCGCCTCGTAAACGGTCACCGGATAGCCCTGGCGCGCAAGCTGACCGGCACAGACCAGACCCGCGGGTCCTGAGCCGACCACCGCGATGCGCGCACTCTGCCATGGAGCAGGCGGCGTTTCGCCGATGGGCTGGGACCGTTCCCAATCGGCAACGAACCGCTCCAGGTGGCCGACAGCCACCGGACCGAAGCGTTTCGCCATATGGCATTTGAGTTCGCACTGCGACTCCTGTGGACATACGCGTCCGCAGATGCCGGGCAGCGGATTTGCCGTGCGCAGGATCGACGCCGCCCGCGCCAGGTCGCTGGCGGCGATGGCGTGCACGAAGTCGGAAATCGGGATGCGTACCGGACAGCCTTCCATACACACCGGGTCCTGGCAACGCAGGCAGCGCTCGGCCTCGAACATCGCGTGTGCAAAACAGTAACCCTCGTTGACCTCGTCGAAGTCCTGGGCGCGACCCGTGGGATCGCGCTGGGGCATCGGAGTTTTATCGGTGCGCTTGACGGGCATCAGCCTGTACCG
>CALZGZ010000384.1 GCA_945787105.1 uncultured Gammaproteobacteria bacterium
CTAGCACTAAGGATCGCGAATGATGGTGAAGGGACTTATCCTGCGCGTCGTCGCGAGGCCGGGATAGGCTCGCCTTGGCGCAATATGCGGGGTGGCGTCACTCGCATGCAAAAAGGTATGCAGCGTTCAACCATCGCACTGCTGGGTGGCTCACGGTTCGCTCGACGAGCTCTTCTACGAAAGCCCAGCAGTGTGCATCGTGCGCGAGATGGTGGGTCAACAAACCGGTGGGTTCGTCGGCATCTACATCGTAATGACGCCGCTTTTGAAGATGCGACAACGCCTGCCCAAGAGCGCTCTCCAGGCCTACGTATCCCCGGCTGCGCCGCCAATCGATGATATCGACATGGGTGTTCACTACGCGTAAGCCCGGGGTGGCGTACGCCGCGGAACGCGGCTCAAACAGCGATAGACCGCGGTAGCCGAGTCGTGGTAATTCACGGATCCAATTTGCATGGATACGATTCCAAGGCGGCACCAATACCGGTAGGCTGCGCGCTCCAAACAAATCTCCTAGCAGCTGCGCGCCGGCGTCCAATTCTTCGCACACTACCTGCTTGGCCCGATTTCCTGGGAATTCGCATTTTTTATCACCCGCCGACGCATGATCATAGTGGGCATAGCCATGCTGCAATACCCAGACGTCGGACTGGGCTAACACCATGTCCGCAAACATAGAGTCGGTTAAGGCTGGCACTGCGGACACCGCAATCGGAACTTTTAGTCTGCGTCGCAGTGCAAGTAAAGAGTCAATGGCGGGGTCTTCGTTCACACAATCATCGTCTCGCCACCAGAACGTCGCCATCCTGTCCATCGCTCGCCAGGCGTCTAGTTCCTCGATGATATCTACCCAGTCCGTCATAGCACGATCAACATCCGAGACCTGATGCCAGCGCGTCAACGATGTATTTGGCGCTGTTCTTTGCGCCTTCCAAATTGATGGATTCTGTCGCGGGCGTCATGCTTGACGCGCGATCAATGGTTGCAGCCAGCAGCGGCGGCGTCAGCGCGGCTTCATCGAGAATCAGCGCATAGCCTCTTTGATGCAAACGTTGCGCGCGGAACGCCTGTTCAGTTTCGCCACCGCCGGCAAAAGGTACAATCACCGACCGCACCCCTGATCGCAACAAGTCCACGACCGTGTTGTATCCACCCTGGGACACCGAAACCGCGCAACGTCTCAACAATTCAGGAAAATCAGCGCGCACCGCTTCGACGACGACATCGTCGTCCGCATGGGCCTTGATTGTCTGCAAGTCCTGCTGGGGCAAGCCAGGGCCAATCAAAAACCGCCAGCGCAGCATTCTGAGTTTGGACAACGGCCGCGCTTCCAATGCGGCCAACATTAGGCGCCTACTTACTGCGCCACCACCGGCAGAGACCAGTACTTCTTCCGTCCCGTTCGTACCCGGCAACCGATCTATAGCATCACGTTCCGCGATATAACCTGTATAGATAATCTTGTCTTGAATCTCGCTGGCCATCGGGAACGATTCGTCAAGACTTATGAATGCCGGATCACCATGCACTAATACCCTATCGAAGTGCTCCTTGAGCAGCGAGACAGTCTCCGCCACTCGTTGCTGTCGCCGTCTTTGCAGCACGTCACGCACCGAGGAGACGATGTGTGGGCGGCGTCGCGCGTTGCGGGCGGTCTTTAGCAATGGCATGAGTTCGAAGCGCATTTGCCTGCGTCCGAAAGGGAAGGTCTCTAGGATGAGTACGTCTGGCTGGAATGTGACGAGGCGGTCTAGCAGACATTCGCGTCTATGCGATCGCCATGCGTCGGAGACCGGTTTCCCAGTCTCGTCGATCAGCGCCGTAAAATCATCCGCTGCGCAACGTACCGGCGGTAACTGATACACGGGGTAGGGCAGATGTGGCACCGGCATGCCACCTGATACCAGTTCGGCACGCATGCCCGCTGCCGCAAGTGCCTGGGCAAGCAGCGCCCCACGCTTTAAATGACCGGTCCCTAACAGGTGTTGGACATATATAAGGACCCCCCCACCGGATGTTGATGCATGGGTAGAAGCGATGGGCAAGGATGATCTACTGTTGTGGTGCGCGGATCAGCACGTTCGGCCGTAATTCGATCGGTGGCTTGCGCCGATTTGCGACCCACGACTCCACGCGATCGCCGATGGTAGTCAAACCATCGAGAATTCCGGGGATCACGACTTCCGAGGGAAGGGGCTGATTCGGTAATTCGTGAAGCGCTCGCGCCATGACTCTCCAGTCCCGGTCACCGCTACCAATGAGCATCCTGGCCACACCGAGTTGCTGGGCCCGACGTGCGCGAATCAGCTGTTCTTTTCTTGGTCGTGTACGCGGTACCAACAGCGCCCGCTTGTTCAGGCTCAATATCTCGCAAAAGGTGTTGTAGCCACCCATAGCGACTACACCGGCCGCTTTTTGGATGAGTAGTTCGATATGATTGTCGAATTCCAAGGTTTGCACGTGCGGCAAACGATCGGCACGACGTTGAAACCCACGTTGTCGGGCGGGAGACATGAATGGCCCTAACACCAGAAGCGCCGCGAACGATAAACTAGAATCGTGCTCGTAGGCGCGCAAAAACCAGTCAATCATCTCCTCACCATCACCGCCGCCGCCGGCGGTGACCAATAGATACGGCTGTTTCATTTCTACCGATGGTAACATCCGTCCTTTCGGTGGATCTCGCCGCAGGTAACCAGTGTATATCATCTTTTTCTGCACTGAACTCGGAACACTCAGGCCCGACAGTGGCTCACCCAATTGTTCGAGACCGTACACCCATATCTCATCGTAGATGTCTCGCAGCGCGGGAAGCGCGCGTTTGCGTTGCCATTCACGCCGCAGCATGGCCGGCTCATCCATGACATCCCGCAGACCCAACACCGTAACCGTGCCCCGCTGTTGCAGATGCTCCAAAGTGTGCAACACCTCCCCGCCAAGCCCCAATGGCTCCTTGTCGACCAAAAACAGGTCTGGATCGAATATCTTCGCAGTGTGGTGGATAATTGAGGAGCGCATGGCCAAGGTCTGCTCCAGATCGATATGTAACCCCAGCGACGTATACTTACCGTTGTGGAGCTTGATGACTCCCGGTATGCGTACGAAATCCACCCGCGCACGGTAATCGAAACTACCGATGATTGGTGAACCCGACAGGATTAAAACTGAGAGTCCTTTATACCTTTCGACCAAGGAATGGGCGATCGCCCGGCATCGGCGAAGATGGCCAAGACCAAAGGTATCGTGGCTGTATATGAGTACCCGGCCACCGTTCAAGCGCTCACTCATCGTGATCTTCCCCTGCGGCGTGTGATTGTCGGCATATTACATGGCCATCGAATCCGGCGCACTATTTCCGCGCACTTTGACCCGGTAAAACAGTCTATTAACATTGGATCAACACTTTCGCTGTCTGAAATCGATACAGGATGCTCGGTATGTTAACCAAATTAAGCACATTTCTTTCCACCACCCTTCGCGAGCACAGTCATAAGATGCCGCCCCGCTTACTCGAAGCGATTCGCCTTCAGCAGGACTCCAGCGAAGTACTGATAGGCTGGATTCAGCTCGCCGTGGTACTCATTTTTGCTGCGTTATACACACTCGCCCCCAAGACTTTCACTGAAGAGGCGGAATTCGCGCCGGTCCCCTGGGCGTTGGCTGCGTATTTTATGTTTACTGTAATCAGGCTGACACTTGCACACAACAAAAGACTGCCGGACTGGCTGCTCTATGTTTCGGTAGTAGCCGACATTACGCTGCTGTTCGGCCTGATATGGACTTTTCACATTCAATATGATCAGCCAGCCTCGTTCTATCTCAAGGCGCCCACTTTGTTGTATGTGTTCATCTTCATTTCCCTAAGAGCGCTGCGGTTCGAGGTCAGATTTGTTGCCGCCGCCGGTGCTGTCGCCGCCGTAGGCTGGTTGCTGATGATGCTTTACGTCGTGACACACGACCCACAAGGCGAGATGATCACGCGCGATTATGTCCAATATATGACTTCCAACAGTATGCTGCTGGGCGCCGAGTTCGACAAAGTGATTTCGATCTTAATGGTAACCACGATCCTCGCCATTGCATTGCATCGCGCTCGCGGCCTATTGGTGCAATCAGTGGTAGAGAGTACCGCCGCCCGCGATCTATCGCGTTTCGTTCCTACCGAAGTCGCGCAACAGTTAAAATCATCGGATCATGAGATGCTTGCCGGCGAAGGCGAAGTCCAGCAGACAACTGTGCTGTTTGCCGATGTAGAAAAATTCACGACACTCTGCGAGAACATGCCGCCAACTGAGTTGATCAATACTCTGAATGAGTTTTGCACCGCCGTTGCAGAACCCATTGAGCGCTTCGGCGGGGTTATCAATCAGTTTCAGGGAGACGCAATCCTGGCTAGCTTCAACCTGCCCAAAGCCGACGAAGACCATGCCGCCAATGCGGTGCGCGCCGCGATAGCTATCCAAAAGGTGTTGAGCAGCCGGACCTTTGGCGACGGTATAAGCTTGCGCTCCAGAATCGGTGTGAACACAGGGGTCATAGTAGGCGGATTGGTCGGCACCAGCGATCGATTAAGTTACACCGTGTTGGGTGACGACGTGAACCTGGCGGCAAGATTGGAGCAACTCAATAAACAATATGGTACTCAGATCTTGGTGTCAGAAAGTACTTACCGGCTTGCCGGGCCTGATCGTTTTGCGTTCAAGCGGATCGGCGAAGTCAAGGTGCGGGGCAGACAAGCCGACACCACCATCTATATGGTGGACCCCAACGTTTCCGCTGAGAACTAAAGCGCGGTGCTGCCGTTAAGCGTTGCCGCGCCGTAATTGCGTAATTCTCCGCCGCAGATTGGATTGCGCCGTAGCATCGTAACGGGAACGAAAGAATTCGGTGAAATAGAAATAAGGTCGACTGGCGAGCATTTCAAAAATTCTGAGTTGATCGCTGTCGAAGTCTCGGTCTGACACATGCGGGAATTCATTTCGCACCAATTCCCCGAGTCGAATGAACTCCTCCCATGGCAGCCCAAAGCTTGCAAGATCAATATCCACGGTGAATTGTTCATCCACGCTCTGCGGTTCACTGGGATGTACGGTCATCATGACCAGATTGTGCACAACTTCTAAAAAATTGGTATCGGCGTCTCCCTCTGCGCATCCCAGGAATAACTCGGCGCTTCGCCGTTCGTTATCATCGGCGTCGGGTTCCCAAATTACATCATGAAACCACAGCGCCATTTCCACCGCATCCGGCCAGGTGAGTTGATCGCTGATGGTGTCAAAGTGTCTCAAACACGCTAGGATGTGACGTAAGTCGTGATAATGGCGATGGGGATGTGAATAACGTCCTTCCAGCTCGCGATACACATCCTCAGCGGAGCGCACCATACGGTCCGGCATACACCGCTCCCATAAGGAAATGAAGCGCTGCTGCATAATGTCGTCCTACCTCTAAGACCAACTCATGAGAGCCACCGTCGAGATTCACGAACTCCGGACTATCCTGCGGTTGTTATGCCACAATAGTCTGGCGCATCATCCTACCGGTCTTCGTATTGCTTCAATTTGGCTTGTGATTCTTCGTACTTGTGTAATGTATTGGCTAACCGGTCACTCAACAACCGCATGACATCGAGCGCAATCTCTGCGTTTTCCGAAAGCAGTTTCAACAATGTCTCGCTCGTCACGCGAAGCACTCGCACTTTACCCTTTGCGCGGATTGTCGCCGATCGCGGTGCATTATTTAGGATACCCATTTCTCCGATCAGCTCGTTTTTTCCGAGCACAAAACTAGCTTGGTCTGCATCGGCATGTGTAAACACTTCTACCTCTCCGTCGATCACGACATACGCGCAGTTCGATTGATCACCGGCGTGGAATAACTCCTCGCCATCAATAAATGTGACGGCTTCACTGGTAAACGCCAGCAACTTCAGCTTAGCTGGAGGTAACTTCGCGAACAACGGAATGTTTCCGAGTACTCTGGCTTCCGCGGTCAGCGTCACAATGCCTCTCCCCGATGACAAACGACCATAGTTCAAGGTTGACATGGCATACCATCCAGATCAACCTTTTCCCAACTCCTATTCTGTTCACAGGTTACAATATTCATACCATCGCTGACACCCTGAATCAGCCAATTGACAGATGAAATGCAGCCGCTAGCGATTAAACGACTGTTGTCGTGCCTCCTTGGCGCTCTGATGCCGGTATCGCTTGCGATCTGGGCAGCCCAAGGAGAAGGCCCCGAGACGCCTTTTCAAGACTTGCTCGTACGCTGGAACGACACTCTCGATTTCACTGAGCGCGTGCTAACCCTGCCGCACATTGGCAAACGGGAAATTCGGCCGTTGCTCGAAAACATCACGGTGGTGCAAGAGTCTGCACAGGGGGCCCGGGAACGGGCGGAGCAGGAGCTTGCCAAGCACAACAATCTGCTCGACGCCCTGGGCCCACCCCCGGAAGAAGGTGACCCAGCGGAATCCGCCGATATCGCCGCAAAACGCAACGCCATCACACAACAGGTCGCTCGCTACGACGGCCAAGTGAAACAAAGTAACGTCGTCTTCGCACGCGCCACCAACCTGCTTGGGCAAATCGCAGATGTCGAGATCGGTACCTTAGCGCGCCTTCTCAGCAAGCGTTCGCCTCCGCCATTATCACCAGGCATTCTCACGAACGCGGTAAAACAACTTCCAGAGCGTCTCCAAGGGTTGGGGCGCGAGGGTGTCGAATGGTGGTCACAGAAGGATTTCGTGCCGGAGCGGGGCACGCGAGTCATGTTCCTGCTAGTGACCAGCCTTGCCATCCTTATAGCTTGGTGGGGCGCCCGCTATTGGCTGTTACGACGATACGGACGCGATGCGACTAGCCATGGCCCCACAACACCACACCGCAAATTGGTTGCCACCTTGGTGGAAAGTGTCGCTCGCGTCGTACTACCTGTATTGGCCGTCTTATTACTCACATTCATGGTGATATATATCTTAATCCTTGGTCATGAGTTGCGATCAATCGTAAACAGGCTCGCCATCGCGGCGCTGCATTTTGTGATCATCACCGGTTTATCCAAAACAATACTGGCGCCCCGTTATCCATCCATGCGTATGACGACGTTCAGCGACCAAGCGGCCATACAACTTGACCGCTCCCTGACGTTATTCGCCGGCACCGCATTCGTATTCTATTTGGTCATGGCGGTAAGTGGTGTCGCCATGGTCGAACCACTGCTCGTCACCTGGTTGGTGGAAACACAAGCACCCGCCGAATTATCAGCGGTGGTGGGCATGACCGCATTACTCGTTCTGGGCATGCTGTTGCTCAAGTTATTGCGCCCAAGCAACTGGCGCTTCATCGATGCCGACACCGACCCACCTTCTACCTGCCCACCCTCAGCAATCTATCGATTGCTGTTCAACTTTGCTCGAGCGGGGCTCATCATCAGCATCATCGCCGGCGCCTTCGGTTACCTCAACTTCGGGTTGTTCGTATCGAAACGCATTGTATGGACTTTGGCACTACTTGGCGTTGCCTGGTTGATACATGGCCTGATTGCCGCGGGCACAAGACTGGCCACTTCCGAAGCGAATGCGGTCGGCGTCTGGGTGCGCCAACGGCTGGGCATTGGCGATGCTGGCGGCGCAC
>CALZGZ010000385.1 GCA_945787105.1 uncultured Gammaproteobacteria bacterium
AATGATTTTGCGTTGCCAGCGCTATCGTGGCTTCGGCCAAGCGGAGCACCAATTCCTATCGGATAAAGCTAGGCATCTCAGCAAAATTCATGCTCAGCCACGCTTCTTACTCACGGAACTGTTTCGAATTTTGGAGACAGAACGGATCACAGTGCCGGGCTACAGCACCTTCCAAAAGATCATCAGTCTGGCCACGACCGATGAACAGCGGCGGTTGAACGTGTGCATCCAACAGCAGGTTCCTCAATCGACCAAACAGACCCTCAACGAGCTACTGACCGTAGAAGGCTCCTTTTATCAGCTGACGGCATTGAAGAAACGCGCCAAGGATTTCAAGCTCAATCAAATTCGCCAAGAGATCCAGAAACACTCCTCGACTGGTCAATTGTATGAATATTCTCGCGCGTTTTTGCCCAGGCTTGGGGTGTCAAATGAAAATATTCGGTATTACGCGTCATTGGCTGAATACTATCCGGTCCATCGGTTGCAGCATATGCCCGAAAGTCAGGCGCAACTCTATCTATTGTGTTTTATCGCCCACTGTTTTGAACAAATTAGCGATAACTTGATTACCAGTTTCATCCATCAGGTCACGGCCACCGCGCAAGAAGCGTATCAAATCAGTCAGCAGCAGTTCAGCGACTACAATCTGGAGCATCGGCAGCAGTTACAGCAAACGGGCATGATCGTTGGTCTATTTGTTGATGAATCGATCGATGAGGCACTGCCATTTGGGGAAGTAAAACAGCGCGCCTTTGATATTATTGACGAAGAGCACATCAAGCAAATGGTCGATTACCTAGCCGGTAAAAAGTTTAATCGTCTTCACTACGAATGGTCTCATATCCAGCAGCTGTCTCGAAAAATAGCCATCAACATCAGGCCATTGTTTATGGCGATAGATTTCAAAAGTACGCAGGAAAATGATCCTATCATCGAGATCGTAACACGACTGAAAGACGCGTACCGGTCCGGGAAGTCATCGATTTCTCCACAGTTGCTTGAGCGTTTTAATCGAGCAATCCCCAAAAGGGTTAAACCCTGGATTGCCCACCCATCCCACTACGAGTTCTTCGTCTACCAACAACTCAAAAACGGCTTGGAAGCCGGCGATATATTTTATAGCGGTAGTACGCGCTTCAAGAGCTTTGATGAAGACCTGATTAGCAATAAGGAGATGGAGGCAAAAAAACACTTGCTTGTATCTCTCGACTTTCCGCTGCTGAACACGCCCATGGCCCAACGCCTCACGGATTTGAAAACGATACTGGAACAGCGCTATCAGGCGGTTAACACCAATATCCGGCAAGGAAATAATCCGCACCTGAAATTCTCTCAGAAGAGAGACGACATTCATTGGACACTGCCGTACAAAAAGCAAGACGATACCGTTAACAATCCGTTTTATGAGCAGCTGCCCAAAGTCGGCATCATTAGCATTTTGCAGTACGTTAACGAGCAATGCCGTTTTATGGACGCTTTTGCGCACATTCAGCCACGTTATGCGAAGAGCAAGGCCGATTGGAGCAATGTGATGGCCTGCATTATTGCCTATGGCGAACGGATAGGGTTGTCCGCTATGGCCGACATTTCGGATACGAAATATCATCTTTTGCGCACGACCGCAAAGAATCACCTGCGCCTGGAAAACACCCGTAAAGCGAATGACATCATTGCTAACGCCATCGCTGAACTCCCCATATTTCAATACTATAACCTGGATATCGGCACCTTACATGCCAGTGCCGATGGCCAGAAATTTGAAACGCAGCGAGCGACCTTCAAGGCGCGATATTCCAAGAAGTATTTTGGCCTCAACAAAGGAGTGGTTAACTATTCATTGGTCGTCAACCATGTCCCTGTCAATGCCAAGTTGATCGGTGCCAATGAGCATGAAAGTCACTACGCCTTTGATATCGTGTTTAACAATACCTCTGAAATCGATCCCGATGTTATATCGGTGGATATGGCCGGCACCAACCAAGTGAATTTTGTGCTGCTGGAAACCTTTGGACGAACATGGGCGCCCCGTTATACACATATCGACCGGAAAGCAACAAAGTTGGTTGGCTTCAAACCACTAAGCCACTATCCATCAGACTATTTGATAAAGCCATCCCGGCAAATCAATGAAGCGTTGATACTTAATGAGTCAGAGAATTTGCAACGCATCTTTGCATCGATGGCACTGAAAACGACGACTCAGAGTACCATCGTCAGAAAACTGAGTTCGTATGCACGACGAAACCGCACCAAGAAAGCCTTGTGGGAATTGGACAATATTTACATGAGCTTATACGCACTGGAGTATATTGACGACCTCACACTAAGACGCAATGTTCAGCGGGCACTTAACCGAGGAGAGTCCTATCATCAACTACAGCGTGCAATTACGCATCCCAATGGTGGCAAATTCAGAGGAACGACAGACTACGAAATTGCCCTTGAGAGTGATTGTAGTCGCCTCATAGCCAATGTGATTATTTTTTACAACGTCTTAATGTTATCCAAATTGTTGGCGAAGCTGGAGTCCGAAGGAAAGGAAAAAGAAGCAGCATTGGTCAAACGCTTATCGCCAGTCGCGTGGCGGCATATTAATCTGTTTGGTCGATTCGAATTCAACAGTGAACCCAGTATGTTGGATCTTGATGAAATGATTGCCAACATCCGCGTAAACCTTGGTTCAATCTGACGCTATTGGTACTTTTGGAGGGGTTTCACGCAAATCCCCGTGTAGCCACACGGAGTGACTGGGTGAAAGAGGAAGCTGAAATCGGGAAAGAGCGGAAGGTTCTCGTGCCGGCACTAATCGAAGACGTCAAGCCCCCACTAGGATTTGGTCGTATCCACGCTGCAGACTTGATCGATTGGGACGGCGATACGTCGTCCACAAGATACGGCAGATTAGTAGACGATATTTCGGATGTTCTAGATGCGTCTTTGTCCGATACAGAGATCGAACCAGAAACTCGCAAGAAGGTTGCGCTGCGTTTGCAGAAGGTAAAACAAAGAGAAGAAGAGGCCACTCTAACCAGAACTAAAGGCGACAGATCTGAGAGAGGCTTCTGGAGACGTAAAGGTACAACCGTTGACCTGGATCCGGAACACAAAGAGTTAAAGGATTTGAAGAGACAGCGTTGGCTCGATTTCCTAGAGAATCGTAGTCTACGTAACTTTTTAATATGGTGGTGGGGAGATGCTCGAAGCCGAAATGTGGAAGAGCGGTTGCGTTCGAAAGAGGAGTTTGTCAATAGGCAGAAAAAAATTAAATTATTATCTAAATCGATATTAATTATCTTAATTGCCATGGGTCTCGGTGCTGTTGACTATCTCAGAAAGCACCGCGAAAAGGAGCGACTAACTCAACAACTGGCGCAGATGCGGGCCAAGGCAGAAGCAAACAAAGCCGCGCGGGTAAAAGCAAAGGGCGAAACCGATCATCAAGAGGGAAGCATTGATGTTTGGGATATTTGCATCACGAGCGCGAAGCTCCACAAGCAGTTGCAAGCGTCCGGTATGCCCGATATCTGGGTAACGCTGGAAGCTGATGGCCAGCTGCGGAGACACTCTTGGGAATGGTCGGCTATTAATATGGGTAATTACTGGGATGCAGGTTTTTCCGGAGAGTGCATTTGGGGTATTAAGCAGGAGTCCATCGTCGACGACGTCGCGAGTAATGGGCTCAAAGTGATGTTTGAGGAGCGCAATCTGATCTGTATCTACTTACCTTGCACCGAGTTCACATTCTGGGGTCAGGCCCGGTTTCACCTAACTACTGACGATCTGGCCTTTGGAAGTCGAGAGTTCTATGCGAAGGAGATGATATCTGCCTCGGGACGGATCATGAGCGTCACGTTGGAGTTCACAAAGGAGAGCAGATAGCCTGCGTTTCTCAGTTGATTTTTGCTATGGAATCCCAAAGCGCTTTAGCGGGCCTTCGCAATTTTCGAGGATTCGAGGAGCGTATGCCCGTGTTGGCCGATTAACCATTGTCCTTCTTCTGATGCGCCCCGCAGCGGCGCAGCCGGCCGGGGTATTCGACGCGGCGCCTGAAGTAATCGCAGTGCACGGCGCACCACCAGCGCTCGTCCAGGAGGATGCCGTGCTGCGGGCCGTCGTCGTAATCGGCGTATTTCTTTTTCTCCCAGATCAACAAGCGCGCAGCTTTGCAGTCGCCACAAACCAGACGATCTTCCAATTGTTTCCAGACGTTCTGCAGCGTAAGATTCTCCATAATACCTACCGCGTTTGTGTGTGTGGGTTCCGGGGCCCGAGAGGGCCCGGAATGTAGCGCGCCTCTGCTGAGTGAGGCACCCCGTGGTAACCCGGTGAGCCCTTAAGTCCCGGGACTGGCGGACGAGCAGCGCCAGTAAATATCTGCCAGTCGTGAGCCGGCGTGGGTCCGGTGAGCGCAACGTCCCGACGGGGCGTTTTTCTATCGAACACGACGCCTCCTTTCATCGGAGGTAGGTCTCCACGACGTCGGCGCGAAAGTGTCCCAGCTCCTGGGACACGATCTCGCGGGCGATCCCGTACGGCTTGCCCAGGTCCTGCAGCTCGGCCATGCGCTCCTGGGCGTAGCTGTGGCGCAGTCCGTGCGCCCCGGTCGACCAGCCGAGCGCGCGGTTGGCCGCATCGGTGACGCTCTGCGACCAGGTCTTGCCGCCGCCCAGGTCATAATGCTGCGTATAAAACACGCCCCGGTCGGTGACGGATTGGGGGATGTCGAGCCGTCTGGCCTCCAATCGTTCCGCCAGGTGCCGGTCGAGCAGCACTTCCCGTCTCAGGCCGCCCTTCCCTTCCACGACGTAGCCCACGCCCTCGCGGCCTAGAAATCGATCAGGCCGCCAGCTGCGGTGGACCGAGGCTTCGGCCTCGCCCAGGCTCTTGATCGTCAAGAGCTCGTGGGCCCGCAGCCCGGCCCGG
Source organism: uncultured Gammaproteobacteria bacterium (assembly GCA_945787105.1). Classification (GTDB taxonomy): domain Bacteria; phylum Pseudomonadota; class Gammaproteobacteria; order Arenicellales; family JAANXG01; genus CALZGZ01. Next base: position 4,927 of record CALZGZ010000385.1, read on the forward strand.
TGGGCGATTTCGGTGGCGAGCGCGTTCCGCATGCCCTGGCGGGCGGCGATCATTTGAACTTGCACCGGGGTGTACGCGCGACTCCCCTTCTCCGCCGGCGTGAGTGCATACACCCGCTCCAGGGACTCTCGGCCGGTAATGAACTGCAGCGCGTTGCGGTCGGCGTCGAGCTGTTTCTGGCTCAGGCCCTGGACCGCCCGGTCCTCGAGGTAGGCTTGCGCCAGCGCCGGCGTGAAGTCCTTGAGGTGGCGCACGCCGCCGTGCACACGGCCCCACTCGCCCGCCTGCTTCAAGCTGCCGGCGTATTTTTCGAAGGTGCGCAGGCTATGGATCCGGCCCGTGGTCCGGCTGCCTTTCACGGAAAGCGACTGCTTCGCCGCGTGGCGGCTGGACAGGTCGAGGAACCCCTTGAGCACCGACCGGGCCTGGACGTTCATGGGTTTTCCGGCGCCGAAACGGGGCACCGCCCTACCCTGCCGTGCGCTCGCGCCAGCGAGCCAGGCGCCGCCCGACGGTGGTCGGGTGGACCTTGATGCGCTTGTATTGGCGCAGCCACAGAGCGATGTCGGCCCAGCTCGCGCCCTGCTCTGCCAGGGCCTCGATGTCGGCGCGGTGGCGGTCGAGCCGGGAGCGGCTGTAGCGCCGGCGGCGGGCCGCCGTGCGCTGCGATTGGATCGCCGCGAGCTGTTCGGTAAGCGTAGCAGCGGTGCTGCGTTTATTTTGTGCGTCGTTATCCGGCATGGTGCCCCTGCATTATACGCGATGCGTAAAATCGGCGTATAGGCTGGCTTAGCCAGGCCCGCGCTCGGTTTGGCGCAGCCTGACCGAGCGCGGGCGAAGACCGCCGATTTGTCCCGGTTCGATGCCGGAACAAATCGACCTGCGCCGGGGGCAAACAGGGCCCCGAGCATGCCGTGTGACCGGCGCGATCAGCGTCGGGCGCGGGGCGTGCGGGGCTTGAGATCGGCACAGTGCCGGGGAGCTCGGGGGGGCGGGACCGGGGAGGTGCCGCTCTGCCCCCTTTCGAGCAGGTGGCGGTCCTGCCGGGGCTTCTGGTCGCGGTGTACGGTGCTGGTGTGGTGGTTGCGGCTCCCCACCGCAGCTCGGTGACGGCCACGCCCTACTTCGCGGTGTGGCCGGGGCACAAGCCCAAGGAGCGGTGTTGCTGGCGGCGCCCTATTCCGGGGACAACGTATTAAATCATACAGTATGATATGAAATCATACGCTATCGTATAAGACCTGAGTCAGAATGCCTGACTCGGCGGGTTTGCGGAAATATTCGGCGATGGGGTGGACCAAGACTGCGCAACGACAGCCAAGACCTCCCCCACAGGGTTACCAGACGTGGTATAGTAGTAGTTTAGTAAAGTATTACTTATTGCAACCTTCGGAGGTACGCAATATGGCCACAACGACCGTCGGCGTCAAGCTCGACGAGAAAACCCGAGACCGGCTCAAGAAGCTGGGCGAAACCCGGCAGCGTTCGGCCCACTGGCTGATGAAGGACGCCATCGACCGTTACCTGGAAACGGAAGAACGTTATGAACAGGAAAAGGCCGAGGACATGGAGCGCTGGCAACGCTACCTGGACACGGGGCACGCCATTTCGCATGAAGAGGCCAAGGTCCGGCTGAATGAACTCGCCAGAAAGGCGACTCGCAAGGCTAAGGCCGAATGAAGGTCATCTGGTTAGCGGAGTCCCTCAACGATTTTGAGCGCTTGTACGAATTTCTGCTGGAAAAGGATCCCGGGGCTGCCGAGCGGGCCATTCTTGCCATCAGTGCGGGTGCCGATCGGCTGGTGGATTTTCCCGAGATCGGCCGTCCCATGGCGGATGAGACAAGACGGCGGGAGCTGTTCATTCCCTTTGGCGTCGGGGCTTATGTCCTGCGTTACCGTATTCACAGAGACGCCGTCGTCATCATCCGTGTCTGGCATAGCCGCGAGGCACGCGAATAGGCCCTATCACATAAATCCATATGAAATAATATAATATCATTCCATACGCTATGAGGTGGAGGATGTCGTTATGACAAACGGATACATCGTTAACAGAGCTTGGCAGATCGAGGCTATTCGCAAGGCCATGGATCGCTTCGGGCAGGGCGACGCCAAACACGCCGATCACGAGCAGGTCGTGCAGTGGCTGGGAAGCTGGGGCACCGATCACGAACTGGAACCGCCGGAGTGTTCGTGAAATGGACACCATCAATGCCGTGACAAGACGTTTGGATGCGATGCAGGCGCACGCGGCTATCACGGCGCACGATATCGCGGAGCTGTTTGATACGACGCCGGAGACGGTGTCGTGTTGGCGAAGGGGACAATCCGACCCGCAGGCGGACCGTCTGGAACGTTTTTTGACCCTGGATTGGGCGATTGAGCGGCTTGCAGAATTCTATGTGCCCGACGCCGTGCGGCGTTGGTTGTTCTCGCCACATAAGCTCCTGGGCGACAAGACGCCCGCGGATTGTCTGGGACACGGCCAGTGTGACGATGTCCTGGCCGTTCTCGATGCGTTGCGCGATGGCGCATATGTCTGATACGAAAAGAAGAAATATGGCATCATTCAATACAATGTCATATCATACGACATGATACTTAGGAGGCGGCTATGATCATACTGATTGGCGGCGAGAAGGGGGGCACGGGCAAGACCACGCTGGCCACGAATCTGGCGGCATTGCGGGCGCTCGCTGGGCGCGACGTGCTGCTGGTGGATACGGACGTGCAGGGCAGCGCGAGCTACTGGGCGCAGTCGCGTGACGAGGACGAGATCCAGCCCCGGGTGGCGTGTATCCAGAAGTTCGGGACCGGCCTGCAGAACGAGGTCCAGGACCTGGCGCGGCGCTACGAGGACGTCATCATCGACGCCGGGGGCCGGGATTCTATCGAGCTGCGGGCAGGGCTAGTGGTGGCGGAAAAGGCGTACGTGCCGATCCAGGCGTCGCAGTTCGACATCTGGACCCTGGGGCGCATGGACGACTTGGTCGCGAGCGCGCAGGGATTCAATCCGGGGCTCAAGGCCTGGGTGGTGATCGGTCGGGCGTCGACCAACCCGTCGGTGACCGAGACTGCGGAGACCAGGGAGATCCTGGCGGACTTCCAACATTTAAATCTGGCCGAGGCCGTGATCCGCGACCGCATCGCGTACCGTAAGGCGGCGCGCGACGGGCGGGGCGTTACCGAGATGAAGCCCACCGATGCGAAGGCTTCGAACGAAATGCATGCGTTGTACGAGGAGGTATTTGGCGATGTCGAGCAAGTTGAAAAGCAGACCGCCGGCGGCGAGCGCTGACGATTTCATAACCGGCGCGGAGCGCCGCGATACGGAAAAAACCAGCGAACCGGCGAGAAGGGGAGGGGAGCGCTACCCGTGGGACGATCCCAAAGTACGCGAGGACATGATCAAGGTGTACAACCTGCGGCTGCCCGAGCCGTATTTGTTGAAGCTGAAATACATTGCCGAGCACACACCGGACAGCATGCAGAAGTTTTGTCTGGAGGCGTTGTTGCCGGCGATTGATAGGAAGATTAAAGAGTTGACGTAGGGGGAGAAGATTTGATGCTGCGCGTAATAAGACGACTTTAGTCGGATTGTCATACGATTCAAGTCGGTATACTAAGTAGTTAGCTGCTATGACAGATCGATTACTGTTCATAGACACAAACATCTACCTCGACTTTTACAGGACGAGGTCAGATACCGCGATGTCCATGTTGAATCATATCGAAGCATTGCAGCCGATTCTGATCATGAATTACCAGGTAGAGATGGAATTCAAGAAGAATCGCCAGAAAGTAATCGTGGATGCATTTAAAAGCCTAAAAACTCCTGATAAATTGCACAGACCTGGAGTGCTTTCGGATGATCGGTCATACCATGCGTTAACCCAAGATATAGAGGATGCGTCAAAGCGGATAAAGCTTTTACGCGAGCGCCTCGAAAGAATTATTCTGAATCCGGGTCGTAACGATCCCGTCTATAAGGTGATGCAACGCCTTTTCAATAAGAGCGGTCCCTATAATCTCCGCCGAGGAATGAAAGTACGTCATCAGATAAAAAGACGAGCGTGGCGTAGATTCGTCCTCGGTTATCCGCCACGCAAAAAAGAAGATACCTCAATTGGGGACGCACTCAACTGGGAATGGATTATAGAGCTTGCCACCCAGAACACAGTAGATATTGCGATCGTATCTAGAGATTCTGACTATGGAATTATATTCGAGGACAAATCGATAATTAACGATTGGCTAAAGCTAGAGTTCAAAGACCGTACTTCTAAAAGACGTAATATTATTTTGTATAAAAAGCTATCAGACGCGCTGAGTGAGTTTGAAGTAACAATCACAGAACAAGAGCGTTCCGATGAAGACGAACTTATGAAATTGCTTGGCATAGAAAGTAAAGAAGAGTTGGATGCGCTTAGGCGCTCAGTTGAGGAACGACAGACATTAGGATAGCAGCTAACAAACCGTTGTAGTCCGACGCTTGACACACTATGAAAATCGACATTGATCAACTAACGGAAGCCCAACTTATCGACCTGAACCACCAGATTGTGGAACGGCTGAAGTTTCTGGAGCAGATGCGCGCGCACGCGGAGATGCTGGAATTCAGCGTGGGGGACCGGGTGACGTTCACGCCGGACGGCCGGGGACCGGTACACGGCGTGCTGACGAAGTACAACCGGAAGACGGTCACGGTCGTCACCGACGACGGGCAGCGGTGGAACGTGTCGCCCCATTTCTTGCGGAAGGCGGAAGCAACTAAGAAACCGGAGAAAGGCGGTAAGGTGATTGCGCTGAAAAGAGAATAGCGGGGAAATTGTATGGATTACGACGAATGGTTTGTTGAAGAGGTCGAGGCGGGGCTCAAAGAGGTGGAGGAGGGGAAGCTGGCCTCACCGGAGGAAGTCGCCGCGCGTTTTGAGCGATGGGGCGTAAAGGTGTGTTGACAGTTCGTTTGCAGCGTTAGAATACGGGGCATAGGAGGCGGAGTAAGGCGGTGAACGAAAAGAACATCGACAAGCTCGTTGCGGAAGCGCTGGCGATCGAAGCGCAAGAGGCGAAGGAGGCCGGGGCGCTGGGGTTCATGGCGCGCGCGCTGACGCAGGCGACGATGCCGCATAAGAAGACCAAGGAGTATGCGTTCGAGCGGACCAACGGGGCGTTTACCCTAAGCATCGTGGCGCCGCCTAGCGTTGGCTTGCCGTATGGCACCGTGCCGCGCTTGTTGGTTGCCTGGGTGACGACGGAGGCGGTGCGCAAACGCGAGCGCGAACTGGTGCTGGGAGAATCGCTGTCCAGCTTTATGGCCGAACTCGACCTGGTGCCGACGGGTGGCCGCTGGGGCAGCATCACGCGGCTCAAGGAGCAGATGAAACGCCTGTTTGCGTCGTCGGTCTCGTGCACCTACGACGAGGGAGGTACGTGGGCGCTGGAGGCCATCCGCGTAGTGGATAGGGCGAGGCTTTGGTGGAGTCCGAAAGCGCCCGAGCAGATCACGATCTGGCAGTCCACCATCCTGCTCTCGGAGCGCTTTTTCGACGAGGTCATCAACCACCCGATCCCCATCCACATGGAGGCCCTGAAGAAGCTGAAGCGCTCTCCGATGGCGCTCGATATCTACTGCTGGCTGACGTATCGGATGTCCTACCTGAAGCGGGAGACGACGATCCCCTGGGCCGCCTTGCAGACTCAATTCGGCGCCGAGTACGGCCGCACCCGAGACTTCAAGCGAAAGTTCTTAGGGCAGTTGAAGGCAGTCCGATCGGTCTACCTCAACGCCCGGGCAGAGGATACCGAGCGGGGGCTGCTGCTCAAGCCGAGCCCGCCGCATGTGCGGAAGTTGACGCCGCGCTAGCGTACGCATAAACGGTCGCGCCCTGTGGATAACCCTGTTGGCTGCGGAAGTTATCCACGCATAAACGGTCGCGCCCCAACTCCCCGATTTACGCATAAACGGTCGCGCATGTACGCATAAACGGTCGCGCCGAATCGGCGGAAAACGTTGCCAGCATTGACTTTCCACGACCCTCCTATATGTACCTATAGCTATATACCTATAGTTAACTCCCCACTTCCTGTGGATAACTTAAAAACCATCGCGCCCTACGGGTACTCCTCCCCTCCTACCTCCCTATAGTCGCCCCGCGCTCCCGCGCGGCCTCCCGTGCGCTTCCTGCGCACAACATGGAATGCTACGCTTTGTTCAAACCATTTGCGCTCTTGGGGGCTCCGCCCCCGCCGCGCAGGCATCCCCCAAGAGGTCTACAAAATAAAAAACGGATTTTTCGGAGAGAGGAGATAACCGGAAAGGGAGGAGATTTCGAAAGGCTCAGATTACGCCTATTACAATGTGTAGTACCTGGGCACTCTGTTGAGAACGACGTTCCCCTCCATTATGCTTTGCATAACTACCTTATTATGGGGGGCCATAATTCCGGGGTAATAGTTTATATTCAATGACATAAAGGAATCCTTGTGGGATTTCTAGTACCTTTGGGGATGCGTCTAGGATTGACATTAAGCACGATATGTACATAATAAGCACAATGTACGGTGTGTGCTGACGCACGCGCTATGGCGGTAGCGTGCCCAATTAAAGATTAGATAGATGTAACAAATTTTATGGATCGCCAGTTTTTACCAATGATTTACCCCATGAGGATAGACCTTACCCACTCAGCAAGACGCGTCAATCATTTATCTGCCCTCGTATACAGAAGGGCTAATTATCTACGAAAGAATTTATATTCATGACATGGGGCGGTCCAGCACTACGAAGAAATAAGTTTTAGCAGGAGGAGCTCATGATAATCCCTGTGGAGAAACTTCGTGAATTCGGTATCCGTACCGACCACGGTCCATTCAAGTGCCCTTCGACCGAAGAAGAAATAACCAAAAGCCAGAAATCGTCGATAGACATCCAAGAGATAGAGATCTCCGAAGATGTCAAAGACACCCTGAAAAAGGCATCATCACAAGGACTCACAGAACTCTTGATGCTTCCCCTAGTTAGGTTTCTTCAACACACCGCCAGATGTAGCTGGAAATGCTATATACAGAAAACGGACTCTTTTGTCGTTCCCGTATATATGGAAGAGGGGAAGGAATCCGTAACAGTCGACGTGACAATATTTTATGAAGTGATTGAAGACTACAAGTTATTGATAAAAGAAATTACCTTCAGTCCTGGTGATGATAACCCAGAACCACCTGATACCGGAGGCAGGGGCGCCTTTGTTGGTACACCAGTTAAGGAGGTTATCTACCACCTATTCGAACATCTGTTGACCAATGTCTCTATCGAAGATCGGACTTCTTTTTCAAAACGAGATCGTCCATCAGCTATATTGGGTTTTTATAAAAACGTCTCAGAGAGTTTCATTACCACTGTGTTACGCGAGGATCTTCCTTATGGTGGCGAGGTTGCGACGTCTCCTAGAGACGTGTTCGAGCTAATTATCACTAAGCTGTCTACGAGACTTAAGCGGCACCTGATTATTATTGATATGGACGTTGTGTATGGTAATGGCGACACCAAAACAAGATCACAGCCACAAGTAGGGAAAGAGACCTTTTATGGGATCATCTTTGAGAATTCGCGGAATTCCCGCCTACCATACGTAAGGCCGCACGTAGGGCGCGGGCGTAATGATTCGAGTTGGTTGGATCGAAGTGTTGCGACGTTCTTTGTAGTCTATCCAAGCTTAGACATTGGGAGTGAGCACATAATGAAGGCCTTGGGCGACGCGGTCTATCATAGTGCGCATCGGGCTTTGATTGATCAGGATCTAGGCCTAGGTTTTCTCGATGGTGGCTTAGGTTCAGGTAAGACTAATTGTTTTTACCTTTGGGAGCCTTCGTTCGACTACGCACTAGCGATATGTGCAAGAACTAAC
>CALZGZ010000386.1 GCA_945787105.1 uncultured Gammaproteobacteria bacterium
ACATCCACCTCACATCGACCTCTTTCGATCACCGTCATACCCCTACCTCTTTGCTCGTCTCCCTAATGTGCGGACAAGCCGTAGCTCGGTGGAGGCGGATAGGGTTTTTGGTAGGGACAGTGTAATTCTGGGGCCACCATAGAATAAAATTTCAAGGAGTCAAGTCTTGCAATAATATATTTATGGCTTTGCAAAACTTGACTCCACAGTTTGTAATGCTCTCCTGATAGCGGGTCATTACGACGACGTGCACGCACCGCTTTTCATGGGTCACGCCGCCGGGGCTACCGGTCGTCCCTCACCAGCCGGGCCAGGACCGTGCTCACCGCGGCCGCCAGGTCGGGTTGTGCGTCGAATGCGCGTGCCAGGTCGGCCAGGCGTTCCGGTGCGACCGAGCCGGCCACATCGCGCTGGCCACGCTGCCCGAGCCGGCAGCGGCACCAGGCCTTGATGCACTGACGGGCTTGACCCAGATCGATGCCCTCCTCCGCCAGACGTTTCTCGAAGCGCTCGGTAAGCACCTTGGGGCCGAGCAGACACTTCAGCAACGCACAAAGGCAACGCACCCGCTCGTCCGGGTCGTTCGATGTGGTCGGGAATGGGTCGTCGCCCCCCTTCCACACTGCGCCGGTAAAGATGTGCTCGCGCGTAAAAGGACGATCGCGGGCTGTCTTGCCTACCCCCTTGGCATGGGCAGTGTACACACCAACAAGATGTGCGGCCGTATGCGCCTCGAACACGCCGGGCTCGACTTTCGCCAATGCTAGCGTTGCGAGCGTGCCGTCCGGACGGGTAAGATCCGCCGTCACCGTCGCCCGTCCCGCGAGTGGCAGGCCGTATTCGGTGAGAGTACAGCGCAGCGTGAGCGTGGCCCCAGGTTCGTAGCTATCCTGGCCCAACGTGCCACGCAGTCGCAGGTTCGACAAGGCGTAAACGCTCAGGTTGTATCGTACCCCATGCGTGAGCGCCTGACCGATGGCGGCTTGATCGTTGTCGAGCGAACTTACCCACTTTTTAAAGCCATCCGGGTCAACCTCCAATACGGCCGTCCAGGTGCCTTCTCGCGCTGCCGTACCGCTGGGCCCGACCACCGGCAGGGTCACGCGGTAGTAGCTGTAGGTCGCGCCGGGAACGTAGGTCACGCCGATGGCGGTCATGGCGAATGCCGGGTCAACCAGGTCTCCAGTCGGCGTCTCCAAGGTCATGCGGATGACATTGGCCGCTGCACTGAGCAGCACGACATCGTGGCTGATGTCGGTTTCGTTCAGCTCAAACGGAATCCGGTGGGTTTCTCCCGGCGAGATCCAATCTTCAGGGTCGGTCACGATATCGACATTGGTGATACCAGCCAGGATCTGCAGGTAGTATTTGGCCAGCTTGTAGTTGTCGTCGATCGGGTCTATGGTGTCGGTCAACAGCATCTCCCCACCCGAGTTGTTGCATAGCTCCGTCAGGGCCGCCGCGTTGAGTTCGGCTGCAGTGCCAAGGCCAATGGCGAAGACTTTGTCACCGATCAGGCTGGAGACGTCAGCGATATACTGGGAACGGTTTTCCTTCCCATCAGTGAACACCAGCATCGCCATCTGGTCGTAATCCGACGCCGCGTCAGTCAGCAGAGTATTGCCTGCATCAACGCCATCGCCTATCGATGTAAACCCCGCCGGGTTCGGGGTATGCGCGCCGATATGCCCCATAGCCTCCCCACGTCCGGTGCCAAAGATCGTGCCGGGTGTTCCTGCTGGTTTGATGTCCATGACCGTGGTGGCGTCGTGGTCGAACGCTGCGATACCAATGCCGTTGTCCTCCTGGATCACGCCAGCGAATACGTTGGCCGCAGACACAAGTAGATCGTTACGGCTACGGCCATCGCCGATGTCGTCCTCCATGCTGCCGGACTTATCGAGGACCAATGCGACACCGACGGTTGGCCGATTGACCGTGTTGGCTGACAGCGGGATTATCCAGCTCTCGCCGGTCTGCGGGCATTCGATCGTGACTGAACCGGAAGCGGAATCGCCTGCGGTCGTGCCCTGGTACGATATCCACACGATAGCATCACCGCGCACGGCGCCGTCACCCGGGTCGACCGGCACCGACACGCCAAATGGCGTGCCGAAGTCGCTGCCCGGCCCGGCCGTGATGTTGAAGGACAGGAACTCGCAGGTCACGACTTCGAACACCACACCACGAACCGTCTCCTCGCCTTCCGGAATGTCCAGAAACGTCAGTGACGGCGTCTTGAGTTGAACGCGCGCGGGGTCGGTATCGTACATATAGTCCAGTGCCACGGAGTCGACCACATCGTTCGGCGTCGTGACCCACGGCGGCATGGACGCCGTCGGCGCGCGACTTCCTGACCCCTGGTAGGCGTCTTCGGTGGGATGGGCGAGCTGCCAGTCAGACCACCACTTGTCCACAAAGCAGTGGTGCAGAAAGAACACCGGGTCTTCGGGTGAGCGAACGGTAACCATGTTGCCGCCTACCCAGCCGTGCGGTGGACCGTGCGTCCCTTCGGCGGGCGACCAGTGGCTGGCGTACGGCACGAGTGCCTGGTCGTCGCTGACGTCGTCGGCCGTGGGCAGACTGCTACCGACCCCCAGGGCGCGCTCAATACCCCATGGCTGAAACGGTCCGCTGACGGGACTGCCCGTACCCCCCATAAACCCAGGGATCCAGGGCAGCGCCGACGTCGAGGTGTCGTTGCGCCAATCCCAATACGGCAGCGCAATGTCCGGGTCGATGTCCTGGAGTTCTTTTTCCAGGTCGCTCAGAAATTTGCGATGCCAAGGGTAGAAAAAGGGGTTGCCGTGGGCATCGCCGAAGTACGTATCGTGCTGGTCGGCGTATTTGTCATACTTGCCATCAGACTTGAGGGTGAGGAAGGCGTTGACCAGCGCCGTGCGTTGGGCGTCGGTTAATGCGGTCAGGTCCTTGCGACAGACGATCTTTTTCATGACAGTCTCCGTGAAAAAGCGGTGTTGAGGGTCGAGTTCAGTCGGCGGCCGCCGCTTTCGCGCGGGCGGCGTTAATCTCGGCCCAGTGGGCTTCCTGTGCCACAGTGGTATCGACGAAGCGCTCGGCGAGATCGCGTACGGATGTTGCCATCACGTTGACAAAGGCGCGCGTGTAGGGACGCCCGTTGTCAAGGAAACGCACGGCATGCACCGTATTATCCATCACGATCTCGACCTGATCTCCCTGAGTGCGAATGACCACATTGCGGCCCTTGCGGGTAAACTTATCGTCCGGTGTGTATTTTTTTTCGGGCTTCGACGCTTTAGCGGCCTTCTTGGACATGGCATTCATCCTCTCATTTTGGGTAAGTACAATCTTTCAGGCCTGACCCTACGACCC
>CALZGZ010000387.1 GCA_945787105.1 uncultured Gammaproteobacteria bacterium
AAGACATCCGTCGTGAATTTCACACCCGCAAGGGCTGCAGTCCCAGTTGCACCTTGAGCTGCGTGCATCAGATGAGCGCCTTCGACGAATGGCGCCGGCCACAACGTCTGCCCGACCCCCACCCGGAACACGGCTAACGGACTACAAATTCGAATTCCACCGGGCCGCGGCGGTCGCGCAGATGCATGAGGGTCCTTCCGCCTCTCACCAGAATCGTCACCACACCCCATATCAAGGCTACCCACAATCCCGTCTCGACACTGCTCAGCGATGCGGTTAGTAGGATGGTCCACACATAAATATTTCGCCTTCCCGCTACTTTGCGCACCAATAGGTCAAGCGGTGTGTAGTTATCCAGACGCCGCCCGTGTTCGCGGCCCTTGAAAAACCAGAATACCCCGGACGCCACGGTGTCCGCAAAATTGCACAAAATCAACGCGACGCCGGCGGCAAAAACCGGTGCGCTCGGATCGCCCTGGGATAGCGCCCATCCCAGCGCGAACCACCACGAATATTCGAAAATCATATCGAAAACGTGCTCGAGCTTCCCGATCCTCGATGTCATTAGCTTCAATCGCGCGAGTTTTCCGTCGATTCCATCCATCACACCAACCACGGCGGCCAATAACAGCGCGCTCATAAAATGACCGGTGAGGATTAATGCAGTGACCCCCCAGGCGACGATATTGGTGATCAATGTGAGCTGATTCGGTGTTATCGACGTACCGCAGAGCCGGGCGACGGCCCAGTTTTCGATGGGTGCATGCAGCACTTGGGCGGGTAAATCCAAAGAGCCTTTTTGCACCCCCGCGATCAAGCGCGCCTCGGCGACGCGCACATCATCCGCGCTTGTTATTGGCATCCACATGCGGCGCCGGTCGCGACGCAGTGCGGGATCGAAGCTCGGCAGCGCATTCACGTCAATCTGCCTGACGTCGCCCAAAGTCTCCAGATTAGACGTAAGCGACCGGTCGCATGCTGCGAGCGCGGAAATTGTCGCCCCGCTGACCACCCCTACCCCGGCAAACACCGGACCATGTCCCGGGTGCGTAGCTTGCGCCGCGCCGAGTGGTGGATGTGAGTCCACTAAGATGCAATCACCCTCGGCCCGTAATACCGCCTCGATGAGCGCCTTTTCGACGACATAGTCACCCAACACGATCAATGCGGATTCAGTATCGGCCACCACCACATGCCTGCGCAGCTCTTCAAGGGTGCGCCAACCAATCGACACGCCTCGCTGAGTTAGATCTTTGCAATGATCATTCGGCAACACATCATCGTCGTTAACCACCACATCGACACGATCGATACCGCAAGCCTTCAGCGCGCGCAGATGCCGTTCCAGCAAGGTGACCCCGCATATTTTGGTTAATGCGATAGGGTCCGGTGAAGTGGGATCCTGATAGGTGGTGGCAATTATGATCGCTTTCATCAACGCTGTATCGGTCGTGGAAAAGACGAATATTGTTTTTGTTTTCTTGTAGCTAGTGGTGCTGCGTTGGGCGTTCAGCGCCCAGCACATAGTCGTTCACGTTTTTACGTGCGTTTTGAACAAACGGCGACCATCGTATCAGGTTGACCACCAGCTTATTCACCAGCGAGGACGGAAACGGCAGCGGACGGACGACATCCATAAACAACACAACCCGTGTGCCCGGCGTATCATTCCAGACCTCGTGCTCGAAGGTGTCATCAAACAATAAGCTCCTACCTTGCTCCCAACAGCGAATTTCATCACCGACACGTATCCGGCACTTGTCAACGGGTTCCGGGACGATCAAACCCAAGTGGTAACGGAGAATGCCTTTGTAGGGCCCGCGGTGCGCTGGGATATGTTTCCCAGGCGCGAGAATTGAAAAAAACGCGGTCAGCATATTCGGCACCGCCTCCACCAACCGGGTAGTGTGCGGACAACGACGACAGTTATCCTCCGCTTTGTAGCCGTAACCATACAGAAAAAATGTCTTCCACAGCTGATCTTGAGTAATGCTCACCTGGTCTTGGGATATGTCCTGAAAGTTGGGCAATCGATCTTGATACTTCATTACTTGTTGTAATTCATCAAGGATCGTTCGCCAGTTACTCTCGAGCCGTGCTATCCAAGGATAATCGTCGCAATTATAAAACGGCTGATTCGCGTTCGGATCTGCCTTGACAATCGAGCGTTCCAGTTTTTTGATTACATAATGGCCGGCCCGCATCAACGGTCTTTGTTGCCAGTCGGGTCGTAGTTCGTCCATTGTGAAAAAAGCCTGGGAAGGGTTATTTGTATTATTCGGTCAGATCGGCAACCGAGGGTAACGGTTCGCCCGGCGAAGATCAATCATCCTTAAGCAACTCTCAAGGAACCGGCGGCACCACCTTTCCGTTTATTTGCTTGTGCCCTGTTGCCGAATAGCGGCCAAGCATTCAAGAGCCCTTACAATCGTTGCACAACAATCCGTCCAGCTCCTTGCTACGCCAGCGTCGGCGCAGATCTTGATAATTGGAATCGTTCCAGATCTGTTTGATCGGCCGGTCCCGACAATTGCCGAGAATGTTCGATCGTTCCTGGTCGACGCAACACATGATCATGTCGCCATTCCACATGATCCACGCACGCCAGAACGGAATCGGGCAGATCTGCACTAAATCCATAGGACGGTTGCCGAGCTGCGCCGCTTCGATATCGGGACTGGCGCGGTTGTCGAGTTTCCTTGCCTTAAACCTTATCCCTACTCGTTTCCAGTAAGCCTTCTCGTTATGTAGGTTCGACTCCACTTCTTTCGTAAGCACGGTCCAGATATTGATCTTGGGCGACCTAAGGCGCTGTTGTTTTTTCAGCCGCGCCAACGCGAGGATGTTTGCCATCACCTTGTCGTACTTCAAAGGTGGCATCGCCGTTTCGTAGACTTCGGGAATTATCGAATTGAAACTGATGTTGATTTCATCGAGACCCGAATGCAGCAAGCGATAGGCGCGTTCCTCGGTCAGCAACGCCGCGTTGGTGATGATGCGCACCGCCGGACTACGGCGGCCATTTCGCTTGCGCACAATATACTCGATGCGTTCCTCTATGGATTTATCCACCAGTGGATCGTTGAGTAGATAGGGGTTGATTTGCACCAGGTGCGGAAACGTCAGCGCTTCATCGATGATCTGTTGGTACAAGGCATCGCTCATGCGGCCGGTTAGCCGATTTTGTTCACGTCCCACTCCGCAGAAGCTGCAACGGGCGTTACAACCGCTGCGGGTTTGGATGTCGATGGAATACGGGTAATCCGGCGTGAAACGTGTGTAGCGAAACCATTTCACGTATTCCACGAACGGAATCGACGACGCCGACGGCGAGTTGGGCATCACTACCTTGCTCACCTTGTAGCCAAGCTGGTACTTGAAGTGTGCCCATTGGGCGGCGGCGGTTGTCATGGATGGATCGGGTGTAGTGAACAAGCTAGGGAAAGTGCGCCCGCAGTTTAGCGCCGGAACGGTGCATTGCCAAGCGTCACGATTGGAACCGCCTGCCGCGGGCGCAAGCCGACCAGCCCCGCCATAAACCCTATATCGGAGCGCTGCACAATGCCGGTGATGGCAGAGAGCGCGCCGAAACTGGCGAAGTAGATCACGGTTTTCCAGATCAGCCCCAGCCCGTGGGAGGATTCCACATACATTGCCAAAACAACCACCGGTATGGCGGCCGCAAACGCGACCACGAGTACCCGTGTGTAAAAACCAAATGGAAAAACCCGCTTGAACGGCACGTGCAGAACATGCCCGATTTTGCGCAACACATAGATCCAGGTGACGCCAACCGCCACCAACGTAGCGATGGCCGCACCGATCATGCCCAACCACAGCACCAATGGCACGCTCAGACACAAGTTGAGTAATACGGTGTACACCGACCAACGCGTTACCACCTGGGTTTGATTGACTGCCTTTAACACCGCGGCGTAAGCACCAACGCGGTGAAACAACACCAGGGAGTAGACCATGAACACCCACGCCGCATTCATATAATCCTTGGAGAACAGAACAACGATAAGGTCCTGAGCGATGGTCACCAACAGCACCATGAGCGGTAACACGATCAATGAGACCTTCTTGATCGACTCGTTCCACAACCTCAACAACGATTCGGAGTCCTGGCGCATATGCAACGAAACCAACTGGGGCATCATCACCGAGGCGACCGTGAACGCGATGGTCGGCACCATCGGGATTTCCCAGGACCCGACCGTATATTCGGCGAATACCGCCACCGGGAGAAAAAACATCACCACATACTTGTCAACAAATTCATTGAGCTTCCACATGATCTGCGCGATGCTCAACGGAATCGAATACGCAAACACCTCACGCATCAAGCCCTGCGGCAAAGCCTCGCTATCGGGTGGAAAGTGGCGGCGAAACAGAAATGCGCTGACCACGAGCCGGAACAAACCATACCCTACCAGGCAATAGGTGATCACCTGAATCGATTGACCGCCAAATGCGGGAGTGGTCACGGCCACCAAGAACACCAGGCTGAACAAAATGTTCACCAGCGCCGCATGCTTGGTACGATCGATGGCAATCAACGCGTTTTGGATCGGCAGGGTCGGTAATTCGATGAGCGCCAGGATCGTCAACGGAACGAACAATCCCAACACCGAGTAGCCGTTGGCATCGGTTACCGCACCGATGATCAACAGTAAGAGTCCACCCGCGAAAGCCAGTAAAAACAAGGTGCGCGCGACTATCAGGGCATAACGTCTACGCGCGGTGGAATACTTGCCGAAAAAATAAAAGATGCTGTCGGAAAGACCCAATTCAGACAACTTCGTGACCGCGAGGTAGGTCACCAACGCAAAGCTCAACAGCCCGAAATCTTCCTTATCGAGCAAACGCACGAGTATGATAATCGCCGCAACCTTGCTAAACGCACCGACGATCTTGCTCGCCACCATGATGCCTGCCTTGGAAGCGAGCTGTGCGCCGTTAACCGGGCCGGATCGCTGCGATTCAGGAGGATCAGCCGCCATCGCTCACTCCGGCGTCAGCGCGGACGCACGGCGCTGTTGTTGTCTTTTCACGATGAGCGCAAACAGAATCCGGGCCACGTAGACAGACGCCGTGGCAATCGCCCATAGCAACACAATGTAGAAGGCCGCCAACAGATTTCCCGCCAACGCGCCGGCGAGCCACACCAACACGTAGATGTTGCGCCGCCCGGCCACCAACCTGACTCCTCTGTCGAAGGCCGTGTGGTCGTGAATTTGGTGTCCGGTGATGAGGCGATAGACACCGCATAGGGCGCGGGCGAGGATCATCACACACAGGATTGCATATCCAACCCACAATGCATTGGCATCGCCGGTGGCCTGACTCAAGCCCCAACCCAGGGCGATGTACCAGCTAAACTCGAAACTCACGTCCAGGCTGTGATCCAAGCGATCACCGAATGGACTACTCAATAGCTTGATCCGCGCCAGCTTACCATCCACCCCGTCCAAGATGCCCGCGATCACCGCGATAATTAATCCCGACAGAAAATACTGGGTTGCGAATAAATAGGTGCCGAAAAATGCAATCAGCGCCGAATACACGGTGATCTGATTGGGTGTGATGCGGGTGTTGGCCGCCGCCTTGGCCAACATATTCTCCGGCCACGGATGTAGATAACGGGCGGGAAAGTCGAGCACCCCTTTTTGCGCCGCATCGATGAGCAGGCGACCGGCGCGATCGCGATCCGCCTCGCCAGCCGCATCGCACCACCATGGGCGCAGTTGCCGCCGCAGCGCCGGTAGATAACGGGGCAGCGTGTCCACATCGAGGGTGCGAACCCCCTGCTTGGCGGCGCCGAAGGATCCATTTCTGACCACCGCCATCAATGCATCCGGGGCCAGGCGCGCCAAACCGGTATCGGCGGCGCCATCGACCAATCTCACGGCGCCGGGCGACGCATGTACCGCCTGATAAAGACGCGCGTCGTAGACCACCGCGGCTGGCATCACCAACACATGCTCCACCAACTGATCGATATGCGGCGCGGCGATCACCTCAACCACCGGTGGGAACGCGCTCAGCGCTTGCCGCTGCGCGTTGATCACGCCGGTGAGGCTGTGTTTCGCATCCAACCGGCCCGGCATCACCGGCACCACGGCGACACGGGTGATTCCCACAGTGACGAGGTGGTGAAGATGGCGTTGGAATGGTGAGCGGCCCAGCAGTGGCTTGAATTCCGGCCACTGCTCGACAGGTCCATGTTCCTGCACCCAAACGGTAATTACCGCCTCATAGTCGGGCCCACTCGAATGGGGCCGTGTGGCGAGCTCAGTCAAACTAATAATTACACAGTGTTCGCAGATCCCGACACTGTCCTTCGTCAAAATGGCCAGCCTGCATATTGCACCAGTATCCGGGAACCGGGCGCAGGACAGGGGCGGCTGAACCCCCTGCTGTGCGCGGGGACAAGCGCCGGACTGGAGCGAAAGTCATAGCCGTAGCTAGGGCTTGAGTGAAGTCCAAGTGCAGGCGTGCCTGGACCAGCCAGAGCCCGGATAGGACTCCAGCCGTATACAAAAGGTACCCGGGTCGAGTCGGCTAGATTCAATATACACGAACCGTTTTGCAATCATTTACGTCAAGGCCGGTTGCCGACTGGTGCAATGTGCAGGCTCGGCATCCTAATATGGGACACGCGTTGGTGCAACCGGGTTCCAGGCGCCCGTACCACGAGTGTATTGACGCAACCCCAGGGCGGCCCCCGATGGCAGTTTGATCTACGTCGCCAACCGCTGGCCCCTCGCGTTGGCGCGCCATTGCAAAATGGCGGGGAACACCGTCAACGAACTGAGCATACAAGCGCTAAGGCCGATACAGGCCACCAGGCCGAGAGACTGCAGCCCGAGGTTCGACGCGGTCAAAGTACCGGCGAACCCGAGCATGGTGGTTAATGTCGTCAAGAATGCCGCCGCACCAGTGGTTCTGATCACATGCCTCAACCCGCCGGCCCCGCGTTCCCGGAAGCGGTGATAGATATGGATTCCATTGTCCAGCCCAATTCCAAGTACCGTCGGCAGGACCACCATATTGAATACGTTCAACCGCACATCCAATGCCGCCATTAGACCTAGCATCCAGAGAGTGCCGACGGCGACCGGTATCATCACCACCATCGTCTGCCTTACGCTGCGTAGTGCGATCAGCAGAATAATCACGACGGTCACCAACACAGCAGTAACCGCACGCGTTGCGTCCTTTTTCATCAAGTTCAGCATGTCGACGAAGATCATCGCCTCAGTGGCGGGATAATACGTTTTATCGCCTATGGTGATTTCCCGAATATCGTCAACAAAGGCCTGTGCCTCGTCTAGTTTCGAAGTGCCTTTGCGGTTGTAGATGTATACCAGGTAGCCGCCGGAGCCGGGAACCCCGGTGTAAATCCGCTGTAGCGGCAACGGTAGGTCCGATGGTTTCATCTCGGACACGCCCAGGTATGTCATCAATTTTTGAAGTTCAGATTGCCGCTCATCGTCTTCCGCGAAATCCTCCAGCAATCTTGTTGCCTCGGCTAACTGATTGTGTATCCGGTCTATGATCCCGATGCGCTCCTTTTGATCCTCGGATTCCGGTACGAAGTTGTAAATGGACTTTACTTTATCGATGGTCGGGTCCCCGGCAGCGTCACCCAGATCCTTGATCGACTCGACGGTATCCACCAACGCTTTTACATCGTCCAGGCTTTCCACGAATACCACCGCCTTATCTGAACGCAGCGGAAATACTTCTCTGATCTTGCGTTTGACTTCATTTAAACTCGGGACTTGCGTTTTCAACTTACCGAAGTCGTTTTCAAATTCAAGCTGATTCACCACGGTAAGGCTGACGACACACAACATGGCCCCGATCACCAATATCGTGTTGGAGAACGGAAAAACCCCACCCTTTTCGATTGTCTCTGTCCGTTCCGGCGGCGCACGGTAGAACTTGACCCGTTCAGCAAGGACGATCAACGCGGGAAACACCAAATACATCGCTAACAACGTAAACGCAATGCCGGTGCCGGCGATGAATCCAAATTCAGAAAATGCCCGAAATTCAGTGGTCATTAGCGAAAAGAATCCGGCCATGGTAGTCACCGCCGCCAACAAAGACGCTTGGCCGGTTCGTCGATACACCGTGCTCAAGCCCTGCTCCAATGTACCACCGTGTTGCCGTACTTCGTTATAGCGTGAAAAATTGTGAATGCCGAAGTCGATCCCCAGACCGAACAGAATCAATACCAGAAAAATCGTGATCAGATTCAAACCGCCGAGAACCACTTGGGTGACCGCGAACGTCCACAAAAAACCAACGACCAACGGTACACCGATATAAAACAACGCCGACAAGCGACGGTAAAACAGAACGACCACTAAAAAAATCGCGGAAAGCGACCAAACCGCACTGCTCTTGATGTCACTCATGATCGCATCAAACTTGGCAACGAGATTTGCGACCCTGCCGCCAAGGTTAACGCTCATGTCGGGATGGTATTTGGAGGGATCGACAAGGCGAATCGTGTCTTGGAGCTGCGAAATGATGCGTTTTGAATAGCTCACATTGGTCGTCCCGCCCTTGGGCATGACGACCAGGATGATTAGATCTCCAGCGTCATTTTGAAACAGTTTCTGCTTTTCCGTCTTGTCTTTTTCCCCTTCATATTTTTGCTCAATGTCATCGAAATCCAAGGAGGGAGCTCGATGTTTTGTTCCCCGGATGCTGATTTCAACAGGTGTATCTTCAACCTTGAATTTCAGGTGTTTCTTCTCGTAGTCGAGTCGCGCCGCCAGTCTGCGGTCGATTTCCTGCAAATCGTTGGTCTCAAGAAAGAGCATCTTGTTTTTTTCGAAGATCGCGGTGTCTTCACTGTATTCCGCACTGCCGACCCAATCCAGTTGCAGAATTTCCGCCCTGAGATCCGACAGGAACTGCAGTGCCGCATCGCGATCCGGCGATTCGACCAGGATCATCGCATTGCTGTAGCCGCCGGTTTTCTCGATTACCGTTTGCAGGTTTTCAACGCTTTGCTCCCCTTCGGGCATCAAGGAAATGATATTTGCATCAAGCTTCAACTCTTTGGCAAGAAAGAAGCAGTAATAAGCGGATACGAACGCGGCGATCAGAACCAGCCAATACAAACGTGCGAGGAAGGCTACAACCCAGCGAATGGGTCTTGGAGTCAAGCTGTCATGAGTTGCGGCCATAATACTAATAAACCCCGGCATCCAATGCCGAAGGATCGGAAGCTGGGGTCAAGCCCCGATGAGGTCAGGGTGTGACCCCATTTTCCGAGCGTTGTTCCCAGTCCCTTCAAATTAACACATCCGGCCTGGGCTTTCTTGGCCCGGCGGCACGATGTGGGTTAACGCTTCAGTGTCATGATTTCAGCCAGGGCCGTCCCGGTCAACCGCCGGCCACCGTCGTTATCCTGATAAGTCAAATCGTACTGCGCGAGGTACCTGTAATGCACCGGTGTATTCAAAAATTGCACGAAAAACCGCTCGATGGGCTTGAGTTCGCGCACGAAGTCAAATCGCTGCAGCAGGCGCGTCATGGTAATTTTACCCTCTACCGTCCCGTCGGTTCCGGCTATTTGAAACTGAATGGCGCGCGGCGGCCGCCGTTCATCCGCGGAGTTATCTTCGGCGTCATTTTCGGGGGTGATCAGCGTGACCGGAAATTTTTGCCAACTGTGACGAATTTGTCCACCATCCATGATCGCGAGAAAACTCGATTGCTTCTGTCCCGACCGCTCTACGAGATAGAAGATCGGTGACGATGGGTCTTGGCTGTCAATGGGCGCAACCCGTATCCAACTGCGCGCCACCTTGGACAAAGAGCTGCTATTCAAATAGCGGATCGCAAAACCCCGGCCGTTGCGCAGCGTTTGCCACGGTCCTGCGGTACCCGCGCTCTCCGATCCGCGCCGGTATCGGCCCTGGGCATGGGCCATGGGCATCATATAGGAGGCGTACTGAAATTTCGCGGATTCGGGGTCCGGAATGTGCCCGAGCCGCCAGGACTCACCGCGCGCTTCCACGGTCAGATCGACTTCGCCCCGACTATTGCGCAGATACAGGCGGTAATCCGGATGGGTCCCGCTGAAACGGTGATGTGCGATCTTGAGATCCAATTGGCCTTCATCGTAACTCCAGTCTTTGCGGCCGCGGCCATTCTTGATCACCAAAGGCTTCTCACCGTCGGGAGACAACAGCGAACCGATCAACAACGCGCGATGATCGGTCGGCCCATAATTACTGATAAATAACTGGACGGCGAGGAAGGTGCCATCTTCGAAATAGAAATACTGATCCCAGCCCTCGGTATAAGACTCCGCACCGAGGAGGACGGGGCGGTGATCTTTAACCTCGGTGGCAAAAGCCTGCGCGGCTCCAAGGCCAATTACCGACACCGCCAACCATAAGCCTAGCCAACGGCGCATGCGGGTGGGTAACAAAATTTATTCGATGAGTCCCATCTCACGGCCGACACGCCCGAACACATCCAGCACCAGGTCGAGTTGCTCGATGGTGTGTGTCGCCATGCAACTGGTGCGAATGAGGGCCATGCCCGGCGGCACCCCTGGGTACAACACCGGACTCGCGAAAACTCCTTGGTCAAACAAGCGCCGCCAGGTAACCAACACCTTTTCTTCATCACCGACCACCACCGGCACAATCGGTGTTTCACTCACCCCGATGTCGAAACCAAGATTCACGAATCCCTCGCGCAGGTAAGCCGCATTGCGCCACAGTCGATCGCGGCGCTCTGGTTCTTCTTCAATGATTGTTAATGAGGCCAATGCCGCGGCCACCGGAGCCGGAGGCAGACTAGCCGAGAAGATCAAAGAGCGAGCGTGATGCTTGAGATAGTCAATCACGTCGGCATCCGCCGCCAAACAACCTCCGATCGTCGCCAGGGACTTGCTGTAGGTGCCCATAATGAGGTCCACGTCCGCCTCGAGACCAAAGTGTTCCGCAGTGCCGCGGCCGTGGTCTCCGAGAACGCCGATGCTGTGCGCGTCGTCCACCATCAATCCGGCGTTGTATTGCTGACACAATTCGACAATACCCGGCAACGCAGCGATATCACCCTCCATGCTGAATACGCCATCCACAACCACCAATACAGCCTTACCCACGTTGTCGCGCAGGATCCGCTCCAGATCTTCCATGTCGTTGTGTTTGAACTTGCGAATTTGACCGAATGAAAGCCGGCACCCGTCAAAGATGCTGGCATGATTCATTTTGTCGATCACGATCACGTCATGCTTGCCTACCAAAGCCGAGATCGCGCCGAGGTTCGCCTGAAACCCGGTGGGGAAGACGATCGCTGCGTCTTTGCGGAGGAACTTTGCCAGCCGGGACTCGAGCTCCTCGTGAATCGCCAGGGTGCCATTTAGAAATCGCGAGCCGGCGCAGCCGGTGCCATAGCGGCGCACCGCGTCAATCGCCGCCTCCTTCACCTTGGGATGGCTGGTCAATCCGAGATAATTATTGGAACTCATCATTATCATTGGACGGCCGTCGCAGATGACTTCAGGCTCTTGGGCAGATTCCACCGTGTGGAAGTACGGATAGATACCCGCGTCGATGAGCTCTTGGGCGCGGGTAAACTGTTGGCACTTGTCGAAGATGCCCGCTCGCGGGCGGCCTAGAGCATGTTGTTTGGCGAGGATTCGGTTTGTCATAACCAATATTGTTGTTGGTACCAGCGAACCAGCTGTTGTAATCCTCGGGTCAATTCCGTGCTGGATGTGAACCCGAGTTCTTTAGTCATTTTAGTAGCATCACAGATCCAGCGTTTCTCCAGCAGTTCCGCCGCCCGTGTAGTGTTAATCCTAACCGGTCGATCTGTAAGAAGTCCATATAATTGACCCACTGCGCCAAACACCCGCAGACACCATTGTGGCACCATCAAGCGCCGCGGGTCGACGTCCAATGCCGCGCAAATACCTTGTTCTACCTCCCGCCAAGGATACGGATCAGGGTCGGCGACGAAATATACCGACCCCGAAGGAACTTGGCTATTGGCTGAGGCCAACGCACTACGTACCAGATCCTGAACGTGGCAAAGACTCACTATGCGCTGCCCGGAACCCAATTCTAACAGGAAACCGCGCTTAACCATGCGGATATAGGGCAAAAAATTCCGGTCGCGGGGCCCATAAACCGCGCTCGGCCGTAGGATTATGCAGGGAAATCGCCCCGCAAAGGCGGCCACATGATTCTCAGCGAGCAATTTGCTCTCGCCATAGGGCGAGATCGGCCGCGGAATGTCCCGTTCAGTGAGTGCCCGCCCATTGCGGGCCGGACCCGCCGCCGCCTGGCTGGAAATAAACATGAAACGTCCAACATCGGGCGCATGCTCGGCGCACGCCATCAGCAGGTTATGTGTCCCGACCGCGTTGACTTGGAAATAGCTGGAACGCTTCGCGGTCCACGTGACCGCGGCCGCATGCACGACGATATCCGCGTCCCGCACCGCCGAGATCAACGTATCAGGCCGCGTGCAATCACCTTCCACCAGCTCGACCCGCTTGTTTTCAAGCCACCCCGGGCGCGCCTTCGAACGCACCAGACAGCGCACATCATGCCCCGCCTGCGAGAATCCATCGACGAGATGACTGCCCACGAAACCGCTTGCGCCTGTGACGAGGGTAATCACTTGCGAATCATCCGGCTAGCGTAATCAGACAACGAGTAAACGGGTACTATAATCCTGACCTAACAGTTGTGCGGGGACAAGCCCGCGTGCGTGGCTATGCCAATCCAAAGTCTGGCACCCGCGATTATCGAGCCGAACGTCACCACCACCCTGCACAAACACCTCGACGCCGAAGAACTCTAGCATATTACCTCCGGCACCAGACGAATGACATTGGGTGACGAAGTGTTTCCGGTGCAAACGGGGGACACGATATTGCTCTTACCCGGAACACCGCATCGAATTACCAACCCCGGCGTGGAGACTCTCACAATCTTATGTGCCAGCGCTCCGCCCTATGCCAACTACGATACAGTATTGCTTGACTGAAAAGAAAACCGGTTGCGGCCTGAATGCGAACTCCATTTGCGGGTCACAAACACCGATCTTCGCGCGCCGATCCCCGCTCTCCGATCCCCGCCCCGCCGATTAATCGTCTTGCTTGGTCTCTAGCTCTTGCAACAACCTGCGGCCAACCAGTTCAAAACGCCACCCGGTTACCAGCGGATGATTGCGCTGCTGGCGCACGAATCGGTGCACTTCCTTGCGCGAAGCAACCAGGGTAGACGAGACACGCTCCGTCCGCGCCTGCGCTTTGATAATTTCAATCAGACGGTCCGCCAACCGCTTCTCACGATCACTAAGCCGCGTGGGCGGTCCCCACACGAGTTCCTCGCCGTCCCCGCGGTGGGACTTGCCGATCACCGACAACACGGCGTTACCGTAGCGGTGCACGAATTGAGACGGGACACCTTTGACCTCCATCAACTGCTCCCGTTCCTGGGGTTTGGCGGCAGCGATGTCGATGAGTTGGTTATCACCGGCCACCCAGTTTCTGGGCAAATCCTTGCGCTGCGCGGTGCGTTCCCGCCATACAGCGAGGTGCTTGAGCAGGTGTTGCGAGGGCAAGTCCAAGGAATGGCCGCGGCGTAAACGTTTGTAGGCGTTTTTGGGCTCAACGGCATAAAGTCCTGGGTCCCCGAGCAGAGCGCACTCCTCCTCCAGCCACCCCAGACGGCCTTGCCGCTCGAGTTCGGCTTTCAAATACTGATATAACTCGCCCAGGTAACTGACATCCTGGTAAGCATATTCAAGTTGACCGGCGGTTAACGGCCGCGAACACCAGTTGGTCCGTGTCTCGTGTTTCGACAGCGTTTTCCCGGCAATCTTTGCTACCAACGATGCGTAACTGACTTGACCTCCAAAACCCAGCAATGCGGCGGCGATTTGGGTATCGAAGACCGGTTGCGGCACGCAACCGCAAATATGGTATAAGACCTCCAAGTCCTGACGCGCCGCATGGATTACCTTCGTCTGCGCGGTGTCACCCAGCACGTGAATCAACGGCTCGAGGGTTTCGCACTCTATAGGGTCGATGCCAATCACTCCATGGGAGCTGGAAACCTGAACCAAACACAAGCGTGGGTAGTAGGTGCGCACCCGCAGGAACTCGGTATCGATACCAATCCAGGAGCAGGATGCCAACTCCCGACATCGCTTGTCGAGTAGTCGGGCGTCTTGAATGACGAGTAAACTCACCGCTAAGTGCGTAATAATACTAGTATGACAGTATGAATGTTCTGAAACTTCTGCTCGATCTTTGCCTGTTCCAGGCAAAACCACAAGACCTGCCGGCCAACAGCACACTCGTGGTGGCGACCACCGTCGCCGCGATCGTCACCAACATTCTCACCCACCGCGCGGATGGCCAAATTCCGATGGTGGTAGCGATGTCGATGGCGCAGGTGATTGTGTTTGGTTTTGCGATTTGGATGGTGCTTCGTTGGAAATTAAAAGTCGAGCGCTTTCGACAAACCATAACTGCAATTTTTGGCACCAGCGCACTGTTACAACTGGTCGCGTGGCCGGTCGTCGGCTGGTTGTACCAGGTGAAAGAGTCGCCGGACGCGTCGATGCCCATGACGTTGCTGTTCGCGCTCAGCATCTGGGTACTGGCAATCGCGGTCTATGTCATTAAAAACGCGTTGGAATTAGGTACCGGGGTGAGTTTTCTGATCACCGTGGGTTGTCAGGTGTTTACGTTGATCGTGGTGTTTATAGTATTCGGTCAAATCGGCTGACATGCACGTCCACATACTCGGTATATGCGGCACCTTCATGGGTGGGATCGCACGGTTGGCACGGGAGATGGGTCATCGCGTTACCGGATCGGACCACGACGTGTACCCACCGATGAGTAACCAACTCGCGGCTCTCGGAATAGATATTATCCACGGGTTTGATCCGGCGCAACTGGAACCCACCCCCGACATCATCATTATTGGAAACGCCCTGTCGCGCGGCAATCCGGCGGTGGAGGCGGTCTTGAATCGCGGCCTGGCGTACATCTCGGGCCCACAATGGCTCGCCGAAAACGTGCTTGCGGAGCGCCACGTCGTGGCGATAGCGGGCACCCACGGCAAGACCACGGTTGCCAGTATGATTGCCTGGATCCTCGATCAAGCGAAGCTGCAACCGGGGTTTCTGATCGGCGGCATTCCCACTAATTTCGCGGTCTCCGCGCGGCTCGGCGATGCACCCTTTTTTGTGGTTGAAGCCGATGAATACGATACCGCATTCTTCGACAAGCGCTCGAAGTTCGTCCATTACCACCCACAAACCGTGGTGTTGAACAACCTAGAATTCGACCATGCGGATATTTTTCACGATCTGGAAGACATCAAGCGTCAGTTCCACCAATTGGTTCGGACCGTGCCGGGCAATGGGCTGCTGATTGTCAATGGCGCCGACGACAATTTACGTGATGTTCTGGACCGCGGCTGCTGGTCCACACTTGCGTTCTTTAATGCACCGCCTGCCGGTACTCATGGCACCCCCGCGCCAGCGGTGTGGACCGGGCGCCCGGTAAACGATGACTGCACGGCCTTTGAGATCGAGTATCGGGGACAACCCGCCGGCAAGATCGCATGGCCGCTAATGGGCCGTCACAACATGTCCAACGCGCTCGCCGCAATCGCCGCCGCCGAGCATGCCGGCGTGCCGCCGGCTGACGCCTGTGCCTGCTTGGCTTCGTTTCGATCCGTGAAACGGCGACTGGAAGTTATCGGCGAGCGCGATGGAATACGCGTGTACGACGACTTCGCACATCACCCCACGGAGATCAAAGAGACACTCACAGCGTTACGTCATCATGTAGGTCACAACCGCATCATCGCCATCGTCGAGCCGCGATCGAACACCATGCGCATGGGCAGGCACCAGCAGGCGTTACCCGAGTCTTTATCCAGCGCCGATTTGACGCTGCTTTATCAACCGCCCGGAATCAGCTGGGATGTGACCTCCTTGGCCGGTGGCGGCATCGAAGTGTTCGCTTCGGTGACCGCGATCATTGAGCGTGTAGCCCAACAGCTGGCAACCGGCGATCATGTTGTGATCATGAGCAATGGGGGATTCGATGGCTTGGCGTCGCGCCTGCTGGAGCGCTGCGGGATGACGCCGGCATCCGTTCATTAAAATGTCTTAATAATCCCTGTAAGGCTTGCTTTCTCGGGATGGTTTAAATAGTCTGACGCGCGAACAAGTCTGGAGTCACATCGCATGCGAAAGCCCTTTCAATTAACCTGCGCCGCGCTGTTCTGGTTTGCGGTGATGGCGACCGCGTCCCACGCCGCCAATTACACAGCTGATATTCATTACTTCAAGCTGCCCGCGCCCCAGCCGGTGCAAACCGGGGACCAGATCGAGGTGCTGGAACTTTTTTGGTATGGATGCCCACACTGCTACAAACTCGAACCGGTGATTGAAAAATGGCGGACGACCAAACCCAAGAACGCAGTCTACGTTCGCCTGCCGGCAATATTGAGAGACACATGGGCTTTCCACGCGCGCGTGTATTTCACGTTCGAGGCCATGGATATGGCCGACACACTGCATGCAAAATTTTTTGATGAGCTCCATAAGCGGAAAAATCGTATCCGCACCAAAGACCAGTTGATCCCGTTCCTCAAGGCCAATGGCGTACCACCGGATCAATTCTTTGACACCTACGATTCGTTTGCCGTGGACAGCAAAGTGCGGCATTCGCAATTGATGTCGGACAAATACGCGGCCACCGGTGTACCGACGATGATCGTCGACGGGAAGTATCGCGCCACTGCCACCAGCGCCGGGGGACATGACAAACTGATGGACTTGGTCAATTTTCTGGTCGCTAAAGCCGCGAAGGAAAGACCATAGACCCAGTGTGTTAAAAAAAACAGGGGACAGAGTGTTAGACTCTATCCCCTGTTGTTTGTGGTAATCACACCAACAGAGGTGGGCGTGACATCCTCTCCTGCTGTTCCCCTACTCTGCGGAGACACGTGTCACGATCATCGCGGCGAAATTGCCACGCCCACGGAGATTCTTAAGGCGCCTGCTGCGAATTTGCCAGTGATTGCACCAGCGCGTGCACGCACGCTGAGGTCTGTTCTTGCCACGCGTTCTCCACTGGAGCGGGCTGCCGTAGATACGCCTCGAGATCACGCGCCAATTGTGCCGGTTGATCATAACCATACATACCGGTCGAGCCCGCCAGCCGGTGGACGTATAAGGCAAGCTCGGTTAATGCGGATGGGGCGAATTTACTGGCGGTAACCGCACGCCATCGTTCCTCGAGTTCCAACGCCTTGGCTGACAGTGAAGAGTGGTACCGCTTCTTCAACTGCGCCAGACGGTCGGTTTTTTCCATCTACCGTGGTGCGTCTTGCGTCAATTTTTCCAATCGATAGCCGTGCTGATAGATGGAGCTCAAGCGCCATCCCTTCTCTGGAGCAATATCCAGCTTGCTGCGGATTCGACTCATATGGGTATCGATAGTGCGGGTATTAATGTCGGGATTGGTGCCCCACACGCTTTCCAACAGGTGACTGCGGGAGACGACTCGTCCGATATTCTTGAACAAAAAAACAATCAGCTCGTATTCCTTTTGGGTAAGTTTGATCGGCTCACCGGCCACGGTCACCGTGTGGCTGCTCACATCTATCCGGTAAGGCTCGAACTCCATGACCGCCTGTTCATCGTCTAACATTCCGGCACGCCGTCCCAGGGCGTGGACACGCGCGGCCATTTCCAATTGCTTGACCGGTTTAGTCATATAGTCGTCAGCACCGGCTTCGAGCGCTGCGACAATGTGCTTCTCATCTTCTTTTTGAGTAATGAACAAAACCAAAACCGGCCACTCGAGATTGGACCGCACCCATTTCAACACCTCCAACCCATTCATCTCCGGAATCATCCAATCGAGAATCAACAGATCGAAGCTGTCGCGGCTTAGGGAACGAATGAATGGCTTGCTTTCCGTGTAGTGCGTACACTGATGACCCGCCTCTGTGAGCCAGTGTTCTAGCAAAGCGGCCTGGTCGGTGTCGTCTTCCAGCAATGCGATACGCATAACCCACCCTCTATTTGCAAAGTGTCCGGGCTCGCTAAGTGGGGCCCGCGGTCAGAGAAAATTCCGCCGTTAAACGAACGCCTTGGTACAAATTGCGCGCTATTATATACGATGTCGAGCGGTTGCAGTCTGGTCGTTTCACTGCCAACTGTTTCAGTTGGAAATCAATTGCAGAAACTCGGCGCGGGTGCGCTCATTGTCGCGGAACGATCCCAACATCATCGACGTCTTCATTACCGAGTTCTGTTTCTCCACGCCACGCATCATCATGCACAGGTGTTTCGCCTCGATCACCACACCCACCCCGGCCGCGTCCGTGGAGTTCATAACGACATCCGCGATCTGCTGTGTCAAGGATTCTTGGATCTGCAGTCTGCGCGCGAACATATCCACGATACGCGCGATTTTTGACAAACCGATCACCTTGCCGGTGGGTACGTAGGCGACATGGCATTTACCGATAAACGGAAGCAGGTGGTGTTCACACAATGAGTAAAGTTCGATGTCCTTCACAACCACCATCTCGTCGTTGTCGGAGTCGAACACCGCATTGTTAACGACGTCATCCAGCGATTGGTGGTAACCACGGGTCAAATAGCTGATCGCAGACGCGGCGCGCGTCGGCGTATTCTTGAGCCCGTCGCGGTCTAAATCTTCACCGATTTCCGAGATGATCTGGGCATAATAGTGCGCGAGCTTATCGGTATTCATTTTGTGTCTATCGCCAACAGCAAAAAGCAGCCGGCGCCTGCAATACAGGCGCCGTTACCTAGACTCAGGGTTAGTCGGTTAAAACAAATGTAACCTTCAGCTTGACGCGATATTCAGTTATTTTCCCTTTGGCGTCTACAACGACGCTCTGATCTTTGATCCATGCACCCTTCACTTTCTTCAAGGTTTTAGTCGCGCGGCGCATGCCGACACGCACCGCGTCATCAAAACCCTTAACGGAAGATGCAATGATCTCGGTTACCCGTGCTACTGCCATGATTACCTCCTTTGGTATTGGTTACCACTCATGCTCGGCGCATAAGCGTCAGTACGACATATTTTTCGCCGTCAGTACTTTAATAGTTAACAGTCTAAAAAGAAAACACATTCGTCACAATGTCTTATCCGACTGGCGGGCTAGGGTGGAATTTCTGCTCGCATAGACCACACGGTTAATATGACCCCAATTAACACCAGAGTCACCACCGCCCGAAATGCGTGGTAACGCAAACGCCTGCCTACCGCAAGTTTGCGCGCCAACCCGGGAGCCGGGGAAACCTCTGTTCGATCTCGCGCGCGCCAATCGAAGCCTAATAACCAGGCAGCGATCCAACCAATCAAGATACCGACCGAAAGCCACAGCCCGTCCATGCTGTTACTCTACCGGTTTCGTTCACTCACCCCAATGTCGACGCGCACCAATCGCAGTGTAGGTTTGCAAAGTTTTGTAAACACACGCTCAAAAGCGCCCCGCCCTCCGTTCGGCATATTCCTGCTGTCGATAAAAACGGGGTAGTATCGCTGGCGACGTTTAGCAAAAACAAACCACCATAGAGGAGATCTAATTACAATGGCGACATCCATTGAGGCGCTCGAAGGTATCGGCCCTAGTTACGGCGCGAAACTGCGCGCAGTCGGATGCGGGTCACCCGATAAACTGCTCCGAGACGGCGCCACCCGCAAAGGCAGGCGAGAAATCGCTGCGAAGACCGGAATCAGAGAGGCGGTCATTTTGCGTTGCGTAAATATGGCCGACCTGTTTCGCATCAAAGGCGTGGCCACGCAGTACGCCGAATTACTCGAAGCGGCCGGCGTAGACACGGTCAAAGAACTCAAGCACCGCAATGCCAGGAACCTCGCGCAAGTGATGAGCGAAATCAACGAAAAGAAAAAGCTAGTCCGTCAGGTGCCCAACGAAAAGATGGTGGCGGCCTGGGTGGCACATGCAAAGAAGCTCAAACCCGGCGTCAGCTATTGACGCGCCCTCGTGCGTATTTACGATGTTTTACTTGGTGTGCGCGCCGTATTCCTTAACAATGGCGGCTAATTGATAATCAGTAGTACTTTATTTAGGAGTTAAGTAGATGAATATCTTGAACCAAATTCTCGGCGCCGGAAACGGCCAAGTACTGGACCGGCTGGGCGGACAAGTCGGACTCGACCGCCAGCAGACCCAGAGCGCCCTCGGCAGCCTGCTGCCGGCGTTGACCGGCGGCATCAAACGCAACATGTCGAATGAAGAGGAGCTGGGTTCGCTGCTCTCGGCCCTGGGCCGCGGCAACCATCAACGTTACATCGATGAACCCGAGCGCCTCGGCGACCAAGCCAGTATCGACGACGGCAACGGTATCCTCGGTCACATTCTCGGCGGGAAAGAACAAAGCCGTCAGGTCGCCGCGCAAGCCGCCCAGTCCACCGGTTTGGACATCGGTGCATTGAAGAAGATGCTGCCCATGATCGCCGGTTTGGCGATGGGCTCGGTGAGCAAACAGGCATCATCGTCGGGCATCCTCAACCAGATGCAGGGTGGCGGTGGCATTGGCGACGTACTGAGTAAACTGAGCAGCAACGGTGGTTCACA
Organism: uncultured Gammaproteobacteria bacterium; assembly: GCA_945787105.1. Taxonomy (GTDB): domain Bacteria; phylum Pseudomonadota; class Gammaproteobacteria; order Arenicellales; family JAANXG01; genus CALZGZ01. Next base: position 20,679 of record CALZGZ010000387.1, read on the forward strand.
ACTCGGCGGCTTGGCCTCGTTCCTGGATTTCGATGGCGACGGTTCAGTTGCCGACGATGTACTGGGACTGGCGAAAAAATTATTCTAAAAGACTGCCGGCATCCCGAGGGACTATTCGGCGTCCCTCGGGACAGACCGGCGTCATCCCCAGGCGCTCTTGTCTCTTGTCA
>CALZGZ010000388.1 GCA_945787105.1 uncultured Gammaproteobacteria bacterium
TCGGGTGGCCCGCATCGGCGGCGAGGAATTTGCCGTCATCATGCCAGACACAAAATGGGATGCGGCGATGGAAACTGCGGAGCGCATCCGCAGCATGACCGCAGCAAAAAAAGTGCACACGACGGATGGGAACGTAATAACCATCACCATCAGCTTAGGGGTCGCCACCTTCCCGCAACACGGGGACTCCATGGAGGCCTTGGTTGAGGCCGCGGATCAGGCCCTGTACCGCGCCAAGGCGGCGGGACGAAACTGTGTACGGCAAGCAGCAGCGGCCCACCTCGCCGTCAACGCGTCTGTGGGTAAGGCCGGCTGATTTTGTTTTTGTCTGTTAGCCCGGCGTGCCGCGCTCCAAGTCACTGGCGCAGTCGATACACAGGTCCACCGCGGGATCGAATTCGAGCCGCTTCACGGCTATCGCTAGGCCGCAACTCTCGCAAAACCCATAAGCACCGGCATCCATACGACGCAACGCTTTTGAGATCCGCTGCAATTCGGCTTGCCGTCGTCTTCTCAGCTCGAGAGACATGGCCTGTCCTTGAAGCGCATCCATCCGTGACAGCCTCCCGACCCGGGATTGATCGAGTTCCACGGTTTTTGCGGCGTCGCTACTGGTCTCATCTAGGTTCAGTAATTCCCGCTGTTTCTGCAACAACCGCTCTCTGAGCGCCGATAGGCTGGCATCAGCAACCATTGGATTTACTCCCGGATCATGCGGTTTTAATACGGATAACCACGCGTAGTTTCGGCAGTGTACGCTATATTTGAATACTAGAAGTGATCCAAGATTTATATACGGCTCACAAGCAACCGGTGTCTACAAGTTTCATGGAATTCACAGCCAGTGATAAAACCTATTGGAACGTATCGAAGACCCACCTTTCTTGCTATCCTGCTTGTAGTCGTAAGATGCCCGATTTGCGCTAACCGAGTTAAGGAACCAGCACCATGGATCTAAAAGACCGCGCTGAGATCACAGCCCGAGCGGTGTGTGAGGTTCTGCATACCGAGCCCCCCGAAAACGTGCGCAGCCAGGTGACCGAGATCATTGAGGACGCGATGCTCAATGCGGTACTCGATGACGGAGAGCGATGCACCAAATTGATCATGGATCATTGTGGCGCCGATCGTGATCTGGCGCACAAAATCGCCGAGGATATACGTCGGGCGCAAACCGCGCTGATAACCAATCTCTCCAGTATGCGCTGAGCCGGTTGAGGACCATCGCTGATGCTGTTAAATCTTTATGTATGTTCATGTGTTCAGTACTGAATACATCAGTAGCGACATTCGATGTACGAGATAACGAGAAAAGTCTGCATAGATGCCGGACACCGTATTCCGGACCATACTTCTGAATGTCGAAACTTGCATGGGCACCGATATGAAATCCATGCCACATGTCAGGCCAGAGACCTCCAAACCTCGGGTCCGGAAAGAGGCATGGTGATCGATTTTTCGGTTGTAAAAGAAGAATTGGAAAAACAGATCTCACACTTGTGTGATCATGGCCTAATTGTCGATGCAGATGACGAAACGATGACGGAAATGCTTGGCATCGCAAACAGTGACATTCAATGGGTCAAAGAACATGAGGCTGCGAAGGCAGTATCGAACGTACCCGGTTTCAAAGTGTATCTCGTGCCGTTCCCTCCTACCTGTGAGCACCTAGCCAAACACTGGTATGCAATAATGTCGGATGCACTCAAAACACGCACGAATGGGCATGTACGCGCAAAAAAGATCCGCGTCTACGAAACCCCAAACAGTTACGCTGATTTCCCGAGTGGCGACCTGATAGTTGACAATTAACGGCGGAACACACGCAATTTATTAAGGTGTTTGACTGAGTGCGACGAGGGGAGAAAAAGTTTACCAATTTTCGCCGTTGACCGGTTGCAGTTTCGGCCATCTCGACAATGACCAGTGATGGTATGAAGACGAGCCGGTTGTTTTGCCGACTTGAATACACTAAAGCGAGAACTCATCAGGTATCCTATTCAAGATCAACCAGATGTATCGTGCATTGCCCATCAATTATGATCACACCGCAATTCAAATGTCTCCTGAATTTAATCAGAACCGCTCACAACCACTCCATGGATATCCTGGCTTATGTAGACATCGGTGGCCGGATCACAAAGGCCAGCGATACGAAAAAAAACACGACAAACACGACCAGGGTCCAGGCGGGGATTGAAAGACCCAAGAAGGTCCACAGGACATCGGCACAGTCGCCGGTGCCCTTCAATACCTTGCTGAAGACTTCGGTCAACGGGAAGCGGTCGAGCATGTGACCAAGACCCGGCCCACATTCCGCGACCTCGGGAAACATTTGGATCCACACGTGCCGGGCCGCCAAGGCCGCACCGGCGGCGGATAACACCAGCGCGGCGCCACCATACACACGGCGCCCCCATCCCGGCGGGTTGTGCACCAGTGCTATCAGGCAAACGACGGTGAGCGTTACAAAAACGATGCGTTGAAAGATGCACAATGGGCATGGTTCCAGGCCCTCTGCATGTTGCAGATAGAGCGCGAAGCCCATCAGTACGACACACACCAACAGGCACGCGCCATACACTCGTCTTGCGGTCAACATCGCCTAGGTCCCCCGAGCAACCTTCCGGTTGCAGACACGAGATTCAGAATTTGCAGCGATTTAGCGGCGGTTCGCATCGGTTTGTTCGCGGTATCAAAAAATTATCCAGTCTATATTATATTGCATAATTGATATTCCGCATCGCGCCGGTAGCACGCGCCGGCTACGGCATCCGCCACCACCAACCTGGGCGCGTAAGCGAATCGATCCTGGTACGCCGTTTTACATCCGATCCTCTTTGCTCGGCGCATTCTCGATCTCCAAGGGCCGTTGTGGTGTGTTGTTGAGCACCAGACGCACCACATCCGGGTGGGCGTAGTGCCCCACCGAATCCACGTCAGATTACGGTCACCGCGCCCTGCACCCCACGCTCCAGTCTCCGCACTCCGCTTGCCGGCCCCCGCACTCGGCGCCGCACACATCACTGATAAGTAATACAAAAGTCTCCTTATATAGCTATCCCCTAGAAATCTGGAAATACCCCCAAGAGACCCGGGGAACCGCTACACCGGCCCTTCGCGCCGGCTGCGCGACGCCGCGCACACACAGCATGGGATCTTCCGCCGAACAGCCCGGCAAGCACTGATGCGCAGCGGATCTTCGCGAAATCGTCACCTTAGCGCCAGTGACTGTAAGCCGATGCATACTTGGCATCATTCACCGATAGCGAATTCTTGGCTCCGGCAGAACCTTGGGCCGCCGATGCGGTCCCTAGCCCGCATTTCTCACCAGGGCGGCGCCAGACTTCGAGTTCGCGGTAGAATTTAAGGCATGGAGCCGAAGTTATGAATTACAGGGTGTTACGACAGTCACGCTTATCCCGGCCCTGTCTGGTTCTCGCACATCTGCGCTTGGCCTTCACTCAACCCATAGCCCGCTATGGGTTTCGCTCCAGGCGCGGCGCTCAGCTGCACGAGTCCTGCGTCAGCTTCCGGGATCCTGGTGAGAAATGCGGGCTAACCGCTATGTTTGTGCTGCGAATTCGAGCCTCGGTGATCTCCCCGCTCCGCCGGCGCGGGGTTCCGTGGTTGGTGCTGTGTGTACTGTGGCCGTGGTGCGCCATCGCCAGCGGCACAGCAGCGGACGACATTTTTGTCGGTGATTTCGCGCGCGATGGTCTCAACGGCTGGGAGCCGATTCGATTCAAGGGTGAAACCCAATATCGGCTGGTCGATGAGCAGGGCATCATCGCGCTTCACGCGCAATCACGAGGCACGGCATCGGGACTGCTCCGCAAAATCAAGGTCGATCTCACCCAGACCCCCGTGCTTCGCTGGCGCTGGCGGGTTGACAACACATTGCAAAACAACAATGAACGCAACAAGCCCGGCGATGACTATCCCGCCCGGATCTACGTCATTCTCAAAAGCGGGTTTCTATCCTTGAAAACACAATCACTGAATTACGTTTGGTCCAGCCATCAGCCAAACGGCACGACGTGGCCAAATGCCTACACAGACAACAATCAGATGGTCGCGTTACGGTCTGCAAACGAACCGAAAAGAGTCTGGTTGAGCGAACAACGCAATGTCCGCAAAGATTTCAAGCGTCTATTCGGTTGGGACGTCACCAAGGTTTACGCGGTGGCGGTCATGACTGATACCGACAACACCGGACAATCCGCCACTGCGTGGTACGCAGACATCCGCTTCACCGCTGACTAACAGCCCCATGCCGGAGCTCGGAGAGTGGAGTTCGTTGTGCGTACGATCTCCGCACACCGAGCCCCGAACTCCGAGCCCCGAACTCCGGTCCACGCTCTTCAGCGGTTAATCAAAAATGATATTCCAGCCGCGCGAAAAGCCGGACGTCATCGCCGTCTTCCTCGCTGGGCCGAGTCAGGGGTTTGGCGGCTTCCAGGTAACCGGTCAAGGATTTCATCAACCTGAAACGCAGGCCGCCCCCAGCGGCGGCGGCCGATTCGCGTTGCCAGCTGCGGTTGGGATCTCGCCGCCAGATCGCGCCGGTGTCGTAGAAGGCATAGAATTGGATCTTGGACACCGGCCCGGCGCGAACCTTGGTGTCATAGCGCAGTTCCAGTTTGAAGGCCGCGCCGCGGTCGCCGCTGAGTTCCGCGGGGTCATAAGCACGCCCGACATAACGGCCACCAAAGGAAAAATACTCCGAAAACGGCAGAACGTCGTCGGTGTACTGTGCCATCAACTGCAGCAACACGCTGCTGGCCGCCGTCAGCTCGGTGACATAGGTCAACTCCATCTCCGCTTTGGTGAAGTCGATGACACGGTCCGCGTTGGAACGGCCCGGAGCAGTGAACTTCTCCGCACCCAGTCCATCTATGCCTTGGCTCAACTGCACAAAACCGCGCACCGCCGTTTTCTTGCTCGACCAGATATAGTCGCCGGCAAGTTTGAGGCTGCGCAGATTGTCCTCCCGGATGCGGGATCCGCGCTGATCGGTCTTGGAGTCATAGAACTTCAACCGGCCGCGCAATGCCAGGGAATGGCCGCGGCGGCGAATCGCCGAAAATTCGTAGCCGAGTATGAATCGCGCCGCTGTGATTTCGGTTTGCGTGCCTTGGAGCGCGCCACCGGGTTCGGCATCGGTGTAAGAACCCGAGGCCAGGAGCATTTGCCCCTCCGCGCCCACCGGCCACGCACCCGCCGCCGCCACATTCTTAAGTTCCTCGGCATCGGTGGATGACCGCAACCACATGCCGATGTGCTCGTGGCGTCGGAATAGAGAGTACCAGTTGACGGATAGACTGCCGCGCCCCGGCCCGAGACGTTCGCTGCCGCGGTTATCAATGCCGAGCGCCACATGGTGCTTCCTGCGGTTGACGAATGCGGTGAGCTCGTAGGCGCCGGCCTGCGGCAGCGGCCGCATCTTGAAGTGGGCACTGACGCCCGGTAAATCGTTGATCAGCAACAGGTAGCGTTGCAGGCGCATGGCACGCAGTGGACGAATCGCAGTGATCTTGTCGAGATAGGCCTTGATGACGCCCCGATCCCCGGCGTCTCCAGCCAGCTGTGCACGGCTGATGTAACCTTCCACCACTTGCAGCTGGACGATACCGAAGCTGACCGGTTGCGCCGGGAGGATCGCTTGCGACAATATAAAACCGGCATCGCGATAGTGTTGGGTGATCGCATCAGCCACCTGTTGTAGCTGTTCGCGGGTGACGTGGCGTCCGAGCAAATGCTGGTACAGCGGTAGGAATTCCTGTGGTTCGAACACCTGGGTGCCGGCGACGATAACGCCGCCGAGGACAAACGGTTGCTCGGGCGCGGCGTTGCCGTCATCCATTTTCATGATGTGCAACGCAAACACGCCGATTGTGAGGCTAACAAGGAGCGCCCGCGAAAACGGGACGGTGGTTTTCGCAGCCACACGAACCCGGAACCATAACTCGTGCACGGTGCTCAGGCATCGCCTGCACCGCTGTGTCCGGGTGCCGCAGATAATATTCCCCACCTCGCCTCCGACGATATTGGATCGACTATTGGCCGAAGATCATCTAGTCATTTAAGTGTGGTGGGATTTTTCAGCCTGTCAAGAATTGCACCGGAGGGTGGTTCGCGGTTCGCATCAACCCGGGCATGGCGGTTGAAAACCCGCTCGTTCGTGCCATACTTTTGTTATATAGACAATCAACGAGGTGGGGGCCTCAAGTTTCTCGCGCCGCGGTATCGCAGCGGACGTGTACACACATGGCGCGGGCGGCTTGCTAGGAGCCTGTCTTTGGGGGCCAGCGAATGACGTTTCAACGACGACTGATACAGGGTTTAACGACGATCGCGGTGGCGTGCCTGCTCCTGCCGTGGCAGACGTATGCGGATGATTCCTCATGGGCGATCACCGAGTTGTCCGGGATGGTGCGACTGCAAGCAGCGGATGAGGGCGGAACGCCAACGTGGCGCTCGGCGGCGGCGGGGCAAAGCTTAGGATCTCCGTTCGTGGTCGAGACCGGAATCAACGGTCACGCGGTGCTGGGCAACGGCAGCGACGTAGTGACCGTCAATGAAAACAGCCGGGTTGAGATTTCCGTTGACGTCACGGACCGGTTGACCAAAGCGGTGCAGTCCCTCGGCAACCTGCTCTACCGAGTGTTGCCGGGTAAGATGCGGCGCTTCGAGGTACACACGCCGTATCTGGTGTCGGTGGTCAAGGGCACCACCTTCGCGGTGCAAGTCACAGACGAGTACGATACGGTGACGTTGCTGGAAGGGTTGGTGAATGTGTTGGCGACGGATCAGATGAACAAACGGCACGAACAGGAGATCCATCCGGGAGAGGTGGCGATCTTCGGCCAGGGCAAGACCAACATCCAGGTGCTCGAACCGTCGTCGCGGATTCTCGAACCGTCGTTGCCGGTGGAAGAAAACTTAAAGCGATTGAACGAGGCATTAAAGGATCTGGAGCCGGTCGCCGTCGAGGTGGTGAAGCTGCCCGTCAACACCGGGCGCACCGACACCGGCACCGTCAAGGCTGATGTGGCTGCCGACGTGAACGCCGTCGAGGCCGAAAGCGCCGGCGCGGCCCAGCAACCACGGCTACCAGACATGCGGGATAAGATGGACCGCGGAGAACGGGATAAACCCGGTGGTGTCGCAGTGGTCCCCCCGCCCGGCGTGGGGGTAGACGACACCGTGCGCACCAAACCGGATGTGGATAGCGTCAGGCCGGACCTCGTCACCGATGTTAAACCGCCGGTGACCGATCCGCCCGACGATGATGTCAGCGATGATGTCAGCAAGGTGAAACCTCCCAAGGTGAAACCTCCCAAGGTGAAACCTCCCAA